>JBKJML010000089.1:0-6217 GCA_046596415.1 Gaiellaceae bacterium | reverse complement strand
TGCACGAGCATCGCCATCAGGTTCGCGCCGAGGATCACCCAGAGGAGCAGGTAGCCGTAGCGCGCGCCGCCCTGGACGTTCGTGGCGAAGTTGCCCGGGTCGACGTACGCGATCGTGGCGACGAACGCAGGCCCGAGCAGAGCGATCGTGCGGCGAATGCGGCCGCGGGCCCAGATCCTGTCGAGCGGGCTCAGCGGCGGCGGCGGCGCCCCCTCGTTCACCGGCTGGGTGACGCCCGCACCTCCGCGCGCATCGCCCGGGCGAGCGGCTCGCCGAGCGCGTGGACGCTGCTGCCAAAGCGCACCGAGACCGGGCCGCCGAACGGCTGGCGGTCGAGCACCTCGAACGCGTCACCGGGAGCGATGCCGAGCTCGCCGAGGTAGCGAAGCATGGCCGGGTCGGAGTCGGAGACGCGCACGAAGATGCCCCTTGTGCCCAGCTCCAGCGTGTCGAGGCCCTGCGTCGCGACGGCCGCGACACCGCCGTCGCGAGTCGGGATCGGGTCGCCATGGGGGTCGAGGTCAGGATCACCGAGCTTGGCGGAGATCAGGTCCTCGAGCTCCTCCGACAGGACGTGCTCGAGCACCTCCGCCTCGCGATGAACCTGATCCCACGGCACGTCGAGCGTGCGGTGGAGATAGAGCTCGAGCAGCCGATGGTGGCGAAGCACCTCGAGCGCCACCCGCTCGCCCAGCTTCGTGAGCCGAACGCCGCGGTAGCGCACGTGGGTGACGAGATCGAGCGCGGCGAGCTTGCGCACCATCCCCGAGACCGACGCCGGCGTCACGGAGAGCCGCTCAGCGATCGCATTCGTCGTCACGATCCCGTCGCCGCGCTCGGCGAGCGCGTAGATCGCCTTGGCGTAATCCTCGACTGCAGCCGAGATCGCTCCGTCCTTCGACGCCATCGAACTAAATTATGGCACACCTAAACCTGGTGGCAGGAAGCTTCGTGATGGCGGCTATCGGCGGGCGGCGGAGAGGGCGCGGAAAGCCGGCTGCGGCACGCCGAGGAGCTGCCCGAGGAGGGCCCGGAAGCGGGCCGGGGGGATCGCGCCCGACTCGTTGCCGGTCGACGACGGCGCCATTGCGTTCTCCGCGGACGGCCAGTACGCCCAGGCGAGCGTCGAGGCGAAGCGTTCGGAGCCGTAGTCCTCATGGGCGAGGCCCTGAACCTCGGTGCCCCAGGCCTTGCCTCCCAGCTCGTCAAGGAACCGAGCGCGATTCTGCCCGTCGAGCAGGAAGAAGTCGACTTGATGGGCGAACTCGTGTTGGACGACGCCCCAGGCGAAGCGGCCCGAGCGGAGCAGGTCGCCGTCGAGCCAGACGTGGCCCGGAAGCGCGTAGGAGTCGCGGCCGTCGACGATATGAACGGTGATCGTCCGCGGCACGATGCTCCACGGAAAGAGGCTCGCGCGAAGCGCGTCGCGCACCGTCGCCTGCTGGGCGACGGTGCCGCCCTCGAAGCTGTAGGAGCCACCGGCAGCGTCCGCCGGGGCGGTGAAACCGGCCAGCGCGATGGTGGCGGCCGTTGCAATGAGGACTGCGATCGAGTGGAGGCGCTTCACCCTTCTTGCTTCGGGCCTGGCGCGTGCCAATAGGATGCACACTTCGGCTACGGGACATCGGCGCGATCGTCATGCTCCGTCCCTCGTTTGTGAACACGACGTAGGCGAAAACCGGCACGACAGTGACGTCGGAGGAGGAAACAAACGTGATGGAGCGCAAAGCGGTGACCTGTCTGATCGCTGACGACCACCCGGCGGTGCTCGACTCGATCTCACACGTCCTGGTCGATGCGGGGATCGACATCGTCGCGCAGGTTCGCGACGGCACGCAGGCTCTACGGGAGCTGGAGCAGAACCCACCCGACGTCGCCGTGGTCGACGTGGGCATGCCGGGCCTTACCGGCGTCGAGGTCGCGCGCGCGATCGGCGACCGCGTCCCGATCATCCTCTACACCGCGGCGGCCGACCGCGCCCTCGTGATCGAGGCGCTGGATGCGGGAGCGCGAGGTTTCGTCCTGAAAGAGGCGCCGCTCGACGACCTCGTCCGGGCGATCGAGGTGGTCGCCGGCGGCGGCATCTACGTCGACCCCGTCATGGCCGGACTGCTCGCGAGCCGCGAAGCGGCGCACCGCCTCCCGCTGATCAGCCCGCGCGAGCGCGAGGTGCTCGCGTTGCTCGCCGACGGCCTCAAGAACGAGGAGATCGCGACGCGACTCGTGCTCTCGCCGGACACCGTGCGGGCGCACATCCGCAACGCGATGCGAAAGCTCGACGCCGACACCCGCACCCATGCGGTCGCGCTGGCGCTTCGGCAGTCGCTGCTCGGCTAGAAGGGGCTAGAAGCCGTCCGAGAAGCCGAGCGCCGCGAGACCGGCGCGGGCGAAGACGTGTGCGTGCTCGAAGGCGGCGATCGCAGCGTGCGAGAGAGCATTCAGCATGGTGGTGGGTGTCCTTGATCGAGGGCGGTCAGAAACGGAAGTCTTGGAGGCGCTCGACGGCATCGCGGTAGTGCAGGGCGGCCGCCTCCGTGTCGCCGCCGTCACGGGCGAGGTCGCCTTCGAGCACACGCGCTGCGGCGACGGCGCTCGAGTGGCCGAGCCGCCCGAAGGCGGCACCTGCCCGTTGCGCCTCGCGCGCGGCTTCCTCGCCACGACCGGCGGCCCGGAGGGCGCGGGCCAGGACGAGGGTGGCGTTGCCGAGCTCGTCGCCGAAATCGGCGCGGCCCTCGAGCAGCGCGATCGCCCTGCGCGCACGCTTCGCTCCTTGCTCGTAGAGCCCGAGCGCGACCTCGACCTGAGCGAGCGAGGAAAGAGCCTGGGCCGCATCGGGCTCACTCCCGGCGGCGACCGCCTCCGTGTACGCCTGCTCGAGGAGCGTCACTGCGCGCTCGTCGTCCCCGAGCAGGTGGTTCAGGCCGCCGAGATTGTTCAGCACCCGAGCGAGCGCGCGCCGGTCACCGAGCCCGACGAGGAGATCGTGCGCCTGTTCCGCGAGGCAGCGGGCAACGAGCGTCTGCCCGGTGCGCTCCGCGATCAGCGAGGCCTGGAAGGTGAGGCGGGCCGCGAGCAGCGGCTCGCGGAGCGGATCGACCAGCGCCAGCGCAGCGTCGACGTCTGCGCGGGCGGCGCCCCAACGACGCTCGCGGCGATGACAGCGCGAGCGCCGGTCGAGGATGCGCGCCTGGAGCAGCAGCGTGCCGAGCGCGGACTCGCGGCAGAGCACGAGCGCCAAGCTGAGCGTCTCGACAGACGCCGCGAGATCGCCGTCGTGGTAGAAGCAGGTGCCGAGGCCCAACCGGGCCTCAGCGCGGAGCCGGTCATCACGCTCGGCGTCGGCGAGCGCCAGGACCCGTGAGAAGGCTCGTCGCGCCGAGGCGACGTCGCCGACGTCGAGGAGCGCCGCAGCCTCGGCGAGCCGGTCGTCGAGCGCCGGAGCGACGAGCTCGAGACGCGGCGATGGCGAGAGGGAGGTCGAATGACCGGCAAGCGCTGAGGACATAGCCACACACTGGGACGAAGCGAGTGCGGCCGCCATCGGCGGTGCGGCGTGTCACGATTACCCAAAATGGGACGGACATCCACGTTTTTGCCGTGTTGCGCCGACGCAGACAGACCGACAATGAAGGAGTGATGGGCACGGATTCAGGACGTGACGCCACCGGCACGGACGCGGAGCAGACGCTCGAGCGTCGACTCCGGCAGCAGGCCGCCGTCGCGAGCCTCGGACAACGTGCGCTGGCCTCGAGCGACTTCGACGGACTGCTCTGGTTCGCGGTCTCGCTCGTCTGCGACGTGCTCGAGGTCGAGCTGGCGACCGTGTTCGGCATCGAGCCGGACGGGCAGGCCCTCACCATGCGAGCGGGCCTCGGCTTCCCCGAGGCGACCCGCTCGATTCGGGTACCGGTCGAGGGAACGCAGCTTGGCCTCGCGATCACGACGCGGCTGCCCGTGCTTGTCAGTGATCTCGAGGCCGACGACCGGTTCCCGGGCTCGGGGCATCTGCGCGAGCTCGGCCTCCGCAGCGGCTTGACCGTCCACATCGACGACGACACCGGCCCGTTCGGAGCGCTCGCGGTGCAGAGCCAGGCTCCGAGGCGGTTCACCCCCGACGACGTCGACTTCATGGCCGCGATGGGCGCGACGCTCGGTCTGGCGCGGCGCCGGTCGGTTGCCGAGGAGCAGCTCGCCTATCAGGCGCAACTCGTCGCAGCCTCGATCGACCCTCTCATCGCTACCGATCTCGAGTTGCGGATCACCGCCTGGAACGCGGCTGCAGAGACGACGTACGGCTGGAGCGCCGCGGAGGCGCTCGGTCATGTCGCCGGCGAGCTCCTCTTCGACGGCGCGGCGTCAGCGCAGCTCGTTGCCGGCCGGGAGCAACTCGTACGGGAAGGTAGAGCCACCTACACCGTTGAGCAGGTGACCAAGGACGGCAGGCGGATCAGGGTCGAGTGCCACGCCCAGGCAGTCACCGACCGGTCCGGCGCGCGAATCGGCTACCTGGCGGTGAATCAGGACATCACCCACCGGTACGAGCTCGAGCGCCGGCTGCTCGAGGCGCAGAAGCTCGACGCGGTCGGTCGGCTGGCCGGCGGCATCGCCCACGACTTCAACAACGCCCTCACGGCGATCAGGGGCTATGCGTTCATGAGCGGGCGCAAGGCCGACGACGCCGAAATGGTACGCGGGTATGCGGAGAAGATCGTCGACGCCGCCGACGGAGCGTCGACCGTCGTCCGTCAACTCCTCGCCTTCAGCCGCCGTCAGGTGATGCAGCCACGCCGCGTCGATGTCGACGAGCACCTCGGCGCGGCCACCCCGGTGCTGCGCACGCTCGTCGGAGCCGAGGTGGAGCTGAGCGTCGAGCTCGCCTGCGGAGGCGCCGTGACGATCGACCCGGTGCTGTTCGACCAGGCGCTTCTCAACGTGGTGACGAACGCCAGCGAGGCGATGCCGAACGGTGGCTCGCTGACGATCCGGACGGGCGTGGTGGTACTTCCCGACTCGGGCGTTGGCCCCGGGATCGTGCTTCCCGACGGCCGCTACTGCACGGTCGTCGTGGCCGACACCGGCCCTGGCGTCGACGCGGAGGCACTCGATCGAGTGTTCGACCCCTTCTTCAGCACGAAGCCAGAGGGAAGCGGCCTTGGTCTGGCCACCGTCCACGGCATCGTGACCCAGGGCTCGGGGGGTGTCGCCGTTGGCGTCGCACCCGGTGGCGGAGCGGAGATCGCCATGTACCTGCCGCTCACGGACGACAAGCCGGACGATGCGGGAGCCAACACGGACCTCTCTGCCGAGGGAGGCAACGAGCGGGTGCTCGTCGTCGAGGACGACCCGCTCGTTCGTGACCTGGCTGTGCTCGTCCTGGCGGATCGCGGCTACGACGTCTTCGCAGCGGCCGATGGCGACGAGGCGTTCCTGGTCGAGGGCCGGATCGACCTTGTCGTGAGCGATGTCTCCCTGCCCCGGCTGAGCGGCAAGGACGTTGTCGCACGGCTGAGGCACGACCGTCCCGGCCTCCGCGCGATCTTCATCTCCGGGTACGCCGAGGGGACGATCGTCGACCACGGCGTCCTCGAGGCCGGGATCGACTTCCTCGCGAAGCCCTTTGCGCCCGACCAGCTGACAGCCCTCGTCCGCACCGTCCTCGACCGGCCATGAAAGCACCGAGCGATCTCCGCCCGGAGCTGGACGTTGCGCAACCCGGCTACGCTTCCGAGATGACAGAAGTAGGGCAAGTCACCTGCCTGATTGCGGATGACCATCCTGCCGTCCTCGACTCGACTGCTCGGGTGCTCACCGAGCTCGGGATCTCGGTCGTCGGCACAGCGCGGGACGGTGAGGAGGCGCTCGCGAAGATCCGTACGCGTCGCCCCGCCGTGGCGGTGCTCGACGTGCGCATGCCGCGGCTGAGCGGGATCGAGGTTGCCCGCGAGATCGAGCGCGAAGGGCTCGGCACGGCGGTCGTCCTCTACACCGGCTACGGGGAACGGGCGCTCGTGCTCGAGGCGATCGACGCAGGCATCCCCGGCTTCGTGATGAAAGAGGCGCCGCTCCCCGATCTCGTCCGGGCGGTCGAGACTGTGGCCCGTGGCGCGACGTACGTCGACCCGACGTTGGCCGGCCTCTTTACGAGCCGCGAGGCGACCGACAAGCTCGTGCAGCTCACCGCCCGCGAACGCGACATCCTGCGACTGCTCGCCGAGGG
>JBKJML010000240.1:0-7333 GCA_046596415.1 Gaiellaceae bacterium | reverse complement strand
GTCGTCGAGATGCTTCCCTACCCGTCGGGCGAGCTCCACATGGGTCACGTCCTCAACTACACGATCGGTGATGTGGTGGCGCACGTCCGGCGACGGCGGGGCTTCCAGGTGCTGCGGCCGATGGGCTACGACTCCTTCGGGCTGCCCGCCGAGAACGCCGCCATCCGCGAGGGTGCCCATCCGCGCGAGGTGATCGAGCGCAACATCGTCGCGATTCGCGAGCAGATGAAGCGCCTGGGCTGGGCGTTCGACTGGGATCGCGAGCTCTCGACCCACGATCCGCGCTACTACCGGTGGACACAGTGGCTCTTCCTGCGCTTCTTCGAGAAAGGGCTCGCCTACCGCAAGGAGGCACCCGTCAAGTGGTGCCCGAAGGATCAGACCGTGCTCGCAAACGAGCAGGTGATCGACGGGCACTGCGAGCGTTGCGGCACCGAGGTCGAGACGAAGGACCTGACGCAGTGGTTCTTCAAGATCACCGACTACGCCGACGCGCTGCTCGACGAGATGAAACTGCTCGAGTCGTGGCCGGAGCGCGTCCTGACGATGCAGCGCAACTGGATCGGCCGCTCCGAGGGGGCGCGAGTCGTCTTCCGGGTCGAGGGCTCCGGCGAGGAGTTGCCCGTCTTCACGACGCGTCCCGACACGCTGTTCGGGGCGACCTTCTTCGTCGTCGCCCCTGAGCACCCGTTCGTCGAGACGCTGACCGACCCCGAGGTGCGCGACTATGTTCGCCACGCGCAGTCGCGGTCGGCCGTCGAGCGGGAGCAGAAGGAGAAGGACGGCGTCTTCACCGGCCGCTACGCGATCAACCCGGCGAATGGATTGCCGGTGCCGATCTGGGTCGCGGACTACGTGTTGATGGAGTACGGCACGGGCGCGATCATGGCCGTTCCGGCCCACGACGAACGCGACCGTGCGTTCGCCGAGCGCTACGAGCTGCCGATCGAGACGGTGGTGAGCGAGGCTGGCGTGCTCGTCGACTCGGGCGAGTTTTCCGGCCTGCCGGCTGATGAGGGCAAGCGCGCGATCACGGCGTGGCTCGCCGAGCGCGATCTGGGTGAGGCGACGGTCGGTTACCGGCTGCGCGACTGGCTGCTCTCGCGGCAACGCTACTGGGGCTGCCCGATCCCGATCGTGCACTGCGAGCACTGCGGCACCGTCCCGGTGCCCGACACCGACCTGCCCGTCGTGCTGCCGGAGATCGAGGATTACCTGCCGAAGGGCCGCTCACCGCTCGCGGCCGCCGAAGATTGGGTCGCGACGACCTGTCCCGCCTGCGGCGGTCCCGCCTCGCGCGAGACGGACACGATGGACACGTTCGTCGATTCCTCCTGGTACTTCATCCGCTACACCGATCCGCTGAACGACACCGCCCCCTTCTCAAAGGAGCTGGCCGACTACTGGCTGCCGGTGAACCAGTACATCGGTGGCGTCGAGCACGCGGTGCTGCACCTGCTCTACGCACGCTTCTTCACCAAGGTGATGAACGAGCTCGGCCTGGTCGGCTTCCGCGAGCCGTTCGCGCGCCTGTTCAACCAGGGGATGATCTACCGGCACGGCGCGAAGATGTCGAAGTCGAAGGGGAACGTGGTCGACCCGCTCGAGTACACCGACCGCTACGGCGCCGACGCCGTGCGGACGTTCACGCTCTTCATGGGCCCGGCCGACCAGGACATGGAGTGGCAGGACACTGGCTTCGAGGGCGTCTCGCGGTTCCTGAAGAAACTGTGGCGGATCGCCCATGAGCAGGCGGCGCGCCCACGCGTGGGTGTCGTCGAGCCGACGGAGCTGGCGCGCAAGACGCATCAGACGGTCGCCAAGGTCTCCGACGACATCGACCGCCGCTTCCTCTTCAATACGCCGATCGCGGCCGTGATGGAGCTCGTGAACGAGATCCAGCGCCACCCTGACGATCCGGCGGCGCGTTTCGCGACGGAGACTGCGGTCTCGCTGATTCAGCCGTACGCGCCGCATATCGCCGAGGAGCTGTGGGAGGTGCTCGGCCACGAGCGGCTCTGGGAGGCGCCGTGGCCGGTCGCCGATCCGGCTCTCCTCGCCAGCGATACCGTCGAGGTCGTGCTCCAGGTGAACGGCAAGGTACGCGACCGCCTTCAGGTGCCGGCCGCGATCACCGACGCGGAGCTCGTCGCGCTCGCCCGCGCTTCCGACAAGGTGCGCCCACACCTGAACGGCGGCGAGCCCCGGAAGACGATCGTCGTCTCCGGCAAGCTCGTCAACCTCGTCGTCTAGCGGATACCGGTGTCGATGCGCAGCGTGACGCGGGCGTAGCCCGTGCGCGGCACCGTCACCGTCGCCGGCTGCGGCGTGCGGCCGAAGACTCTCGCGGTCGTGCGCACGCCGTAGCGGCCGGGCGGGAGCGCGACCGTGAAGCGGCCGTTGCTGCCGGTCTTCACCCGCGCGCGTTCCTTGCCCTCGCGTGAGAAGACGAGCGTGACTGCGGCGGCAGGCCCTTCGCACGTCTTGCCGACCTGGCAGACGGGCTGCGTTGGCCCACGCAGCACGATCCCTCGCACGCCGGTCGTGGGAGTCGCGCCGGCTGCGCAGGCGGCAGTGGCGAGGGATACGAGGACGAGTGCGAGCGCGGCGAGCGAGCGCATTCCTCCATCGTGCCCTGCTTTTGCGTTTCTCGTCACATTTCGGGCACGGTCCTGCGTGCAGCGCGCCGCGACGATCCAGGGGTGCCTGCGGTCTCCCTCACCCGGCGCCGGGCCCTCGCGCTCGGGCTCGTCCTGCTTGCGTTCCTGGCGCTCGCGGGGCACCGGCTGGCCGGCGCAGGCGCATCCCAGCCGGTGCAGCCGGCCGCCGCGATCATCCCCGTCGCGGCGGCCGCGCCGGCGCGGCTCGTCGTCCACGTCGCCGGGGCGGTGCGCCGACCGGGGCTCTACCGTCTTCCCGATGGCGCGCGCGTCGCCGAGGCGGTTCACCGCGCGGGCGGAGCCACCCAAGGGGCCGACCTCGCCGCGATCAACCTCGCGGCCAAGGTCGCAGACGGAATCCAGGTCGTCGTGCCCGCCCGGTTGCCCGCCGGAACCGTAGGAGGCGCCGCTCCGCGCGCCGGGCCGGTCAGCCTCGGCTCGGCGACGCTTCAGCAACTCGACGAGCTACCCGGCGTCGGTCCGGTCACGGCGCAGAAGATCCTCGACTACCGCGCAGCGCACGGCGGCTTCCGGTCGGTCGACGACCTGGACGCGGTTCCCGGTATCGGGCCGGCGCGGATCGAGCAGCTTCGCGACCTCGTGACACCGTGAGCAAGGCGGTCGAGCGCCACTGGCCAGCGCTGCTCGTCGCGGCGGCGGCGCTCGGGATCGCGGCGGCGAACGCCGTCAGAGCCCCTGCGCTCGCGCTCTTCGCCATCGGTGCGGCGCTCGCCGCCTGCCTCGATGAGCGGCTGCGCCTCGTCGCGCTCGCGGCTGCGCTTCTACTCGCGGGGTGGTGCTGGGGAAGCCTGCGGCTCGACGCGCTCGACCGGAGCCCACTCACGGCCGAGATCGGGCGCGTCGCTGCAGCCGAAGCGGTGATCACCGGTCCGGCCCGCAGCGGTACCTACGCACTGCGCATCCCCGCCCAGATCCGGCGCTTCCGGGGCGAGCGGCTCCGCGAGCGCGTCCTGCTCGAGCTGCCGCTCGGGCGCGCGCCGCCGCAGGGGGCCGTACTCGAGCTCGTCGCGCGGATCGCGGCGCCTCACGACCCCCGCGGCAGTGGCTTCGACGAACGCCGCTGGCTCGAACGCCAGGGCGTCCACGTCGTCGTCCACGGCCGCGACTGGCGGATCGTCGGCAGGCGGGGCGGAGTTGGCGGCTTCGCCGACCGGCTGCGCCGCCATCTCGCACGCTCCGTTGCGCCCGGCCTATCGGGAGAACGGCGGGCGGTCCTGGAAGGGATCGTCCTCGGCGAGGACGGCGGCCTCTCCGACGAGCTCCGCGACGCCTTCCGCGCCTCGGGCCTCTACCACCTGCTCGCAGTGTCCGGCCAGAACATCGCCCTGATCGTCGCTGCGGTGATGGCGCTCGCCTGGCTGCTCGCGGTGCCGAGGCTCGTCGCGGAACTGGCCGCCCTCGCCGCGATCGGCGGCTACGTGCTGGCGGTCGGCTGGCAGCCCTCCGTCGTGAGGGCTGGTGTGGCGGGCGGGCTCGCATCGCTCGCCTGGCTCGCGGCGCGTCCGCGCGACCGCTGGCACTTCCTCGCGCTCGGCGCGCTCGTGCTGCTCGCCTGGTCGCCGCCGACGCTCCTCGAGCCAGGCTTCCAGCTCTCCTTCGGCGCCGTCGCAGCCATCTTCGCCGGGCTCCCTCGGGTCGGCCGCGTGCTCGAGGGCTACCCGATCCCGGCGCCGGTGCGCGACGCGCTGGCGGTCTCGATCGTCTGTGCATCGGTGACGGCGCCCGTGCTCTGGCTCCAGTTCCACGCGATCCCGGTCTACGGGGTGCTCGCGAACGTCGTCGCGTTCGCCGCGATGGGTCCGCTGCTGCTGCTCGGCCTCGTCGGGGCGCTGCTGGAGCCGGTGCTGCCGGGTGCCGCGCTCGCACTCGCCTGGCTGAACGGGTGGTGCGCCGCCTATCTCGTCGGCTGCGCGAGGCTCGTCGCGTCGCTGCCGGGGGCACAGGTGACGACGTGGGCCGGGCTCGCAGCGCTTCTTGCCGTGGTGGCTCTGGCCGCGGCCGTGCCGCGGTTGCCGCGCCGTCGGCGGCGCGCCATCGGCGTCATGGTGGCCACGGCCGCAGTCGCCCTCGCCGGCTGGCAGTTCTTGCCGCGGTCCCCGTTGCCGCCGCCGCAGGGCTTGCGGATCACCTTTCTCGACGTCGGGCAGGGCGACGGAGCGCTGCTGCAGGTGCCGGAGGGCGCCGTGCTCGTCGACCAAGGGCCCCCGGAGGCGCGAGTAGCGCGCCAGCTTCGGCGGCTCGGTGTCCGGTCGCTCTCGCTGCTCGTCATGACCCACCCGCAGCGCGACCACGTCGGCGGCGCCAGGGACGTGATCCGCGGGGTTTCGGTGCGTGCCGTCCTGGATCCGCAGCTGCCGTTTCCTAGCTCGTTCGAGGCGGGCGCGATGCGCGAGGCTCGCCTGAGGGACGTGCCCGTTCTCCTTGCTCGCTCCGGCTTGGTCTATCGGCTCGGCCAACTCCGGCTGCGAGTGCTCTGGCCGGACCGGCCCGGCCCGGCCGGCGCCGACCCGAACGATCGCGCCACCGTGCTCCTGGCCGAGTACGGCCGCATTCGCGCCCTATTCACGGCCGACGCGGAGTCGAACGTCACCGCACCGCTCGTCCACGGGCCGGTCGACGTCCTCAAGGTCGCTCACCACGGCTCGGCCGACGAGGGCCTGTACGACGAGCTTCGCACGCTGCGGCCGCGAGTCGCGGTCATCTCGGTCGGCCGACGGAACGACTACGGGCACCCCCGTGCCTCGACGCTCGCGGCGCTCCTCTCCGTCCCCGGCCTGCGCCTCTTCCGCACCGACCGCGACGGGCCCGTCGTCGTCGAGACGGACGGCCGGCGCCTGTCGGTCCGTTGAGTAGGGTTGGCCGATGGCCGTCGTGACCGACCTGAAGCCGCTCTACCTGCTGACGGGAAGCGACCGGCCGAAAATCGTTCGGGCGCTGCGGCGGCTCAAGGACCGCGTCGGCGAAGACTCGATCGAGACCCTCGACGGGACGAAGGAGACCGGTGACGACGCCGTCGCAGCCTGCAACGCGCTCGGTTTCTTCATGGCCGAGGCCCGGCTCGTGCTGGTCGAGGACGTCGACAGGTGGAAGGCGGCCGACGCCAAGGCGATCGAGGCATACGCGGCCGACCCAGTCGAGGGGACGGTGCTCGCGCTCGTCGCCGGTGAGCTCAAGAAGGATTCGCCGTTGCACAAGGCCTGCCAGAAGCACGGCCAGCTGCTCGAGTTCAACGTCGCGAAGAGGAATCTCGCAGGCTGGGTCGCCGAGCAGTTCAAGCAGGCCGGAGTGCGCGCCGAGCCGTCTGCGTGTGCTGCGCTCGTGCACATCGTCGGCGAAGACCTGCTCCAGTTGGCGAGCGAGGTCGACAAGATCGCAACGTGGGCGGCCGGTGAGCCGGTCGGTGAGCGTGAGGTCGAGGCGCTCGCGAGCCCGCTCGCCGAGACGCCGATCTTCGATCTGACCGACGCGTGGGGGCGGCGCGATCTCGCTGCGACGCTCGAGGCGAGCGAGACGATCTTCGAGCGTGAGGCGAAGCACCGGCGCGAGGTCGCGCCCCGCCTCGCCGCCACGCTCGGAAGCCATGTGAGCAAGGTGCGAGCATGCCAACGGCTCGCAGCCGAAGGCGTGCGGCCCCGTGACGGGGCGACGACGCTCAAGCTGCACCCGTTCTACGCGGAGAAGCTCTTCGCGCAGGCAGCCAATTTCTCGGTCGAGGAACTACGCGGCGCCGTCGTCCGGCTAGCCCAGCTCGACCACGCACTCAAGGGCGGCTCGCGCCTGTCGGCCGATCTAGAGCTCCAGAGGGCGCTCGTCGATCTCGGCCGCGAGCCGGCGCGTTCGAGGTAGCAGCGGGCGTTACGAAGAGGTGCTGCCGGCGGTGCGCGAGGCCTGCGCCTTCTTGCGCGCGGCCGTGTTCTTGTGCAGCGCACCGCGCGAGGCGGCCTTGTCGATCGTCCGGACGAGCTCGAGGTGGTCGGCCGCGACCTGCTTCGCGTCGCCGGCCTCCGCAGCTGTCTCGAGGCGCTTGGTCAGCGTCTTGACGGTCGAGCGATAGCGCAGGTTCTCCAGCCGCTCGCGGGCGGAGGTCCTGACGCGCTTCTTCTGCTGGCGAATATTGGGCACGGTGTGAGTAAGGCCTAGCGTGAAAGTGCCCGCAGCGCGCGGGCGCGTCGGATCGTAGCAAACACCCGACCTATACTCATTTCGTGGAGGAGCAGACCGGTCGCCGCCTCGCCTGGTCGACGGCGATCTTCTCGCTCGCGACCGGGCTTTCCCGGATCCTCGGGCTCGTACGGGAGATGGTGGCCGCGTACTACTTCGGCGCCGCCGGCAAGATCAACGCCTTCACGATCGCGTTCCAGCTCCCGAACCTCGTTCGCGCGCTCGTCGCAGACGCGGCTCTTTCCTCGGCGTTCGTGCCCGTCTTCAGCGAGTTGCTCGAGCACGGCGACCGCAAGCGGGCCTGGCGGGTCGCGTCGAGTGTCTTCTGGCTGATGCTGCTCGGACTCAGCGCGCTGACCGCTCTCTTCATGCTTGCCGCGCCGCTCCTGATCCGCCCGTTCGGCCCGGTCGACCTCGACCTCTCGGTGACGCTCTCGCGGATCCTCTTCCCGATCGTCGCGCTGCTCGGTGTCTCCGGCGTCGTCGTCGGG
>JBKJML010000188.1:0-4512 GCA_046596415.1 Gaiellaceae bacterium | reverse complement strand
GCCCCCACCTGCGCAGGTCGGAGAGGCCGAAGTCGGCCACCTCGATCTGGCTGCGCTCCTTCGTCGTGAGCACGATCCCCGCCGCGTCGAGCTGTTGCGCGGCGTACTCCTGCGCCTGCCGCTGCTCCTCGCGGGTGATCACCGGCCTCGCCCCAAGCTAACGGTCGACAGCGATGACCTCACAGTCACGGTGCGAGCGCAAGGAAGCAGTGAAGAGCCGATGTGTCGCCGCTGCCTCCTCGGGCGTCGCGCAGTAGAACGGCTGCTGCATCCCGTCTCGCCCGTGCGTCAGCTCGTCGACGAACGCCGCCCACATCTGAAGGATCGCGTCCGAGAACCCGAACTCGAAGATCGACCCGGTGATCGCAGGGTACGCGGAAATGGAGCCCAGGTCGACGACCGCCCACGCCTGCGGGCCGCCGGGCTCGTAGTCCATCGTCCTGAGCGTCTTCGGCTGCTTGGTGCTGTAGGCGATCGAGCCGCTGGTGCCGTCGATCTCGATCGCCCACGTGTTCGTCTCGCCGGGCGCGATTCGCTTCGTCTCGATCCGGAGCGGGAACGTCGCCCCTTCGTCTTCCGCCTCACAGAGGAGGACGGCGTTGTCCCACGTGTCGCACGCGACGGGCTCCCCGTCAGGTCCGGGCCGCTCCGAAACGATGTCGGAGAGGATGGCGCGGACGTTCGCGATCTTCCACCCGGCCCGCAGCGGCAGGTGCAGGGCGTGGATGCCCAGGTCGCCCAGACACCCGTACTCGCCATTGAGGGAGGCGATGCGCTTCCAGTTGATCGGCTTGCCGGGGTCGAGGTCGCTCGAGTGCAGGAACACTGACCGCGCCTCGATGATGCGGCCGAAGCGGCGCTCCCGGATCCAGCGGGCAACTTCCTGCCCGCCCGGGTAGAACGGCAGCTCCGACGAGCATCGGACGAGCAGGCTCGGATTCGCCTCGATCGCCTGGTTGATCACGGTGTTGGCGGCCAGGTCGATCCCGAACGGCTTCTCGCCGAGCAGGTGCTTCCCGGCAGCGAGCACCGCGCAGTAGATCTCCTGGTGGAGGTGGTGTGGGACAGCGACGTAGACGGCGTCGACGTTCGCGTCGCCGAGGAGGGCGTGGTAGTCGGTGTGGAGGCTCGGCGCGGGAGTGAGGCGTTCGTACCACGAGCTGACGACCGGGTTGGGGTCGCAGACGGCGACGATCTCCGGGCGCGCACCGAGGTCGGAAAGGTGCACCCACCTCGCTGCAGCGGACGCGAATTCGCGTCCCATCAGGCCGCCACCGATGACGCCGAAGCGAATCGAACGCTCAGCCACGGTGGACGATCGCCATGAGCGCGCGCGTGATCTCGGTGGGCTGCGGGTGCTGGATCACGTTCCGCCCGTAGACGATTCCGGCCGCTCCGGACGCCATCACGGCCTCCGTCCGCGCGAGGAGGGCCTCGTCGCTGACGCGGCCACCGCCACGAACGAGGACCGGCCGGGGAGCGGCGGCCTCGATCACTCGCGGGTAGTCGCCGAGGTCGTCCGTCGGGTCGGCCTTGATCACGTCGGCGCCGAGCTCGACGGCCTGCCGGACGAGCGGGACGATCTTGTCCGGGTCGCCGTCGACGCCGTAGCCGCTCTCTCCGGGTCGCATGACGAGCGGCTCGACCATCAGCGGCATGCCGACCTCGTCGCACGCGGCGCGGAGCTGGGCGACGTTCCGGATGCATTGCCGCAGGAGCTCCGGCTCGCCGGGGAGCGCCAGGAGGTTGACGCAGATGCACGCAGCATCAAGGACGACGGCGCGTTCCGCCACTCGCTCGACGAGCTCGCTGAAGAGCTGCCTGGGCAGTGTCGGGCCATAGACGTTGGCGACGTCGCTTCGGAGCACGAGTGCCGGCTTCGGGCCCGGAAGCCGCTGGAGCAGCGGCGCCTGGCCGGGCGAGAGCTGGATCGCATCGGGCCCGGCCGTGACGAGCGTCGCGACCACGTCTTCCATCGCTTCGATCCCGGTGAGGAAGCCGAGCTCCCCGAAGAAGCCGTGGTCGACGGCGACGTCGAAGCAGCGCCCGTCGGCGGCGAAGAGGCGGTTGAGACGGGCGATCACGCGTACGCACCCGACGGCGCGAGCTCGCGCAGGTCGGTGGCGGCCTCTGCGGCGCCGACGGCGGTCGTGGCCTGAGCGCCGGCGGCGTTGCCGAGCCGGACGCAGTGTTCGAACGGCCAGCCGGCAAGCTTTCCGTAGAGGACGCCGGCGTTGAAGGCGTCGCCGGCACCCGTCCCGTCGACCGCGGCGACGGCGACCGGCTCGACGTAGCCCTCGAAGCCGTCGCCGAGTGCGTAGCAGCCGGCGCCGCCGAGCTTCAGCGCGACCTCGCCGACCCCCTGTGCTCGGAGTGCCCGTGCGACGCGTGCGGGATCGTGCTCGCCCGTGATGCCACGCGCCTCTGCGATGCCGGGGACGAAGAGGTCGACGTGGGGGAGGAGCGGAAGCGCGCGCTCCCACGTCTGCGTCGGGTCGTAGACGGTGTCGAGCGCGGTCAGCACGCCTCGGCGCTTGGCCTCCGCGAGGAGCGCTGCGGCCGGCGGCCCGTCGAGCTCCGGCATGACGAGAGCGCCCGTGAGCAGCAGCCACTGCCCGGCGTAGAGGAGCTCGGGGTCGAGCTCGCCCGCCCGCAGAGCCCCGTTCGCGCCGGGGAGATGGAGGAACGTTCGCTCGCCGTCCGAGTCGACAAGCACGACTGAGGCCGAGGTCGGAGCGAGCTCGTCACGGAGGACACCGGCGCGGCCGACGCCGCGCTCGTCGAGCAGGCCGAGGATGAAGTCGCCAAACGCGTCCGCGCCGACCTTGCCCGCCGCCGCTACGCCGACGCCGGAGCGCGCGAGCCAGGTGGACGTCGTGAGCGCGCCACCCCCGCCGCGCAGGCCGAGCGCGTCGACGAGCATGAGCGTGCCACTGTCCGGGAGGGCGTCGACGGGACGGGTGATCACGTCCGCGACGAGGATGCCGAGACACACGATCTCGGGGGGTGAGGTCTTCACGCGGGTGTCACGTTCTGTGTCTCAACGCAGTCGGTCTCCGAACTGGATCTTGAACGAAAGCAGGACCTAGGAGCGGCGCAGCCGCAGGCACATCCGGAGGTGGAGCCATCGGTCGCCGCTCGCGAGGCACTCCTCGCAGCCCGCAATCACGCCCGGCAGTTCGAACACCTGGATCTGGTCGGTGTGGGCGCACGTCGTGCTCACGTCGCCTCCTCAGCTCGATCGGCACCGTCGGGCGCGACGGCCTCGCTGGCTCGGTTGACGAGAATCAGCTGGTCGGCAACGCGCCGGCCGGCTGCGGCCAGCTCGACCGCTGCCAGCGCCTCGCCACGAAGCGCTCCCTTCGCGGTCTCGACGAGGGGGGAGGCAAGCACGCCCACCTCAGCCGCCGCCGCGGCGATCTCGCGGAGGACGCCGGAGGCCCGCTCGAGCGCCTTGCGGCGTGCGTCTCCCTGCGACCTCAGCACGTCGGCGTAGGCGTGCGCGTCCGACTCGGCGAGCTGCACCGCTCGCTCACGGCTCGCCGCAGCCCGAGCCGCCGTCAGGTCATCGCCCGAGCGCCGGGCCGAGAGCTCCGCGAGCGCTGCGGCCATCGCCACGGTGGCGGCCGCTGCCGACCCGGCGGCGGGGCCGGGAGGATCGGCCGCGAGCTCGGCGGCGAAATCCGCCAGCGGCGCGTGCTTCAAAACAGGCCCACGGTCACGCCCTGGTCGTCGATGTCGACGTCGAAGGCGGCCGGCCGTGCCGCGAGGCCTGGCATCGTCTGCATGTCGCCGCAGAGCGCGACGATCCAACCGGCCCCGGTGTAGGCGCGGAGGTCTCGCACGGTGACGGTGAAGCCCTTGGGCGCGTTCGCCAGGGTGGCGTCGTGCGACAGCGAAAGGTGCGTCTTCGCCATGCAGATCGGCAGCCGGTCGAGACCCGCGGCGGTGTACGCAGCTGCCTTCTCGGTCGCGGTCTTGAGGAAGAAGACGCCGTCGGCGCCGTAGACGCGCATCGCGATCGCTTCGATCTTCTCCTTGATCGGAGCGTCGAGCGGGTAGGTGTAGTCGAACGCCGGTGGCTCGAGTGTCGCCTCGACGACGGCCTCCGCGAGCGCCGTTGCGCCCGCGCCGCCCCGTTCGAACCCGTCGTTCACCTCCGCGGCGTGAGCGCCGAACTCGAGCGCCAGCCGGCGCACCAGTTCGACCTCCTCTTTCGTGTCGGTCGGAAAGCGGTTGACGGCGACGACCGCCTTCAGGCCGAACCCCTGCACGATCTCCAGGTGGCGACGCATGTTCTTGGCCCCGCGCTCGATCGCCTCGAGGCCACCGTCGGGATCGCCCCCATGGTGCTTCAGCGCGCGCACTGTCGCGACCAGCACGACCGCGCTCGGCGCGAGCCCGCCGATCCGGCAGACGATGTTGAGGAACTTCTCCATCCCCATGTCGGAGCCGAAGCCGCTCTCGGTCACGACGTAGTCGCCGAGCTTCAGCGCGGCGCGGTCGGCGACG
>JBKJML010000230.1:0-16052 GCA_046596415.1 Gaiellaceae bacterium | reverse complement strand
GAGCGCGAGCGCGACGAGATCGAACCAGACATAGCCGGAGGCGACCCCGCTCGGCGGATTGCCGTCGGTGACCCTCGTACCGGGAATGACCGCCTCCCAGGTCCAGGTGCCGAGCGCTGTGCCGTAGAGCTCGAGCGCCGCGACGACGAGAAAGACGCCGGCGTAGATCGCGGGTGCGCGCCCTCGCAGCAGGAAGAGGGCGAGGAGAACGGCCCCGATCGCACCCGCGACGTCGGAGCGTGGGAGCACGGTGATTCCCGCCAGACCCCAGGTGATGACCGCAACGAGTGCGACCCGGACGAGCATCGTTGCATGGCGGCCGGCGGCGCTGGCCAGAGCGACACCGGCGAGGTAGACGATCCCGTGGGCAGGAGGGACGAAGCTCGGCAGATTCTCGAGCCGGTAGTGGTAGACACCCCAGATGAGCGAGCCGACGACCTCGGCACAGGTCGCGACCACGACGACGACGAGCGCTTGCGCCCGGAGCTCGGGCGACGCCTTCCGGCATGCGAGCGCGAGCGCGACCCACGTGATGGCGCCCAACACGAGTTGCTGCCGTGAGTCGACCTGGGTATCGACGGCGAGCAAGCCGGCCAGAAACGCCGCGAGGGTGAGAACGCGCTTCAACGCTTGAACTGCATTGCGTGCCATGACGGCACGGGAGCGAGCTCGAGCAGGGCGCGGCCGCCGCGTGGCTCCGCGTAGCCGAAGTCGCCGCTCTCCTCGTCCCAGGCCACCTCGAGCAGACCCTCCTTCACCCGGTGGTCGAGCCAGGCACCGCGGAAGACGAGCTTCCGGAGCCAGTAGACGAGCGACTCGCCCTCGAGCAGCGCCACGCGCTCCCAGTGGCGGACGACGTAGCGCCCGAGCGGGCTGCGCGCGTCCGCGATACGCCCGTCTGCCGCCAGCTCGACGAGATCGGCGGTCTCGTCCTCGTCGAGGTCATTGGCCTCGATCAACCCGAGTCGCACGGCGGCACCGACGATCCGCTCCTCGAAATCGAGCGTCGTGAAGCCGAAGCGATAGCCGAGGAACTCGACCACATAGTCCTCGCCGGACGCGTAGTTCCCCTCGCTCATAGCGTCCAAGGGTACCCTGGCTCTCGTGCACTGGCGGATCACGATTCCGATGACGCTCGCGATGTTCGCGCTAGTCGCGTTCACGGCGGCGACGACGAAGTACACGCTCGGGCAGGCCGCGGTGCTCGCTCCGATCGTCGTCGTCACAGCGGGTGCGGTCGCGTTTCTCGTGCTGCTCTGGGCGAAGGTGATCCGCGAGTCGTTGCGGCGCCGCCCGCCCGCTAGCTGAGCAGGCCGCGGCGGTAGGCCACCGCGACGGCATGTGCGCGCGACGACGCGCCGAGCCGGGCCATCGCGTTCGCGACATGACTCTTCACCGTCTCGGGCGAAATGAAGAGGACGGACGCGATCGTGCCGGTTGAGAAGCCGTCGGCGACGAGCCGGAGGATTTCCAGCTCGCGGGGAGTCGGCCTGACCACGAGCCTGGGCGGGCCGGGCGCGACGGGCCGCGGGTGGATCCGATGGTTCAGCTCGGGAGTCGCCATTTTCTCTACCGGGTTGTTCGACGGTTGGCTTTCGACGGCTTGGTGCAAATGCCTGCCGTCCGATCCCAGCCGTAGCCTCAGATGACAATGCACGAGGGCAACTGGACCATCCGTCCGTGCCCGTACGGGGAGGCGGCAGCCCTTGCGAGCGAGCTCGGAATCGGCGAGATCACCGCTTCCATCCTCGTCCGGCGCGGCCTGACCGACCTCGCCGAGGCGCGGGCGTTCCTCGCGGGCGAGCTTGCGCCGCACGATCCGCTCTTGCTCGGCGACATGGCGGCCGCGGTCGAGCAGATCCGCGCCGCGGTCGAAGCCGGCACGCGGATCTGCGTCCACGGCGACTACGACGTCGACGGCATCTGCGCCACGGCGCTCGCCGTCCTGACGCTCCGTGAGCTCGGCGCCAAGGTCGAGTGGCATCTGCCGAGCCGCTTCGAGGAAGGCTACGGCGTCTCGCGTGACACGCTCGCGCGGCTCGCCGACAGCGGCTGCGGGCTTGTGATCACCGTCGACTGCGGCATCACCGCCGTCGAGGAGGTCGCAGAGGCGAAGGCACTCGGCCTCGAGGTGATCGTCACCGATCACCACCGGCCAGGCGCGACGCTGCCCGATTGTCCGATCGTTGCGACGAGACCCTCCGGTTACCCGTTCCCCGAGCTCTGCGGCACCGGCGTCGTCCACAAGCTCGCCCAGGCGCTGCTCGGCCCCGATCACGACGTCGTGCGCCGTCACCTCGATCTCGTCGCGCTCGCGACGATCGCCGATGTCGTCCCGCTCGTCGATGAGAACCGCTCACTCGCGATCGCCGGTTTGCGCGCGCTCGCACGCACCGAGAAGCCCGGTCTCCTGGCACTGATGCGCGTCGCCGGCGTCGATCCTGCCGCCGTCGAGTCCTCGGCGGTCGGCTTCCGGCTCGCGCCCCGGATCAACGCCGCCGGCCGCCTCGGTCATCCGGGTGCCGCGCTCGAGCTGCTCCTGACCGAGGACAAGGACGAGGCAAGCCGCCTCGCCGGCGAGCTCGAGACTCTGAACCGCGATCGGCAATCGGTCGAGCAGCGCATCGTCCGCGAGGCGGTCGCGCAGGTCGAGTCCTGGCCCGAGGAGCGGCGTGAGCGTCGCGGCTACGTGCTCTGGAGCGACGACTGGCACGAAGGGGTCAACGGCATCGTCGCCTCGCGACTCGTCGAACGGTTCAACCGGCCGGTGGTGATGATCGCGGGCGCCGACGGCGAGTGGAAGGGCTCCGGTCGTTCGCTCGGCGGCTTCGACCTCCATGCAGGGCTCGCCGCCTGCGCCGAGCACCTCGATCGCTTCGGCGGCCACAAGGCAGCAGCGGGGCTCTCGCTCGGCGGCGACTCGCTGGAGGCGTTCGCTGCAGCCTTCGCCGCCTACGCCGATGCGAGCCTCGGCGACGACGACCTCGTCCCGCTCACCCGGATCGACGCGATCGTGCCGGCGAGCGCCCTCACGCTCGACCTGGCCGTCGAGCTCGACCGGCTGGCACCTTTCGGGCTCGGCAACCCCGATGTGAACCTGCTCGTCGCCGGGTGCGAGATCGCCGACCCGTCGACGGTGGGAGAGGGCAAGCACCTGCGCTTCCGCATCCGCCAGCACGGCCGCGACGGCGGTAGCGCGATCGCGTTCCGTCTCGGCGGGCAGCTCGACCGGCTGCGGGGCGGTAGCCGGTACGACCTCGCCTTCCGCCTGAAGGAGAACCGCTGGAACGGCACCTCCGCACCGCAGCTCGTCATCCGCCGTGTCTTCGACACGGCCGAGGGCTACGAGGAGCTGCGGGCCTGGCTCGGAGCGCAGTGGCAGGCGGGCGAGCCGGCCTGGACCGCAGAGGCGCGCGAGATCTTCGGCGAGCTCGAGCTCGATGCTGGCTCGGCGGCGCGGCGCGAGCTGCTCGAGTCGGAGGCGTTCCGAGCTCTTCTCCTCACGCGCGTCGCGCTTCCTGCCGCCGCCTAGCCTCGCAGGAGGGCCAACCGCAGCGCGCGGGCGAGACGGAGCGCCTTGCGCTCCCGGCGGCGTGAGCTGAACAGCATCGCGAGCATGGGTTCGGCTTTGAAACGGCCGCTCCTGCCGCACGGATACGCGGATCGGGGCGGTCGAATCGCCGCAGTACACTGAAGAGATGGCGGTTGTCGGGGCGCAGCAGCACCATCAGGAGCTCATCGACGAGCTGATCGCGGCGGTCGAGGGATACAACCCGGCGGTCGACAGAGAGCTGCTCGCGCGGGCCTTCCGTCAGGCCGCCGAGGCGCACAAGGGTCAGGTGCGCCGCTCCGGCGAGGAGTTCATCCACCACCCCTTCGGCGTCGCGAAGATCTGTGCGGAGCTGCGGCTCGACGAGCAGACGATCGTCGCTGCGCTCCTCCACGATGTCGTCGAGGACACCGAGTCCGACATCGACGAGATCCGGGCCGAGTTCGGCGACGAGGTCGCGCTCCTCGTCGAGGGCGTCACGAAGCTGACGCGCACGAGCTTCCAGAGCCGCGAGCAGGCCGAGGCCGAGAACTACCGCAAGATGATCGTCGCGATGGCGCAGGACGTGCGTGTCATCCTGATCAAGCTCGCCGACCGGCTCCACAACATGCGCACGATCGAATACCAGGGCAAGCAGACCCAGGTGCGCAAGGCGAAAGAGACGCTCGAGGTGTATGCGCCGCTCGCCCATCGGCTCGGCATCCACGCCGTCAAATGGGAGCTCGAGGACCTGTCGTTTCAGACCCTGCATCCGCGGAAGTACGCGGAGATCAGCGCGATGGTCGCCGACCGGCGCGCCGATCGCGAGTCGCAGGTGGCGGCGGCCGGCGAGGTGCTTCAGCTCGAACTGGAAAAGGTCGACGTGCCGGCCGAGATCTCGGGGCGCGCAAAGCACTTCTATTCGATCTACGACAAGATGGCGAAGAAGGGCCGGGAGTTCAACGAGATCTACGACCTGACGGCGATGCGGGTCATCGTCGAGCGGGCCGGCGACGAGGGGACGCGTGACTGCTACGGCGCGCTCGGCCTGATCCACTCGCTCTGGAAGCCGATGCCGGGGCGGTTCAAGGACTTCATCGCGATGCCGAAGCTGAACCGGTATCGCTCGCTGCACACGACCGTGATCGGGCCGGAGGGGACGCCGCTCGAGATCCAGGTGCGCACGCGTGAAATGCACGAGGAGGCGGAGCTCGGGATCGCCGCGCACTGGCTCTACAAGCGCGGCAAGGGCGGCCGGGACGAGGAGTGGCTCGCCTGGGTGAAGACACTGATGGACTGGCAGGCGGACGAGGCCGACCCGCGCGAGTTTATGAAGACGTTCCGTACCGACCTCTTCGACGACGAGGTGTACGTGTTCACGCCCAAGGGTGAGGTCAAGACGTTGCCGGCCGGCTCGACACCGATCGACTTCGCCTATGCCGTGCATACCGACGTCGGCCATCGCACGGTCGGTGCGAAGATCAACGGGCGGATCGTCCCGTTGCACTACCGTTTGAAGAACGGCGACTTCGTCGAGATCCTCACCTCGAAGTCCGGCCGTGGCCCCTCGCGTGACTGGATGTCCGTCGCGGCGTCGTCACGGGCGCGGAACAAGATTCGCCAGTGGTTCCAGCGCGAGACGCGTGGCGAGACCGAGCAGAAGGGCCGCGACATGCTCGACCAGGCGCTCAAGGCACAGAGCCTCCCATACCGCAAGCTCCAGAGCTCCTCGGTGCTCGCGCAGGTGATCCGCGACACCGGCTTCAAGAAAGCAGAGGACTTCTACCTGGCGCTTGGCTCGGGGAAGCTGCCGGTCGGCCAGATCGTCAACAAGGTGCTGAATCGGCTGAAGATCGACGAGGTCGCGGACGAGCCGACGATCACGTTCAAGACGCCGCGCTCGAGGACGACGGTCGAAAGCGACACGCTCGGGATCACCGTCGTCGGCGTCGAGGACGTGCTCGTGCGGCTCGCGAAATGCTGCACGCCGCTGCCCGGCGATCCGATCGCCGGCTATATCTCGCTCGGGCGGGGGATCACGATCCACCGCACCGACTGCCCGAACGTGAAGGCGCTGATGAAGACCCCGGAGCGCTTCACCCCGGTCGAGTGGGACGGCAGCGCCTCGTCGAGCTTCCGCGCCCAGATCGCCGTCGACTCGTGGGATCGCCCACGCCTGCTCGAGGACGTGGCACGCACCTTTGGGGAGCACGGCGCGAACATCGTCTCGTACGGCGGCACCGTCGAGGATCAGATGGCGCGCAACTGGTACACGGTCGAGGTCGGCGACGCGAAGGAGCTCCGCACACTGCTGAACGCGCTTCGCAACATCGATGCGGTCTTCGACGCGTACCGAATGACGCCGAGCTGACGTCCCTCGATCGAGGGATCATGCTCGATCGAGGGAGGGGTACCTCGATCCAGGGATGGCGATTTGCCGCCTCTCGACGTACAACGAGGGCGGGGAGAGGGTAAGCCCGGGCTGTGGCGCCCACCTGCGGCCAGGTGGGCGCCCCCCGCTAGCTCTAACTTTCGAGGTCTTCGCCCTCGAAGGAGCGCAAGAGGTCGCGGAAGGCGCGGGGGATCTCGACCGCTGCCCGTGCGACGGGGTCGACGAGCACGACCGTTTGGGTCGCGGTCACCATCAGCGCGTCGTCGGCCATCCGGTAGGCGCCCATCTCGTAGGTGGCGCTCGTGCGGCCGATGCGAGCCAACCGGACGAAGATCTCGAGCAGGTCGTCGAAACGGGCCGGCGCGTGGTACTCGACAGTCGAGGCGCGCATCACGAACTCGTTGCGACCGAAGTCGATCCGACCTAGATGACGGTGGTACTCGGTGCGGGCGTGGTCGAAGTAGGGGAGATAGCGCCCGTAGTAGACGACTCCTTGCGCGTCGGTGTCGGAGAACCAGACCCGCGCGAGCGCCGAGTACTTGAACGGCGGCTTCCGGTCGCTGAGGCGGCCGAGCTCGGGTGCTGCGCTCATGCGCGGATCACGCCGAGCACCTCGTCGCGCTTCTCCTCCAGCAGCGGCCCGGAGAGCGCCTCGAGGTTGAGCCGCAGGAGCGGCTCGGTGTTCGAGGGGCGGACGTTGAAGTGCCAGTCGTCGAAGTCGACGGAGATGCCGTCGAGGTGGGTGATCCGCCCACCTGCCGCCGCGTAGCGCTCCTCGAGCTCGGCGAGCTTCGCCGGCACGTCGGCGACCGGCGTGTTGATCTCGCCGGTGATGAAGTAGCGGCTGCGGTAGGGCTCGAGGAGCTCCGAGAGCTTGCGGCCGCGCTTCGAGATCAACTCGAGCATGAGCAGGAACGGGACGACGCCGCTGTCGGCCTGCGAGAAGTCGCGGAAGTAGTAGTGGGCGGAGACCTCGCCGGCGAAGACCGCGTCCTCCTCGCGCATGCGGTGCTTGATGTAGGCGTGGCCGACCCGGTTGATCAGCGCGACCCCACCGGCGCGCTCGATCGTCTCCGGCACGGCCCGGCTCGCGCGCACGTCGTAGAGCACCTTCTGGCCGGGGCTCTGCTCGAGGATCAGCTCGGCCAGGAGCGCCGTGACGAAGTCGCCGGGAACGAACTCGCCGGTGTCGTCGACGAAGAAGCAGCGGTCGGCGTCACCATCGTACGCGACCCCGAGGTCGGCGCCTTCCGCACGCGTCTTCGCGACGATGAACTCGCGGTTCTCCGGGAGGAGCGGGTTCGGCTCGTGGTTCGGGAACGTCCCGTCGGGGTCGAAATAGCACCGTACCGCGTCGATCGGCAGCCGCTCGAGTACCGGCGGCAGCATCGCACCGGCCATCCCGTTCGCCGCATCGATCACGACCCGCAGCGGCTTCAGCGCCTCGACGTCGATGAAGGAGAGCACCTTGTCGACGAACCCGGGCCAGACGTCCTGCTGCACGACCGCGCCGCGCCTGTTCGAACCCTTGTGGCTCTGAGCCACAAGGGCGAGCGCGCGGTCACGCACGTCGAAGAGGCCCGATTCGCCGCCGACCGGGAGCGCGCCGCCCCGGACGATCTTCATCCCCGTGTACTCCTTCGGGTTGTGCGAGGCGGTGACGCAGATGCCGCCATCGAGGCCGAGCTCGCCGACCGCGTAGTAGACCATCTCGGTGCCGACGAGCCCCAGGTCGAGCACCTCGACGCCCGCGTCGGCCGCGCCCTCGATCGCCGCCGCGGCCATCGCCGGCGACGAGACCCGCATGTCGCGGCCGACGGCGATCCGCTCCGGCTCGAACTGCTCCGCGAACGCCCGACCGATCGCGTACGCGCCCTCTTCGTCGAGCTGCTGCGGGTGGAGCCCGCGCACGTCGTATGCCTTGAAGGCCTTGGGATCGAGCATCGGCCGGATGCTATCCGCGTCTGCCATCATTACTGCGATGAGGCACGTGGCGATCGTCACGCTTTGCTGCGTCGCGCTGCTTGGCGAGCTCGGTGTCGCCGGCGCCGATGCTCGTGCACCGCAGCCGACGCTCGGGATCGAGTGGAACTTTCCGCGCAGCCGCCTCGTTCGCGTCGATCCGACGACGCTTCGCCGCGTCGGAAGCGCATCGCTGGCGCTCGGCGAGTTCACGCATGGGCTCGCTTTCTCACCGGGGAAGGAGCGCGCGGTCGCGCCCCGCTACGAGCGGCCGGCACTCCGCTTCCTCGATCTCGGCGGGTGGCGCGTGCTCGGCGACGTCCCGATTGCGAACGAGGGTGTTGTCGACGAACTGGATTGGCTCGGGCCCGACCGCGTCCTCGCCGTCGTCCGCGACGCGACGGGCACGACGATCGTCGAGGTCAACGCGAGCAGGAAGTCCGTCGTCTCGCGTCTGCGCTTCCGCGGTCGAGACGTGGGCTACTTCCGACGTGCCGGTGCGCTCCTGCTCGCGCTCGAGGCGCCGATGCGCCGGATCGGGCCGGCACGGCTGCTCGTGTTCACCGGTAGCGGCGTGGTCCGCGTGGTTCGACTCGATCGCATCGCGAAGGGAACCGTCTTCCGCGGCCGGGACGTCATTCGCACAGACCAGCCGGGGCTCGCTGTAGACAGCGCCGGGCGGACAGCCTTCATCGTCAACGGCGGTCGCACGGCAGAGGTGGATCTCGAGACGCTCGCCGTGGAATACCACGAGGTGCGTACGACGACGGCGCGCGCCAAAGGCACCGCCGGCTCGTCATGGCAGGCGCGCTGGGAAGCCGGAACGCTGATCGTGAGCGGCTACCACGGGCCACGTTTCACCGGGAACGGGCTTCGCCTCGTCGACACCGAGACGTGGGAGGCTCAGCTCGTCGATGCGCGTATGGGATCGTTCTCGGTTGTCGACGGACTCGTGCTCGGATTGTCCGATACGGCCCTTGTCGCCTACGGGCTCAACGACGGCCGGCTGCGCTGGCGCCTCGACGAACCGGAGATCAGCGGCGCCTACACCGTGACTCGACCGTACGTGCACCTCGATCGAAACGACCGGTCGACCGCGATCGTCGACATCCGGACCGGGCGCGTCGTCGCACGCGCGACGTTCGCAGGCAGAAGCGTGGTCGGCGATCCCGACTCCTGGTAGGCGCGGCGCCGTCAACTCCCTGCACGCCTCTACAATCTGAGGGTGGAACGGAAGCTCGCGACCGTCTTGTTCGTCGACCTCGTCGGCTCGACGGAGCTCGTCGCGACCGTCGACCCGGAGATCGTCCGCCGTCGCGTGACGCGGTTCTTCGAGCAGGTCTCCCACTGCGTCACGACGCACGGGGGAATTGTCGAAAAGTTCGCCGGTGACGCGGTGATGGCGGCGTTTGGGATCCCGCAGGCGCACGAGGACGACGCCGAGCGCGGCGTCCGCGCGGCGCTCGCGATCCTCGACTCGGTGCACGGGCTCGGCCTGGAGGCGCGGATCGGCGTCGAGTCGGGTCAGATCGTCGCCGACGAATCCGAGTCGACCTTCGCGACGGGCGAGGCCGTCAACTTCGCGGCGCGCCTCCAGCAGGCTGCCGGCCCGGGCCAGATCCTGCTGGGGCCGTTCGCGCACCGGCTGACGCTCGGCAAAGTGGAGGCTGACGAGTGCGCAGCGCTCGAGCTGAAGGGCTTCGGCGGCGTGCTCTCCGCGTGGACGGTCACGGGGGTCGCCGAAGCGGGCATGCAGCCGGCCACGCTCTCGGCCCGCTTCGTCGGCCGCGAGGAGGAGCTCGACCTGCTCGAGAACACGCTCAAGCGCGTCGTCCGCGGCAAGCGTGCCCACCTGTTCACGATCTATGGCGAGCCCGGAGTCGGCAAGAGCCGGCTCGCGCAGGAGTTCCTCGCCGGCGTCGAGGGTGCGACGATCCTCGTCGGCCGGTCGCTACCTTACGGCGAGGCCATCACCTACTGGCCGCTCGCCGAGATGGTGAAGACGGCTGCGGGGATCACCGACGACGACCCTGTTCAGCAGGCGATTTCGAAGCTGCGCCTTGCCTGCGGGGACGACGCTGTCGCCGATCTGCTTGCGCTCGCCTCCGGTGTGCTCGAGGCGGTAGCCGGGTCGCGGAGCGCGCAGGAGATCGCCTGGGCCGCACGCGAGTGGGCCGAGCAGCTCGCTTCGGCCCAGCCGCTCGTGCTCGTCTTCGAGGACATCCACTGGGCAGAGGACCCACTCCTCGAGCTGATCGAGCACCTTGCCGAGCGCGTGCGCGACGAACCGCTCATGATCCTCTGCCTCGCCCGTCCCGAGCTGCTCGACCTGCGCCCCGGCTGGGGTGGCGGCCGGCTGCGGGCCACAGCAATCGAGCTCGAGCCGCTCGCCCCGTCGGAGAGCCAGGAGCTCGTCGACGAGCTTCTGGCCGGCCGCGAGCTCGCCCCGGCGGAGCTGCAGTCGCTGCTCGAGAAGACGGAGGGGAATCCGCTCTTCCTCGAGGAGACGATCCGGATGCTGCTCGAGGACGGTTCCGCTGCGACCGGGATTCCCGACACCGTGCAGGCGCTGATCGCGGCCCGCATCGACCGGCTGCCGCGGCGCGAGAAGGCGTTGCTCCAGCGCGGTGCCGTCATGGGACGCGTCTTCTGGGACGGCGCGCTCCAGACCCTCTCACCCGACATGGACGACGTCGCGCCGGTGCTCGACGACCTCCTCCAGCGCGACTTCGTCACGCTCGAGTCGCGAACGACGATCACCGGCCAGGACGCGTATCGCTTCAAGCACGTGCTGATTCGCGACGTCGCCTACGCGGGGCTCTCGAAGTGGGCGCGGGCAGGACTGCACGAGCGTTTCGCGGAATGGCTCCAGGAGCGGACGGGCGACGAGCTGCTCGAGATCAGGGCGTACCACCTCGACCAGGCTGCCGCCCTCCACGCCGAGCTCGACGGCCGCGTCCCCGACGAGCTCTCTCGCGCCGCAGCCGTCGCGCTCGAGGCCGCGGGGCGCCGCGCGCTCGCGCGGGAGGCGAACCGCTCTGCGCGCAAGCTGCTCCGCCGCTCGGTCGATCTCGAGCCGACGCTCGAGCGCCGGTATCAGGCGGCACGCGCAGCCTGGCGCGTCGGCGACCTGCCGGCCGTTTCCGTCGAGATGGAGGAGGTACGGCTCGCCGCTGCGGGCACCGGCGACCGGGTGCTCGAAGCACGCGCCCTGACGGCGCTCGCCGAGGTCTCGCTGCTTCGCGACGCCGATCTGCCACACGCCCGTGAGCTCGTCGAGCAGGCGCTCGAGCTGCTCGACGACGCGCCGGCCGAGGATCGCTTCGACGCCTTCACGGCCCGGGCTCGAATCGGCTGGTGGCTCGGCGATGTCGACGACGACGAGCGCTACATCCTCCTCGCCCTCGCCGTCGCCCAGGAGGCGGGCCGGCTCGATCTCGAGGCGAGCGCGACCGAGGATCTCGCGAGTGTCGCAATCGCCAGGCTCGACCTCGACCGCGCCGAAGAGCTCGTCGTCCGTGCCCGCGAGCTTGCGGCGGAGAGCGGCAACATCGTCGCGCGCGGCTGGTCGCTGCTCACGCAGGGAAGGATCGACTCGATGCGGGGACGGCTCGAGGAGAGCGAGGCGGCACTTACCGAGGCGCTGGAGCTGCTCACCGAGGCAGGTGCCGACTGGGCCCGCGCCCGCGCCCTCAACGCTGCCGCGCGCCTCTCACGCCAGCGGGGCGATCTCGAAACGGCCGAGCGGCACTTCCGCGATGCGATCCGGATCCTCCAGGGGCTCGAGGACCGTGGCACGCTCTGCGAGAGCCAGCGCGGCCTCGCCCAGACGCTCGTTCTCCTCGGCCGGCTCGAGGAGGCGGAGCGCTACGCACTCGAAGCGCGCCGCACCGTCGGCCCGCACGACATGAGCTCTCGCGCGACGACGCGGATGGCGCTCGGCCTCGTCTGGGCCGCGCAGGGCCGCGACGACGAGGCCGAGCCGCTGCTACGCGAGGCACTGGCCGTGGTCGACCACACGAAGGTCACGAACGTGAAGGCGGAGGTGGCAAGCGGGCTCGCCGAGTTCCTCCGCTCACGGGGCCGCGTCGCAGAGGCGGACGCGCTCGAAGGGCACCTGCCCGGCGTCTACGCGCCGGCCGCGTTCGCGTAGAGCACGGCGCGGATCGCCTGGCTCGATGCTTCGTCGGGCGATTCGGAGATGACCGTCGCCGGGCGGTCGAAGCGAGCGAGGGCGTCGCGCAGCGGCTCCGCGCGGAGCGTGCCGTCGCCGTAGGGCAGATGCTTGTTCTCGTTCCGGTTCGCGTAGGCAATGTCCGAGAAGTGGATGTGGAACGGGGCGCCGGGCTCGATCACCGCGTCGGCAGCCTCGAGCGCTGTCGCGAAGCGCTCGACCTCGAGGAAGTCACCGTCGCTCGTCGCGTGCATGTGCGCGAAGTCGAGCACCGGGCGCACCCATGGCACGCGCGCCGCGATCTCGACGACATCGTCGAGCGAGCCCAGATCACGCACGCGGCCCATCACCTCGACCCCGAACGGCACTGCTCGATCCTTGGCCTCCAGCCGCTCGCGCAGGAGACCGAGCTGCTCGACGACGGCGTCGAGCGCGCCTGCCCGCTCGCGGCCGAGCAGGAAGCCGGGGTGGAAGACGATCAGCTCGGCGCCGCAGGCGGCGGCGAGCCCGGCGGTGTGATCGAGCATGCCGGTCGCCAGCCGGTACTTCTTGCCGAGCTCGGCGTGCCCCATGAACGCAGCGAGCGGCGCGTGGACGGAGATCGCGAGGTCGCGGGCCTGTGCGAGCTCACCGAAGCGTGCAGCCCAGTCGTAGTCCATCCAGAAACCGCCGGCGAAACCGACCTCGCAGGCGTCGTAGCCGGCAGCCACGACCCCGTCGATCGCGGCCTCCGGATCGTCGTAGCTTGGCAGCCTCGCGGGGCCGAAGCGGAGCCGTCCCATGCGGGAACTCTATGCCGTCCGAAGGACCTCCTACCCTTTTCTCCATGGCAAAGGGACCCACCCGGATCGATCTGCTCGAGCTCGACATCGACCTGCGACTCGCCGATCTCTGGCGCGAGGCGGCAGAGGTCTCCGAGTGGAGCCTGGAGGTCGTGGCCGCTTTCATGCGGGCGGCGTACGGCAAGGGCTATTGCGACGCCTTGACCGAGGAAGACCCGGGGTCGCTCTGCCACGACCACGGCTATCGCATCCCGGCGCGTCGCCAGCTCCCGCAGCGCGAAGCCGCGTAGCGGGGGTACGATCTACAGCGTGGGTCGGAAGCGCAGCCCCGCGCGGCTCGTCGTCGCGCTCTCGGTCGCCGCGGTACTCGCGGTCTTCTTGCTCTACACCTCGATCGCGGGCGGCGGCACGCCGTCGATCGCGCCGAGCGAGCTCGCGGGTCGCACGACGCAGGTCTCGCTCGTCGGGCATGTGGTCGGGCCGGTGACCGGCGATCCGCACGCGGCCGGCATGCGCTTCACGCTTCGCGACGTCCAGGGTGGGTCGCCCGCCCGGCTGAAGGTGCTCTACCGGGGCTCCGTGCCGGATCTCTTCCGCACCGACCGCGACGTCGTGGTCGACGGCACCCTCTCGAACGGCGTCTTCGTGGCAGTACCGGGATCGCTCGTCACGAAGTGCCCGTCGAAGTACGCCCCCAAGAAAACCGCGTAGATGCCAGAGCTCGGCCGCGCCGCGCTCGCCGTCACGCTCGGGCTCGCCGTCTATGCGGTCGTCGCCGGGGCCATCGCCGCCCACGGTCGTCAACGCCGGCTCGCACTCTCAGCCCAGAATGCGCTCGTCGCCGCGTTCGTCGCGACCGGCGTCGGCTCGGCGGTGCTCTTAGCCGCGCTCGTCCGCCACGATTTCAGCTTCCGTTACGTCGCCGACCACACGAGCCGTGAGCTGCCGACCGGGTATACGGTCTCCGCCTTCTGGGGCGGCCAGGAGGGCTCGCTCCTTCTCTGGCTCCTGATCCTGTCGGCCTACGGTGCCGCGGCTGTACTGCTCAACCGCCGCCGCGCCCCCGATGTCGTCGCCTGGGTCGTGCCCGTGGTCGGCGTCGTCATGACGTTCTTCGCCTTGCTGCTCGTTGCGGTCGCGACACCGTTCGCGACGCAGCCCGCGCCACTCGACGGGGCGGGGCTCACACCGAGCCTCCAGAACCCGTACATGATGGCTCACCCGCCGTTGCTCTACCTCGGCTACGTCGGCCTGACGATCCCCTTCGCGTTCGCGATGGGGTCGCTGCTCGCGCGACGCACCGATGAGCGCTGGATCGTCGCCACCCGTCGCTGGACGCTCTTCGCCTGGGCGGCGCTCGGGGTCGGTCAGCTGCTCGGCTCCCACTGGGCCTACGAGGAGGTCGGCTGGGGCGGCTTCTACGCCTGGGATCCGGTCGAGAACGCCGCTCTGATGCCGTGGCTCGCGGCCACCGCCTTCCTCCACTCGGTGATGATCCAGGAGAAGCGCGGCATGCTGAAGCTCTGGAACGTGGTGCTCGTGGCGCTCGCCTTCTGCCTCTCGCTCTTCGGCACCTTCCTCACCCGCTCGGGGATCGTCAACTCGATCCACTCCTTCACCCAGAGCTCGATCGGCGGTTGGTTTCTCGGCTTCATCTGCCTTGTCGTGGCCGGCACGATCTGGCTCGTCTTCGCGCGACTGCCGCTCCTGCGCTCGAAGACGAAGCTCGAGTCGCTCGTGTCGCGCGAAGCGGCCTTTCTCTACAACAACCTCCTCCTCGTCGCCCTCTGCCTGACGATCCTCTGGGGGGTCGTCTATCCGATTCTCTCCGAGGCCGTAACGGGCGAATCGCGGACGATCGGTGGCGCCTACTACAACTTCTTCCTGCGCAGCTTCGGGCTACCGCTCCTGCTGCTGATGGGGATCGGGCCGCTGATCGCGTGGCGTCGCGCGTCCCTGCGAGGGCTAGCACGCACCTTCGCTTGGCCTACGGGCGCGGCGCTCCTCGCCGGGGCAGCGCTGCTTGCGCTCGGTGCCGGCTCGTCGATCCCGGGCCTGATCGGCTACACGTTCTCCGCGTTCGCTCTCGCGACGATCGTGCTCGAGTTCGTGCGGGGGACGCGTGCTCGCCGCGCGCTCGCCGACGAATCATGGCCGGCCGCATTCCTGTCGCTGATCGCGAGGAATCGGCGCCGTTACGGCGGCTACGTCGTCCACGTGGCGATCGTGGTGCTTGCGATCGGGATCATCGGCGCGAGCGCCTACGACACGGTGCGTGAGGGGAAGCTCGCGCGCGGCGAGAGCCTGCGCGTCGGTGACTACGCGCTCACCTACACAGGACTGACACAGCGTCAGGCGGCGAACGCGACGGAGATCCGCGCTCAGTTCGCCGTCCGCCGCGGCGACCGCAGCCTCGGCACCCTGCCGGCCGGCAAGAACGCCTACACCGCTGAGCAGCTCGTCTCGAACGAGGTCGGAATCCGCAGTGACCTCGTCACCGGCGAGGATCTGTTCGTGATCGCAGAGCAGATCAACCCTGACGGGACGGTCTACGTGCGCGCATTCGTGAAGCCGCTCGTCAACCTGATCTGGCTCTCCGGCCTCCTGTTCCTGCTCGGCTCGTTCGTGGCGCTCTGGCCCGACGCGCGTGAGGCGCGACGGCTCGCCGTGCGCTACGAGGGCCGCGGCGCGCTTACCGGCCGATGACGATCGTGATCGCCGTCGTGCTCGCGGTCGCCTGCGTCGTGATCGTCGCGCTGCCCTATCTCCGCGAGCCGGCGGCCCGTGACGACCGGCTCGACGCGCCCGACCCGCGCGAGCGCCGGCGGCTCGAGCTCGCCGAGCAGCGCGACCGCGCACTCGCAGCCCTCAAGGAGCTCGAGTTCGACCACCGCACCGGCACGGTCTCCGACGAGGACTACCGGGCGCAGGTGGGGCCGCTGCGGCGTGAGGCAGCCGAGGCGCTGCGTTCACTGGAGACGGCTTCGCCGGGGCCGGCCTCGCTGAAGTCGGCAGGTGTAGCCGGAGCGGGCGAGGGGAACGACGCGAGCATGAGCGTCATCGAACCGCCGTCGCCGCCGGACGTCCCGGAGCCGTTCCCGCCTCCCGACGAGGGCGACCCGCCCGAGCCGGCAGCACCTCCCGAGCCCTACCCGCCTCCCGACGAGGCCGATCCGCCCGAGCAGCCGCGGATCCCCGAGCCCGGCCCGCTCT
>JBKJML010000096.1:0-12518 GCA_046596415.1 Gaiellaceae bacterium | reverse complement strand
GCCGCACAGAAGCTCTTCGACTACGCGATCCTGAGCTCCGGCTGCGCGACGCCGATGATCGCGATGAACGAGCTCTTCGGGGCCTCGACGCCCGCACCGTGGACGGCGACGACCGCGCAGTACCGGGAGAACGTGCTCCAGTGGGCGCGCCTGCTCGCGGCGCGCGGCGCGCGCCCCGTGCTGCTCGTCTCGAGCGACCCGTTCACCGGCGGCGACGCGGGTGCCTGGTGGCGATCGCTTGCAGAGGTCTCCGACATCGTGCTCGAGAAGTACGGCTCCGCCGTTGCGCTCTCCAAGCTCGGCCCGATCGCCGCCAGCCGGCGATTGCGCAGTGGCATGCGTGCCTCCGCGTCGAGGCTCTACGCCGTTGGCGTCCCCGCCGCCCGGGTCGGGGTGATGCTCGGCTTCCAGACGAAGCTCGGTGCCGGCGGCCGCGAGGGTCTCTCCCCGAAGAGCGCCTGGTTCGAGATCGCGAAGCTCCAGACGCTGGCCGCGAAGCAGGTGGCGCGCGAGCTCGGCTTCGCGCACGTCTGGTCGTGGGGTTGGGGCCACTGGAACGCCGAGGGCGTCGACCCGGCGAAGAAGACCGCCGCCTGCGTCTGGCACTGGGCACGAGACCCGTCGCTCTGCCCGTCGGCGCCGCGCGACGCCGCAGGCCCCGGCTTCTCGCCCTCGCTCGCCGAGGGCCAGATCGACCTGCCCGCCGGGGTTCGTTGCGCGCTCGGCGCGAAGGCGATCACGGCGAACGCGATCGGGGAGCTCGCCGCCGTCACCGGCGATGCCGAGGCGGCGCTGTCGGCCCTCTACGCGCGGCTGGTCGAGTCGAGCGTGCGCCAGCCCACCGCCGCGGAGGTGCTCGCCGCCGAGCGAGCCATCATCCGTTCCCGCTTCGCTGGCAGCCGCGCCGCCTACCTCGCCGCGCTCCGGGGCTCACGCGCCACGCTCGCGTCCGCCCACGGCGTGCTCGCCGACGAGCTTCGCCACGCTGCGCTCCGCGGCACGCTTGCCACCGCCGCACCGACGGGAGCGGCGATCACCGCGTACTACGCGACCTACGCCGAGCTCGACGCGCGCGTTGTCGAGGTGAAGCCGGCGCCGTCGTGGCTGCCGTCCGGCCGCGGGTTCGTGCTCGCCTCGGCCGCACCGGCGGCCGTGTTCTCGATCCCGACGGGCGGCACACAGACGGTCCGCACCCGCGACGGGAGCTTCCACGTCCAGGCGACCGGTGCGACCGAGCCGCTCGGCGCGATCCCGCTGGAGCTCGTCCGCGGCGCGATCGGCCGCGCGCTCCGCGATGCGAGCCGCGCAGGCGCGTTCCCTGCCTGGACGCTCCGCCGGCAGACTGCGTCGCTCGCCGAGGTGCGCTGCGCCGGCGACCGGCTGCCGGTGCTCGACGTGATCGACCTGACGGCCTGGCTGCCCTTCCTCGCGCTCTAGAGGCTCTAACGCGACGCGGACTCGGGCGCCTCGCGCGGCCACGGCCCCGGCGTGGGCGCAGGTGACGTGGCAGCCGCTGTGACGACGGTGCCCTTGCCGGCGTCCTTCGCCCGGTACAGCGCCTCGTCGGCGCGTTGGAAGAAGCCCACGGCGTCGTCGTCGGCTCGCAGCTCGGCGACGCCCGCGGAGAGCTGGAGGCGACCGGCCTGGCCGACCGGGCGCGAGGAGACCGCGGCCTGGAGACGTCGGTAGAGCGCCTCCGCGTCGGTCACCGCCGACTCCGGCAGGATGACCGCGAACTCGTCGCCGCCGACGCGGCAGGCGACGTCGGCGGAGCGCACGACGTCGCGCACGCGCTCGGATGCCTCGGCGAGCACGGCATCGCCCGCCAGGTGTCCGATCCGGTCGTTGATCGCCTTGAAGTCGTCCAGGTCGAAGACGATCAACGCCAGGTGGCGGCTGTAGCGGTGGGCGCGGGCCACCTCGCGGGCGAGCGTCTCGTGGAAGTAGCGCCGGTTGTGCAGGCTCGTGAGTGCGTCGAGGTCGGCGAGTTGCCGCGCCTCGCGGAAGCGGCGCGCGTTCTCGATCGCAGGCCCGGCGCGCAGCGCGAGCTCCTCCAGGTCGCGCAGGTCGCCATCGCCGAACGGTTCACCCGCGCGTGAGTAGACAGAGAGATAGCCGAGGTGATCGCCGTCGCTCGCGAGCGGCACCGCGAGCCCGACCCTCAGGCTGCCGAACGCCGTCTCGGCTCCGTAGGCGTACGCGATCGAGATCGAGCGTGGGATGCTGCCGTCCGGCGGCCCGGGAGGCGCCTGCAGCTCCGCCTCCTCGGCGGGCACGCCGACCGACGCCTGCAGCGGTGTCCCGTCCGGCCAGGAGATCGACACGATGCTGGCATCCACGCCGGGCACGGCGCCGGCAGCCTCGAGCGTGCGGTTCATCACCTCGTCGATGTCGATCGAGCCGGCGAGCTCGCCCAGCACGCGGCTGCGACGGCTTTCCTCCTCGGTGCGGTGCAGCACGTCGGCGAGCTCACGCGACATCGCGTCGACCCGCTCGTTCATCGCGGCGAGCGCGTCGGCGAGCCGCGCGTCCTCCCGCCCACGCAGGTGCCGCCCGGCGGCCAAAAGGCCAACGAGTACTGCCGCAGCGAGCGCCGCGAGGAGGGCGATGGTCACAGTCGTCATTCGGGGGGTGGGGCGTTGCCCCACACTCACTGTAATCGGGAACTCGGTCGAGAGCTACGGTTTGCAACCGCAAAAACGCGTCGGTGGCCGTTTGCGGGCCTGGTCCGCTTTCGGTACCATCCGCTGTCCCGGTTGGCGAGGCTTGCCCCCGCCGACCGTTGTTGTGTGAAGAAACGGATTAGGAGCGCAGTGCCGACCACGAATCAGCTCGTCAGGAAGGGCCGTCAGACCCCGAAGGGGAAGACCAAGACCCCGGCCCTCCGCGGTGCGCCGCAGAAGCGGGGCGTCTGCACGCGCGTCTACACGACGACGCCGAAGAAGCCGAACTCGGCTCTGCGTAAAGTCGCCCGCGTGCGCCTGACGAACGGGATGGAAGTCACGACCTACATTCCGGGCGAGGGGCACAACCTCCAGGAGCATTCGGTCGTGCTGATCCGCGGTGGCCGCGTCAAGGACCTGCCGGGCATCCGGTACAAGGTGATCCGCGCCGCCCTCGACACCTCCGGTGTTCCGGATCGACGCCAGGGCCGCTCGAAGTACGGCGCGAAGAAGGGCTCGTAGTGCCGCGTCGCGCAGAGATCACACCCCGCGTCACCGAGCCGGATCCGGTCTACAGCTCGCGCCTCGTCACGCAGCTCATCAACCGCGTGATGCTCGACGGCAAGAAGTCGACCGCCGAGAAGATCGTCTACGACGCGCTCTCGCTCGTGTCCGAGCGAAGCGGCAAGCCGGCGGTCGAGGTGCTCGAGGCGGCCGTGAAGACCGTCACCCCGGTGCTCGAGACGCGCTCCAGGCGCGTCGGCGGCGCCAACTACCAGGTGCCGATCGAAGTGCCGCAGCGGCGTGCTCGCACGCTCGCGCTGCGCTGGATCGTTCAGTTCGCACGCGACCGCCGCGAGAAGCTGATGGGCGAGAAGCTCGCCGGCGAGATCATGGACGCGATGAACTCGCAGGGCGGCGCGTTCAAGAAAAAGGACGACATCTACCGGATGGCGCAGGCCAACAAGGCCTTCGCGCACTACCGCTGGTAGCCGGGAGATGAGCAGCACGATGACCCGTATCGCACTGGACCGCGTCCGCAACATCGGGATCATGGCGCACATCGACGCCGGCAAGACGACGACGACGGAGCGGATCCTCTACTACACCGGCCGCACCCACAAGATGGGCGAGGTCCACGAGGGCGCCGCGACGATGGACTGGATGGCGCAGGAGCAGGAGCGCGGCATCACGATCACGTCTGCTGCGACGACCGCCGAGTGGCGCGACCACCGGATCAACATTATTGATACGCCCGGGCACGTGGACTTTACCGTGGAGGTCGAGCGGAGCCTGCGCGTGCTCGACGGCGCGGTCGCCGTCTTCGACGCCGTCGCCGGTGTCCAGCCGCAGTCCGAGACCGTCTGGCGCCAGGCTGACAAGTACAAGGTGCCGCGGATCGCGTTCATCAACAAGATGGATCGCACCGGTGCCGATTTCTTCAAGTCGGTGGAGTCGATGCGCGACCGCCTGGGTGCGAACCCGGTGCCGATCCAGCTTCCGGTCGGCGAGGAGGAGCACCACCGCGGCGTCGTCGACCTCGTCGAGATGAAGGCGATCACCTACGAGGACGACCTCGGCGAGACGTTCACGGTCGGCGAGATCCCGGCCGAGCTCGCCGAGCTGGCGCACGAGTACCACCACCTCCTGATCGACGCGGTCGCCGAGCACGACGACGAGCTGACGGAGACCTACCTGACCGACGAGTCGCTCGTGACGCCGGAGATGATCAAGCGCGCCCTTCGCGCCGGCACCCTCGCTGACGCGTTGACGCCGGTGCTGCTCGGCTCCGCCTTCAAGAACAAGGGCGTGCAGCCGCTCCTCGACGGTGTCATCGACTACCTGCCGAGCCCGCTCGACGTGCCGGCGATCCAGGGCCTCGACCCGAAGACCGAGGCCGCGCTGACGCGAAATGCCGATCCGGCCGCGCCCTTCGCGGCGCTCGCCTTCAAGGTGATGACCGACCCGTTCGTCGGCAAGCTGACGTACTTCCGGGTCTACTCGGGCACGCTCAAGTCGGGCGACCGCGTTCTCAACACGACGACCGGCAAGATGGAGCGGATCAGCCGCATCCTGCAGATGCACGCCAACCACCGCGAGGAGCGCGACGAGATCTCAGCGGGCGAGATCGCGGCCGGAGTCGGCCTCAAGTCGACGACGACAGGCGACACGCTCGCGATCGAGTCGGCGCCGATCGTGCTCGAGCGGATGACCTTCCCCGAGCCGGTGATCTCGGTTGCGATCGAGCCGAAGACGAAGGGCGACCAGGACAAGCTGGGCGCCGGCCTCGCGCGGCTCGCCGAAGAGGATCCGACCTTCCGCGTGACCGGCGACGAGGAGACCGGGCAGACGCTGATCGCCGGCATGGGCGAGCTCCACCTGGAGATCATCGTCGACCGGCTGATGCGCGAGTTCAAGGTTGACGCCAACGTCGGCCGGCCACAGGTCGCGTACCGCGAGACGATTTCGCAGGCCGCCGAGAAGATTCAGGGCAAGTTCGTCCGCCAGACCGGCGGCTCGGGCGCGTACGGCCACGCGGTCATCAACCTGATTCCGCAGCAGCCGGGCGAGGGCTACGTCTTCGAGGACAAGATCGTCGGCGGCAAGATTCCGAAGGAGTACATCAAGCCGATCAACGAGGGGATCCAGGAGGCCATGAACTCGGGCATCCTCGCCGGCTATCCGGTCGTCGACGTCAAGGTCGAGCTGATCGACGGCTCCTACCACGACGTCGACTCCTCGGAGCGCGCCTTCAAGATCGCCGGCTCGATGGCCTTCAAGGAGGCGATGAAGCGCGCGAAGCCGAAGCTGCTCGAGCCGACGATGGCGGTCGAGGTCGTCACGCCTGAGGACTTCCTCGGCGACGTGATGGGCAACCTGAACAGCAGGCGTGGGCGGATCGAGGAGATGAACCCGCTCGGGAACGCCACCACGATCAAGGCGAGCGTGCCGCTGTCGGAGATGTTCGGCTACGCCACCGATGTGCGCTCGATGACCCAGGGGCGCGCCACTTTCACCATGCAGTTCGACCGGTACGAAGAAGTGCCGGCATCGATCGCGGCCGACATCGTCGACGCGAAGACAAGCTCGTAGTAAAGGAGACCGGAGTATGGCCAAGCAGAAGTTCGAGCGGACGAAGCCGCACCTCAATGTCGGCACGATCGGTCACATCGACCATGGAAAGACGACGCTGACAGCGGCGATCACCAAGGTCCTGGCCGAGTCGGGCACGGGCACGGCCGCCCGTGACTTCTCGTCGATCGACGCTGCTCCCGAGGAGCGCCAGCGCGGCATCACGATCAACACCGCGCACGTCGAGTACGAGACCACCGCCCGCCATTACGCGCACGTCGACTGCCCTGGGCATGCCGACTACATCAAGAACATGATCACGGGCGCCGCCCAGATGGACGGGGCGATCCTCGTCGTCAGCGCCGCCGACGGCCCGATGCCGCAGACGCGCGAGCACATCCTGCTCGCCCGTCAGGTGGAGGTGCCGTTCATCGTCGTTGCCCTGAACAAGGCCGACATGGTGGACGACCCCGAGCTGCTCGAGCTCGTCGAGCTCGAGGTTCGCGAGTTGCTCTCGAAGTACGACTATCCCGGCGACGACATTCCGGTGATCCAGGTCTCGGCGCTGAAGGCGCTCGAGGGCGACGCCGAGTGGACGCCGAAGATCATCGAGCTGATGGACGCGGTCGACTCCTACATCCCGGAGCCGGTACGCGACGTCGACAAGCCGTTCCTGATGCCGATCGAGGACGTGTTCACGATCACCGGCCGCGGCACCGTCGTGACCGGGCGCATCGAGCAGGGCAAGATCGAGGTCGGGATGGAGATCGAGATCGTCGGCATCCACGAGAAGGTGGAGAAGACGACCGTCACCGGGCTCGAGATGTTCCAGAAGTCGCTCGACTTCGCGCAGGCCGGCGACAACGCCGGTGCGCTCCTCCGTGGTGTCAAGCGCGAGGATGTGGAGCGCGGCCAGGTGCTCGCGAAGCCCGGCTCGATCACGCCCCACACGCACTTCAACGCCGAGGTGTACGTGCTCTCGAAGGAAGAGGGTGGCCGTCACACGCCGTTCTTCAACGGCTACCGGCCGCAGTTCTACTTCCGCACGACGGACGTGACCGGCGCGATCAAGCTCCCGGATGGCCAGGAGATGGTCATGCCGGGCGACAACACGCAGATGGAGATCGAGCTGATCCAGCCGATCGCCATGGACGAGGGCCTTCGCTTCGCGGTCCGCGAGGGTGGCCGCACCGTCGGTGCCGGCGTCGTCACGAAGATCATCAAGTAGGTAGAGGCAGATGGCGCAGCAGAAGATCCGTATCCGGCTCAAGTCTTACGACCATCAGGCGTTGGACAAGTCGGCGTTGCAGATCGTGGAGACCGTGCAGCGGTCCGGTGCAACCATCACCGGGCCGGTGCCGCTCCCGACGGAGAAGAACGTGTACACCGTGATCCGAAGCCCCTTCAAGGACAAGGACTCGCGGGAGCACTTCGAGATCAGGACGCACAAGCGCCTGATCGACATCCACAGCCCGACGCCGAAGACGGTGGACTCGCTGATGCGCCTCGACCTCCCTGCCGGCGTCGACATCGAGATCAAGCTCTGATGAAGGGCATTCTCGGACGCAAGCTGGGCATGACGCAGATCTTCGACCCGGAGACCGGCGGCGTCACGTCGGTCACGGTGATCGAGGCCGGCCCGTGCCCGGTCGTGCAGGTGAAGACCCTCGCAACGGACGGCTACGAAGCCGTGCAGCTGGCGTTCGACGCCGTCGCCGACCGTAAGATCTCAAAGCCGGAGCTCGGCCACCTCGGCAAGGCCGGCGTCGCCGCACATCGGCATCTCGTCGAGTTCCGCGGTGGCAGCGAGCTCCAGGTCGGCGAGGCGGTCACCGTCGAGTCGTTTCAGCCCGGCGAGCACGTCAAGGTCGCCGGGATCGGGATCGGCAAGGGCTTCCAGGGCACGATCAAGCGGCACAACTTCGCCGCCGGGCCGAAGTCGCACGGCTCGCACAACGTCCGCAAGCCGGGCTCGATCGGCGCGTCCGCCACTCCCTCGCGCGTTTTCAAGGGCCAGAAGATGGCCGGGCGCATGGGCGGCAAGCGCGTCACACAGCTTGGGCTCGTGATCCACGACGTGGATGTCGAGCGCAACCTCCTGCTCGTGAAGGGCTCGGTCCCGGGCCCGAAGAGCGGGATCGTCGAGATTCGGGAGGCCAAGTGATCCACCCGGCCACAGTTAGCGCGACTCTGACGCGCGATCCGCGGCGCATTGCGGCGTCCTCAGTCGCGTCCGGGCTAACCAGCCCGACCGCTCCCTGCGTCCTTGCACTGCTTGCGGCTTGCACGCCAGAGTCGCGAAACCGTCACCGGGAGAATCACTAATGCCCGCTCCCAAGGCACAGCTCCTCGGTGGCAAGGCCGCCAAGGACGTCACCCTCACGGAGGAGATCTTCGGCGCCGAGGTCAAGCCGCATCTCGTCCACGAGGCCGTGCGCGCGGAGCTGAATGCTCGCCGCGCCGGAACGCGTGCGGTGAAGAGCCGCGGCCTCGTCTCCGGCGGCCGCGCCAAGCCGTGGCGCCAGAAGGGCACCGGCCGCGCCCGCGCCGGCACGATCCGCGCCGTGCAGTTCACCGGCGGCGGGGTCGCCTTCGCGGTCGGCACGAGCTTCGAGGTCAAGATCAACCGGAAGGCGAAGCGCGCCGCGCTGCGAGCTGCGCTCTCCGACCATGCCGTCAACGGCTCGTTGGGCCTGATCGACGCGTCTGGTTTCGAGGCCGCCTCGACGAAGCAAGCCCGGGCACTAATCGAGGGCTGGGGCAAGGAGACGCCGATTGTCGTTGTCGTCACCGAGGACGAGGAGACGGTGATCAAGTCGTTCCGCAACCTGCCGAAGGTGCTCGTCACGGTCCCGTCCGAGCTCGATGTCGCCTCGATCGTCTGGGCGCGCTCGCTCCTGATCACCGAGGCGGCGCTGCCGCTCGTGGAGGTGCGCGCCTCATGAGCCTCCATCCGAACGAGGTGCTGCTGGCACCGGTCGTCTCCGAGAAGAGCTACTCGCTGATCGGCGACCGCAAGTACACCTTCAAGGTGCACAAGAACGCGCACAAGACCCAGATCCGGCAGGCCGTCGAGGAGCTCTTCGGCGTCCAGGTGATGGGCGTCAACATCATCAAGGTCCAGGCGAAGCCGAAGCGCCGCGGCATCAGCAAGGGCACGCGCCCGGGCTGGAAGAAGGCGATCGTGCAGCTGCGCGAGGGCCAGACGATCGAGATCTTCGAGGGGGCACAGGTCTAAGTGGAGCTCCTGGCAACAGTTTGTGCCTCGCCGACGCGCGATCTGCGGCGCATCGCCGCGTCCTCAGTCGCGTCCGGGCCAACCGGCCCGGCCGCCCCCTGCGTCCTGGCGCTGCTTGCGTCTCGCACGCCGGAGCCGCGAAACCGTCACCAGGAGATCCACTAATGGGCATCCGTAAGTACAAGCCGACGAGCCCGGGCCGCCGCTTCATGTCGGTCTCGACGTTCGAGGAGATCACGAAGACAGAGCCGGAGCGCTCGCTGACCGAGCCGCTGAAGAAGAAGGGCGGGCGCAACAACAACGGCCGCATCACGACGCGCCACCAGGGCGGCGGTCACAAGCGCCAGTACCGGATCATCGACTTCAAACGCGTCAAGGACGGCGTTCCGGCCAAGGTGGCTGCGATCGAGTACGACCCGAACCGGTCGGCTCGGATCGCGCTGCTCCATTACGCCGACGGCGCGAAGGCGTACATCATCGCGCCGGCGCGGCTCCAGGTCGGCGCCACGGTCGAGTCAGGCCCGACGGCCGACATCAAGCCTGGCAACGCGCTTCCGCTCGAGAACATCCCGACCGGCACGCTCGTGCACAACGTCGAGCTGAAGCCGGGTCAGGGCGCGAAGATGGCCCGCTCTGCCGGCGCCGGCGTCCAACTCGTCGCGAAGGACGCCGGCTACGCCGTCCTGCGGGTTCCGTCGGGCGAGATGCGCCGCGTTCCACTCACCTGTCGTGCCACTGTCGGCCAGGTCGGGAACGCCGACCACGAGAACCAGACGGGCGGCAAGGCCGGACGGAGCCGGTGGCGGGGCGTGCGCCCCGGCGTCCGCGGCTCGGCGATGAACCCGGTCGACCATCCGCACGGCGGCGGCGAGGGCAAGTCCAAGGGCGGCCGGCACCCGGTCACCCCGTGGGGCGTCCCGACGCTCGGCAAGCGCACCCGCGCGAAGCACAAGGAATCGAACAAGCTGATCGTTCGCGGCCGTCGCCGCGGGAAGGACAAGCGCTAAATGAGTCGTTCATCCAAGAAGGGGCCTTTCGTCGAGGCGCGGCTGATGAGCCGGATCGAGGCCATGAACGCCGTCAACGAGAAGCGGATGATCAAGACCTGGTCGCGCTCGTCCACGGTGTTCCCCGACATGGTCGGGCACACGATCGCCGTCCACGACGGGCGTAAGCACGTGCCCGTGTTCGTCAGCGAGCAGATGGTCGGCCACAAGCTCGGCGAGTTCGCCCCGACGCGGACGTTCCGCGGCCACGCGGGCGATCGCCAGACCCAGGTCAAGAAGGGCCGCTAGCCGTGGCGAACCCCGACACTCTTCAGGCGCGCGCCGAGGCCAAGTGGGTCCGTCTCTCGGCGCGGAAGGCGCGGGTCGTGCTCGAGCACGTCCGTGGGCGCAGCGTGCCCGAGGCGCGCACCGTGCTCGCGTTCACTCCGCGCGCAGCCGCTGTCGACATCGAGAAGGTGCTTCGCTCGGCCGTCGCGAACGCCGAGGTCAAGTTCCCCGGCGTGAACGGCGACGACCTGACAGTCCTCGCCGCCTACGCCGACGAGGGGCCGACGCTGAAGCGCTGGAAGCCTCGCGCGCGTGGCCGGGTCAACCGGATCAACAAGCGCACGTGTCACATCACCCTGATCGTCGGCACGAACCCGAAGCTCGACGCTCGTCGGCGCACGCGCCCCGCGGCTCCCGCCGCGACCGTGGCGCCCGCCCCGGCAGCATCCGAGCCCGAGTCGAAGCCCAAGGCGAAGCGCCGCAGTTCGGCGAAGAAGAAGGAGGCGGTGGCCTGATGGGCCAGAAAATTCATCCCGGCGGCCTGAGGGTCGGCGTCATCCATGCGTGGAAGTCCAACTGGTACGTCAGCACCAAGGAGTTCCCCGCCTACATCATCGAGGACGTCAAGATCCGTGAGCACATCATCGGCAAGCTCTCGCACGCCGGGCTCTCGGACATCCTGATCCGCAAGGACAAGCAGCGGATCACGGTCGACATCTACACCGCCCGCCCGGGCATCGTGATCGGCAAGTCTGGCGTCGAGGTGGATGCGCTCCGTAAGGAGCTGCACGCGCTCACCCAGAAAAACGTCCACATCAACATCAACGAGATCAAGCGCCCCGAGCTGGATGCGAAGCTCGTCGCGCAGTCGATCGCCGAGCAGCTCCAGAACCGCGTCAGCTTCCGTCGCGCCATGAAGCGCGCGCTTGCCTCGGCGATCCGGTCGGGTGCGCAGGGGATCAAGATCCAGTGCGGCGGCCGCCTCGGCGGCGGCGAGATGAGCCGCTCCGAGCGCTACACCGAGGGCCGTGTCCCGCTGCACACGATCCGCGCCGACATCGACTACGGCTTCGCCGAGGCGAAGACGACCTACGGCCGGATCGGTGTCAAAGTCTGGATCAACAAGGGCGAGATCATGCCGGAGGGCTACGAGGGCGTGACCGTCAAGGACACGCGCCTCGGCGACCAGGATCAGGCCCGTCGCGGACGCGGCGGCTCCGAGGGTCTCGGCGCCTCCCGCGAGAGCAGCCGCAACCGTGGCGGCGATCGCGAGGGCCTGGGGCTCGTCAAGAAGGGCCGCAGGCCGCCAGGCGGTGGCCCCGGCGGTCCCGGTGGCCCCGGCGGTCCCGGTGGCCCCGGCCGTCCCGGCGGTCGCCCGGGTGGTCCCGGTCGGCCCGGCGGCAGGCCTGCAGGAGCAGGCGGCGGTCGTCCGTCGTCCGACCGCTCGCGCCCGCAGGACACGATTCAGCGTTCGCGCCCCGAGGAGACGCCCACGAAGCCCGAGGGCGTCGAGCAGCCGCCGGTCGTGCAGGACGTGCCGACGACGCCCGCACCCGCCGCCGACGTCCCCGAGACGACTGCGCCGACCGCGCAGGTCGAGGATGCGAAGAGCGCTGAGAAGACGGGTGGTGAGAGCTAGTGCTCCTGCCCAAGAAGACGAAGTTCCGCCGGCATCACCGCGGCCGTCGCCGCGGCTTGTCGCGCGGCCAGACGGATGTGAACTTCGGCGAGTACGGGATCAAGGCACTCGAGGCCGGTTGGCTCACCAACCGGCAGATCGAGGCCGCCCGGATCGCCATGACGCGCAAGATCAAGCGCGGCGGCAAGGTCTGGATCAACGTCTTTCCCGACAAGCCGGTGACGCAGAAGCCGGCCGAGACGCGCATGGGCTCGGGCAAGGGGTCGCCGGAGCATTGGGTCGCTGTCGTCAAGCCGGGCCGCGTGATGTTCGAGCTCGCCGGCGTGCCCGAGCCGCTGGCACGCGAGGCGTTGCGTCTCGCCGGCCAGAAGCTGCCTTTGCGGACGAAGTTCGTGAAGCGGGAGGCTGATCTTTTTGAGAGCTAGGGAGTTGAAGGAACTGTCCGAGGAGGAGCTGACGCGCAAGATGGCCGAGACGCGCCAGGAGCTCTTCAACCTCCGTTTCCAGTCGGCGACCGGCGCGCTCGAGAACAGCGCCCGGCTACGGCTGGCCAAGCGGGAGATCGCTCGAATCTTGACGGTACGCCGCGAACGTGAAGCTGGACTGGAGAAGAGATAGATGGCTGAGAAGAA
>JBKJML010000045.1:0-6235 GCA_046596415.1 Gaiellaceae bacterium | reverse complement strand
GGCGGCGGCCCTCGGGCGACTGGGCGATCCCGAACTTGACGATCGAGTGCGGCGCCTCGTTCGTGATCTCGCGGCCCTGGAAGCGAATCGCCCCGCGGCGCGGGTGGTTGAGCCCCTGGATCGAGCGGAGCGTCGTCGACTTGCCGGCGCCGTTCGCTCCGATCAACGTCACGATCTCGCCGTCGCGGACCTCGAGCGACACGCCCTTCAGCGCGTGGATCGAGCCGTAATAGGTGTGGACGTCCGTGAGCTCGAGGACGACCGCGCGCTCGCCGCCGTTCGCGCTCACTGCTCCGTCGCCCCCTTGCCGAGGTAGGCCTCGATGACTCGCTCGTTCTTCTGCACCTCGCCGGGGGTTCCCTCGGCGATCTTCTCGCCGTACTCGAGCACCGTGACGCGGTCGGAGACGCCCATCACGACCTTCATGTCGTGCTCGATCAGGAGCACGGTGAGCCCGCGCTCGTCGCGGATCTTCGAGACGAAGCCGATGAAGTCGGCGGTCTCCTGCGGGTTCATGCCGGCGGTCGGCTCGTCGAGGAGCAGGAGCTTCGGCTCGGTCGCGAGCGCGCGCGCCACCTCGAGCCGGCGCTGTTCGCCGTACGGGAGGCTCGAAGCCTGGTCGTCGTGATGCGTGCGGAGGCCGCAGTAGCGGAGCAGGTCGTGCGCGCGCTGAGCGGCGTCGCGCTCCTCCCGCCGCACGCGCGGCAGGCCGAGCACCGAGCCGAGGATGCCGCCGCGCAGCCGCGAGTGCATGCCGACGAGCACGTTCTCGATCGCCGTCATCTGCGGGAAGAGACGGATGTTCTGGAAGGTGCGCCCGATGCCGAGCTTCGTGATCGCGTGCGGCGGGCGGCCGGTGATGTCGTGGCCGTCGAACAGGATCCGCCCTGCGGTCGGCTTGTAGACACCGGTGAGCATGTTGAAGAAGGTCGTCTTGCCGGCCCCGTTCGGGCCGATCAGCGAAACGATGGCGCCACGAGGGATCGTGAAATCGACGTCGTTCGAGGCGACGAGGCCGCCGAACTCCTTACGGATGTGCTCGGCGTCGAGCAGGAGATCTGCGGGCATCAGGGGTGCGCGTCCTGGATCGACTCGTCGTGGGTCTCGGTCGCCGCCAGCTCCGCCTTGCGCCGGCGTTCGGGTATCAGCCCCGTCGGCCGGAACAGCATCATCAGCACAATGATCGCCCCGTAGACGCCGAAGTTGTACTTCGGCACGTCGATCTGCTGCCCGATCAGCTCGCTGAACCACGTGCCGATCTTCGCGAGCCCTTCCTCGTTGAGGTACGAGAGGATCAACCCGCCCAGGACGACGCCCCACACCGATCCCATGCCGCCGAGGATCACCATCGAGAGCAGGAAGACCGAGATGTTGAAGTAGAAGTCGCTCGGGAAGGCGCCGCTCTTGAAGGTTGCGTAGTAGGCGCCTGCGATGCCGCCGAAGAAGGCACCGATCGCGTACGCCCACGTCTTCGTCCGCATCAGCGGGATCCCCATCGCCGCCGCGGCCGTCTCGTCCTCGCGGATCGCGATCCAGGCACGCCCGAGGCGCGAGTCGCGGAGGCGCACGGTGCAGAAGACGGTGAAGGCAAGCAGGGCGAGCGCCGTCCAGAAGAACCACTGCTCACGATCGAACGACTGTTGGTAGGTCACGGGCAGGCCGACCGTTTCGTTCAGCCAGGTGCCGAAGCCGGGCGAGTCGATCGGGCTGATCCCGAAGGTGCCGTGCGTCAGATCGAAGCCGCCGAGGCTGTCGGCGTTGCGGACGAACTGGGGGATGATCTCGCCGAAGCCGAGCGTCACGATTGCGAGGTAGTCCCCGCGCAGGCGAAGCGTCGGCAGGCCGATCGCGATCCCGGTCGCGGCTGTGAAGATCCCAGCCATGATCAGCACGAGCCAGATCGAGAGGTGGATGCCGGGGCGATCGGGCGCGACTCCGACGGCGCCGAACTCGAAGCTCACCTGGTCGAACTGGAGCGACGCGAACCAGGCCGCCGTGTATGCACCTGCCGCGTAGAAGGCGACGTAGCCGAGGTCGAGCAGACCGGCGTAACCGACGACGACGTTCAGCCCGACGGCCATCATCGTGAAGATCAGCATGATCACGGCGGCGCCGAGCGCCGGGAACGCGCCGGGCAGGCTCCCCTGGTAGGCCGGGTAGAAGAACGCGGCCACGATGACCGCCGCGGCAGGGGCGTACCGGCGGACGGGCCGCGGCAGCTCGTCCCAGGCCTTCACGACCGCCGCGAGCCGGCTCTCGCCGCCGGAGGCCATCAGCCGCCCTCCGGCGTCCGCTCGCCGAGGAGCCCTTCAGGACGGAAGACGAGGATCGCGATCAGCACCCCGAAGATCATCGAGCGAGTCCAGTCGCTGCCCGGGGCATGCCAGACGAGCCCTTCATTGAACGCCTCGATCAACCCGATCACGGTCGCGCCGAGCACGGCGCCGCTCATGTTCCCGATCCCGCCGAGCACGGCGGCGGTGAACGCGATCAGGCCCAGCTGGAAGCCCTGGTCGTAGCGGATCGTCGTGAAGTTGAGGACGTAGAGCAGACCGCCTGCGCCCGCGAGGCCGCCGGCAAGGGCGAACGTGAACGAGATCGTGCGGTTGACGTTCACGCCCATCATCGCGGCCGCCTCCTGATCCTGCGAGGTGGCGCGCATCGCCTTGCCCTGGCGCGTCTTCGTCACGAGCCAGGTGAGCGCCATCAGCACCGGCAAGGTGATCAAAAGGATCGCGATCTTGTTCCACTGGAAGTTGACGCCCGCGATCTGGAACGCGTTCGAGTTCGGGATCAGGCGCGGGGTCGAGCTGTAGTCGACGCCCCAGCCGATCAGGCCGATGTCCGCGAGGATGAACGACATCCCGACGGCGGTGATCAGCGGTGCGAGCCGCGGCGCGTTACGCAGCCGACGGTAGCCGACGAGCTCGACGGTCGTGTTGAGTGCCGCCGAGAACACGATCGCGATCAGCAGCGCGGCCGCGATGCCGGCGATGACGATGCCGCCGCTCGAAGCGTCGTCGAGCTTGAAGAGGGAGAGGATCACGGTGCTCGCCATCAGCCCGCCGAGCGCGAACACGTCGCCGTGGGCGAAGTTGATCAGCTGCAGGATCCCGTAGACGAGCGTGTAGCCGAGCGCGATCAGCCCGTAGACGGCGCCGTTCGAGATGCCGATCACAAAGACGTTGATGAACTCGCTCGGCCCCTTCGTGAAGTTGACGAAGAGCCAGGCGATGAGGAGCGCTACGACGACCCAGCCGAGCAGGCGCACGATCCCGAAGTCCCGGACGATGCCGAGAGGGTTGCGCTGGGTGCGGGTCTGAGCGTCTATGGCTTCTGAGCGTAGAAGGTGATCCGGGGAGGAGCGGTGGCTCCTCCCCGGATCGGGTTCGTGCGTCGGGCCGGTGCGCTAGCCGCGCGCCGCCTCGACGTTCTCCGGCTTCGGCGAGATGACCTTCACCGTCACCAACTTGTCGGTCGCCTTGTAGATCGTGAAGCCGACGACTGCGCCCGCCGCGTCGGACGGGTCACCGCCCTCGTTGATCGTGAAGGAGCCGATGTAGCCGTCCTTGACGTCCGTGGCGAACACCTGCTCGATCACGGATGCGCGGGTACCGTCGGACCGTCCGATCGCGTCCAGCACGACCTGCGCCGCCTGGGCGCCGTAGATCGCGTACGGGTCGACCGGCTTGCCGCCGATCTTGGCCTTGAACGAGTCGGCGAACGTCTTGCCCGTGCCAGCGAACTGGTCGATGGGCACGCCGGCGACGCTCATGAACATGCCGGCCGCCGAGGCGCCTGCCTCGTCGATCGTCTGCTGCGTGGTGAAGCCGTCCGGTGCGAACAGCTTGACCTTGCCGTCGTTCTTGCCGAGCACGGACACCTTGTCCTTGATCAGCTGAGCGCCGTTCTCGTCGATCAGGCCGCCGAGGAAGACGCCGTCAGCACCCGTGGTGCCGATCTTGCGCATCAGAGCCTCGTAGCTCGCGGCCTTGCCATCCCAAGCAGCGAAGCCGGCGATCTTGATGCCGACGTGCTCGGCGGCGTTCTTGAAGTTCGTCGCGACGCCGAGGCCGTACGCCTCCTTGTCGTTCAGGACGTAGATGCTCGTGACGCCCTGCTCCTTCGCGAACTCCGCCATCGCAGCGCCCTGGTAGGCGTCGTGCGGCACGACACGCGCGTAGTTGCGCGAGCCGGACGGGTAGTACTTGTCAGGCTCGGTCGCGTCGCAACCGGGGCCACCCTCGGTCAGGCAGACGTACGTGTTGGCCGGCGAGACCATCGCGAGGCCACCACCCGGTGCCTGGTTGAGGACCGGGATCTCGATCCCGGCACAGCCCGAGTTGAACGTGCCGATCACCGCAACGACCTTCTCGTTGCCGGCGTAGGCCTGAGCGTTCGTCGAGCACTTGCCCGAGTCCCACTTGCCGGCCTGGGCGGTCGCATCGTCGCACGACTGGTACGCGACGTTCAGATCGCCGACCTTGTAGTTCGCCTGCTCGAGCAGGACCCGGATCGCCTCGGTGATCTGAATCGTCTGCGTCCGCGACGAGCCCTGAAGCGGCAGGTCGGAGGCGATCAGGACGTCCGGGTCACCCTCACCCTTGTACTCGATCGCCGTGCATGACGACGACGGCAGAGCCGTGATCGAGCCCGAGCTGCCGGACCCGCCATCGGTCGCTGTCGTGCCACTCGAATCGTTGCTGTCACTCCCGCCACAGCCCGCCGCAATCAGCGCGAGGGCAGCGACGAAGAGGGCCAGTACTGCGAACACTCCGCGCTTTCTCCGTTCCAAAACGTTCCTCCTCCATCACCCGTTGACCGAAGCCCGCTGGAGTTCTCGGCTCGTACCCGATGCCCTCGCTGACGAGCGAAGCGCAAGTATCGACGCTGGGAGGCACGCTTTCAACCTGGGTCGCAAGCGTCGGGAACCCAGGGTTCCCCCACAGGCCCCTCCTGCGTCGCCGCCGCATCCACACAGAGCGCGCCTCCCGGCCGGCAAAGCCGAACTCCGGCGACCGGCCGACTCCCCCGACAGACGGACAAGTGAGGCCGGACGGGCTACGATCGTCGTGCCGGCCGAAGTGGCGGAACTGGCAGACGCGCCGGACTCAAAATCCGGTTCCCTTCGGGGAGTCAACGCGGAGGAACCCATGGTTCCCCCGCGTGCGCCCTGCTTCCTCGCAGCGACCGCACAAGCCGCCCCGGGCCTCCCGACCGGCCAAGCCGGGCTCCGGCCGTCAACGTTCGAATGCCGCGTCAGCGTCTACGATCAACGATGCCGGCCGAAGTGGCGGAACTGGCAGACGCGCCGGACTCAAAATCCGGTTCCCTTCGGGGAGTGTGGGTTCGATTCCCACCTTCGGCATTGATGGCAAAGCGACTAGGCATCCTGACCGGCGGGGGCGATTGCCCGGGCCTCAACGCGGTGATCCGCGCGGTGGCACGGCGCTCGTTCGACCGCGGGTGGGAGGTCGTCGCGGTGCACGAGGGCTGGCGCGGCCTCGTCGAGGGGAAGCTGGCGCCGCTCGGGCAGCGTGACATCTCCGGCATCCTGCCTCGCGGGGGCACGATCCTGAAGACGTCGCGCACGAACCCCTACACGGTCGACGGCGGCGTCCAGAAGGTGCTCGCGAACTTCCGGTCCGGCGGCCTCGACGCGCTCGTCGCGATCGGCGGCGAGGACACGCTCGGCGTGGCGGCGCGCCTCTACAGCGAGCACGACTTTCCGGTCGTCGGCGTGCCGAAGACGATCGACAACGACCTGAGCGGCACCGACTACACCTTCGGCTTCGACACCGCCGTCTCGATCGCCACCGAGGCGATCGACCGGCTCCACTCGACCGCCGAGTCCCATAACCGCGTCATGGTGGTCGAGGTGATGGGCCGGCATGCCGGCTGGATCGCGATCCACTCCGGCATCGCCGGCGGAGCCGACATGGTCCTGATCCCCGAGCAGAAGGTCACGGTCGAAGAGGCCTGCCGTGTGATCGAGAAGCGCCACAGCGGCGGCAAGGATTTCTCGATCGTCGTCGTCAGCGAAGGCTACGAGCTGAGCTGGGAGTCGGGCGAGTCGAAGCTGGTCGCGGGCGAGGCGCGCACGACCGACCAGTTCGGACACGTGAAGCTCGGCGGCGTCGGTGACGCGCTCGCGCGGGAGATCGAGAGCCGTACCGGCTACGAGACACGCGTGACCGTGCTCGGGCATGTGCAACGCGGCGGCACGCCGACCGCT
>JBKJML010000063.1:0-4018 GCA_046596415.1 Gaiellaceae bacterium | reverse complement strand
TTGGCGCCACGCTCCGGGTCTCGGGCCCAACCCGGTGTGACGTCGCCATTACTTAGCTAGTGCTAAGCGGCGAGTGCGAGATCAGTCTTCGCACTTACTTGTTTTTCCCGGTGGATTAACGAGGCCTACCGGGGACCTCGGCTTGCAGCTCTGCCGGAGAACCGACCACGTCGAAACCAGGTCGCCCCCGTATGTTTGTTGGCTCCCATCGTAGCGGTAGGCTCGCACGATGGAAATTCGCCCCGCACCCGGCGACGACGAGGTCTCCGTCGGGATCTGGAACACCGTCAAGCCCGACCAGGCCATGGCACCCGCGGACGTCGCGTCCTATAAGAGCGGCGTCGCACATTTCGGCACCTTCCTCGCCTGGGACGACGACGAGGCGGTTGGCGAGGGGCACTGCGCAATCGAGGCCGGCCAGGGGGTCGCCCGGGCGAACATCAGTGTCCTCCCCCACGCCCGTCGTCGCGGCGTCGGCACCGCCCTCCACGCCGCCCTCGCCGACTGGACGGCCGAGCAGGGCGAGACCGTCTTCGCCACCTCCGTCACCGAGAGCGACGACGAGAGCCTTGCCTGGGCGAAGCGGCGCGGCCTCGAAGAGACGGGCCGCGAGTCTCTGCTCCAGCTCGACCTCGACTCGATCGACGAGCCCGCGGTCGACCCGCCACCGGGAATCGAGATCGTCACCTGGGCTGAACGCCCCGAGCTGACGGCCGGCATGTACGAGGTCGCATGCGAGGCGTACGTCGATGTGCCGGGCGAGGAGGATCGCGTCATGGAGCCGCTCGAGGACTGGCTCGCCCACGACCTCGGCGGCAGCGGCGACAAGCCTGAGTGGACGTTCGTCGCGCTCGCAGGGGACGAGGTCGTCGGCTACGCGAAGTTCTCGCTGACCACCGCCAGGCCCGACGTCGCGTTCCACGACATCACGGGGGTCAAGCGCGCGTGGCGGGGCCGCGGGATCGCCGGCGCGCTCAAGCGAGCCGAGATCGCCTGGGCAAAGCGCAACGGCTACCGGACGGTGCAAACGATGAACGAGGAACGGAACACGCCGATCCGGATCCTCAACCAGCGCCTCGGCTACACCGTCGCGCCCGGCAGGATCTTCCTGCGCGGGCCGGTCAAGACCTAGCGACGGCTCTTCAGGGCGCGATCCATGTCGCGCTTCGCCTCACGGGCCATCACGTCGCGGCGCTTGTCGCCCTTCTCCTTACCGCGGGCGAGCGCGATCTCGATCTTCACCCGACCGTCCTTGAAGTACAGCTTCGTCGGGACGAGCGTCAGGCCGCGCTCCTTCACCTTGCCGACGAGCGACGAGATCTCGCTCCGGTGGAGCAGCAGCTTGCGGTCGCGCACCGGCTCGTGGTTCGCGGTGTTCCCCTGCGCGTAGGCCTGGATCTCAGCGCCGGCCAGCCATACCTCCATCCCACGCACGTCCGCATACGCCTGCGCGAGCGTCACACGGCCGTCGCGGAGCGACTTCACCTCGGTACCGGTCAGGACGATGCCGCACTCGAAGCGGTCGAGCAGCTCGTAGTCGTGCCGCGCCCGGCGGTTCTCCGCGATCACCTTGGTTCCGAGTTGCCTGGCCACGCGGGCGATCCTAGCGGCGTGCGGAGCGGCCACCGCGAGCGCCGGCCTTGCCGAAGCAGCGCTCGCAGAGCGGGAACCAGGGCGCGCAGCTCTGGCCGCACGACTTGCAACGCCCGACCGTCGGCGAGCGCACCTCGGCCGCCAGCCGTGCCAGCACCCGCAGCGAGGCCGTCTCCTCGAGCGTGGCGGCGCGTTCGATCGTCACGCCGCCGACACCCGGATACTGGAGCGCGAACCAGCGCAGGATGCTCGCTGTCCGTGCGGCCTGCTCGGCATCCTCGAGTGTCGAGTCGTGCAGGCGGCGCTCGTCGAGCAGGACGTCGAGCAGCGGCTTCTGGGCGCGGTCGCCGGCCAGCGCGAGCGCAAGCGTCGAGAGGAGCTCGAGTGAGTCCTCGTCGACCGGCGCGTTGACGATCCGCCAAGTGTCCTCGAGGCCGAGGCGTCGATCGCGCTCACGCAGCCGCTTCTGGACGGCGTCGAGCCGGGTGAGCGTCGGGCCGATCGACTCGACCGACAGCCAGCCCTCCGAGGCCCAGCGGCGCAGCGCCTCCCGGTGCCAGGTGCGCAGCGCCGCCGAAAGCTGAGCGGGCGACTGGATGCCGAGATCGTCGAGCCGGGGCCGGATCCGGCCCGTGTCGACGATCCGGTAGCCGAGGTGGCCGTCCGGGAGCTCGACGTGCGGGTGCAGCGCCGACTCGACGATGTCCGGGTCGGCGTTCGCCCAGACGATGCCGGTCAGGACGCCGACGTGACCACGCTCGTGAAAGCCGAACCGGCCGGCGCGACCGGCGATCTGCGCAATCTCCCACGGGTGGAGGTCACGGCGCTCGACGCCGTCGAACTTGGTCGTCTCGGCAAAAAGGAGCGTCTCGCAGGGCAGGTTGACACCATGACCGAGGACGTCGGTGGCGGTGCAGTAATCCGCCTGGCCCGCCAGGAAGCGGTCGATCTCGACCCGGCGGGAGGCGAGCGGCATCGCCCCGTAGAGCACCGCCACCTTCCCCTCATGGCGGCGGTTCAGCTCGCCCGCGAGCGCCAGCACGGCGCGGCGGCTGAAGGCGACGACGACCGTGCCCGGCCGCAGGCTCTGAATCGACACCTCACCCGTCCAGTCGAGCGGCGCCTTCCGCTGGAACACCTTCACCTCGGCGTCGGGGAAGGCGTTTCGGACGAGCGGGAGTGCATCGAGCGCCCCGAGCAGCAGGATGTGACGGTACTCGGCCGCGAGCAGCAGCCGCGTCCAGGCGGAGCCGCGTTCCTCGTCCTCGGCCCACTGCACCTCGTCGAGGACGAGCACCTCGCCGTGGAGCGGCGCCATCTCAACCGTGCAGCAGAGGATCGGCGCGCCCTCGTTGACCCGTTCCTCGCCGGTGACGAGACCCACGCGATCGGCCCCGAGCCGCTCGCCGAGCCGTCGGTGGGCCTCCTGCGCGAGCATCCGCAGCGGCGCCGCATACACGCCTCTCCCCTGCTCGGCGAGGAATTCGAGCGCCTCGTGGGTCTTGCCGGAGTTCGTCGGCCCGAGGTGGGCGACGACCGTATCGGGCTCGAAGCCTCGCGTCGGCAGCTCGATCGCGACCTCCGCGGCCGGAAGGTGCGTCAGCCGCGCCCGGTGACGGGTGGCCCGGCCCGGGCGCTTGGACTTGCGAGGCGTGCGATCGTGTCGGCGGGCCACACCACCGAGGGTAGCCGCGCCGCTTCTAGCGGGAGCGGAGGAGGGTGATCGCGTCCGGTAGCGCTCGGCGACGGTCGAAACCGACCCGCGAGCCTGGGGGCCGTCACGGAAGGCGAGCGCGAGGGCGACGACCCCGACGCAACCAACGGTGACGGCGATGGTCGAGACTGCCCGCCTCATGCCGCACCGAGTATCTGACCGGTACGCCCGACTTCCTAGCGGCGTCCTAGACCTTGAGGAAGCGGCGCAGCGTCAGGCCGGAGCCGGCGGCGCCGAGCAGCAGGCCGCAGCCGACGAGCGCGAGCGAGATGACGCCGAAGGACAGCGCCTGCACGTCGTTCGTATCGTTCAAGTGGCCGAGGATTCGCTGCAGGGCCACCTCCTTGCTCAGGAGCAGCAGCAGCACGGCCCCGATCGAGCCGGCGAGGCCGCACACGAGCCCTTCCAGCATGAACGGGCCGCGCACGAACCAGTTCGTCGCGCCGACGAGCTTCATCACTTCGATCTCGCGGCGGCGGGAGAAGATCGAGAGGCGGATCGTGTTCGCGATCAGGAGCGTCGCTGCCGTGAGCAGCAGCAAGACGGCGACGAGGAAGACGAGCTCGATCGCTCGCGCCACCGAAAGCACCCGCTGGGCGGTCTGCTTGCCGTAATCGACCTTGTAGACGCCGCTCGGGCGCGGTTTCAGCTTCGAGTCGATCACGTCGACGTACTCAGCCTTCGTCGGCGTCACCTCGTACGAGGCGGGCA
>JBKJML010000041.1:0-2568 GCA_046596415.1 Gaiellaceae bacterium | reverse complement strand
CGGCGCTCCGCGCTCCCGGTCGAGCAACTCGCGGTAGCAGGGCGCGCCCTCGAAGGCGGCGAGCCCGGCCGGCGACGAGCGATGGCGCTCCTTCGGCCTCAGGCGGCGCGCTGCGGCAATCGCAGCCGACGCGCCGACGACGGTGCCGACGAGGAAGCTGCGCGTTCGAGAGCGGCGGCCATCCGGATCCATGCCAGGATCCTACGCATGCTGGTCTGTGCCCTCGGCGATCTTCTGCTCGACGTGATCGTCCGCCTCGAGCAGCCGCTCGCGCGGAGCGCGGACGCCGAGTCGGTTGTCCACCTCGGCCCCGGCGGCCAGGCGGCAAACGTGGCAGCCTGGGTAGCGGAGCTTGGCGGCAGCGCACGCCTGATCGCGAAGCGCGGCGACGACGACGCCGCCGCGATCGCGGCGCGCGGGCTCGTGGAGCGTGGTGTCGAGCTCGCCGGGCCGGTGGGCGGACGAAACGGCGTCGTCGTCTCGCTCGTCGACCCTGACGGCGATCGCTCGATGGCCTCCGACCGGGGCGTCGCTCCAACCCTCTCACCGGCAGAGATCGATCCCGCCTGGCTCGACGGTATCGACGTCCTGCACGTCTCCGGCTACTCCCTCCTTCGTGCACCGATCGATGCCGCGGCGCTCTGCGCGATCGAACTGGCACGCGCGGGAGCGGCGCGTGTCTCGATCGACCTCTCCTCATGGAGCGCGATTCGAGACTTCGGGCCTGCCGCGTTCCGCCAGCGACTCGAGGGGATCGCGCCCGACATCGTGTTCGCGAACGAGGACGAGCAGGAGATCCTCGGCGGCCCGCTGCCGGATGCGGCGTGGATTCTCAAGCTCGGCGCGCGCGGCTGCAGCTTCGACGGCGTCGAGCTACCGGCCCACCCCGCGACTCCGGTCGACTCGACCGGTGCCGGCGACGCACTCGCAGCCGGCTACCTCGTCGGAGGGCCGGCGCTCGCGCTGGACGCGGCGGCACGCTGTGTCTCGCAGCTAGGCTCGATGCCGTGAACGAGCTGGTCGTCCTGTCCGACGAAGTGGCGCAGGCGAACGCCGAGCGTCGAGCTGTGGTCGCGCTCGAAACGACGCTCGTCGCGCACGGATTCCCGCCCGGCGAGGGCGTTGCGGTCGGGCTCGAGAGCGAGCGCCGCGTGCGCGAGGCCGGCGCCGTCCCCGCCACGATCGGCGTCCTCGACGGTGTCGTCCGGGTCGGGCTGACGGAGGAGGAGCTCGGTCGCTTCGGCGCCGACGCCCGCAAGGTCGGGCCGCGCGACCTGGCCGCGTGTGCCGTCCAGGGCGCCGTCGGCGCGACCACGGTCGGCGGCACTCTTGCCGCCTGCCGGGCAGCCGGAATCGGCTTCATGGGAACCGGCGGGCTCGGCGGCGTCCACCGCGGCTTCCCCGCCCCACCCGACGTGTCGGCCGACCTCGGCGAGCTCGTTCGCACCGAGGCGCTCGTCGTCTGTTCGGGGGTCAAGTCGATCCTCGACGTGCCTGCGACCTCGGAGCTCCTCGAGACGCTCGGCGTTCCGGTGCTCGGCTACCGGACCGACACGCTGCCGCTCTTCTACGCCGCCGCCGGCGGGCCGCCCGTCTCCGCGCGGGTCGAGTCGGCCGACGAGGTGGCACGGATCGCTCACGCGCACTGGCGGCTCGGCCGCCACAGCTCGATCCTGCTCGGCCGCCCCGCGAGCGCGCCGCTCGACGACGTCGAGCCGCTGATCGAGCAGGCCCTCGCCGAGGCGAAAGCCCGCGGTGTCTCCGGCCAGGCGGTCACCCCTTTCGTGCTCGCGTTCCTGCACGAGCGAAGCGGCGGGCGCACCCTGGCCGCGAATCGAGAGCTGATCGCCGACAACGCCGCCCTGGCCGCCGAGGTGGCGGTCGCCTATGCCGCTCTATGACCGTGTCAAGAGCCTGCCGCTCCTTGTCGAGGCTGCGGACCTCCAGCCGCTCGCCTTCGAGGGTGCCCCGGGCCGCTCGCTCGTCACCCTGCACGGCGGCAGTGAGACCGGGCTCGGCGAGGACGTCACCTACGAGCCGCAGAGCCCCGAGCTCGGCGTCGACCTGATCGGCGAGTTCACACTCGAGAGCTTCTCGGGCTCGCTGCCTGCGCTGCCCGGCTACCGGCGCTGGGGTGTCGAGAGCGCCGCCTTCGACCTCGCGCTCCGCCAAGCCGGGCTCTCGGTCGCCGAGACGCTCGGCCGGAAGCCGCGGCCCGTCACGTTCGTCGTCTCGACAAAGAAGGACCCGCTCACCTATCTCGAGCTCTATCCGGCGCTGCGTTTCAAGCTCGACGCGAGCGATGCCTGGACGCCGGAGCTCGTCGACCGGCTCGCCGCGACAGGCGCCGTCGACGCGGTCGACCTGAAGGGACTCTACGAGGGGGACTGGGTCGACGCCACGCCCGGGCCGGACCTCTACCGGCTTGCCGCCGAGGGCTTTCCCGACGCGTGGATCGAGGATCCCCGGTTGACGCCGGAGACCGACCCGGTGCTCGCGCCGCACCGCGATCGCATCACCTGGGATCTCCCGATCCACTCCGTCGAAGACGTCGAAGCTCTGCCCTTT
>JBKJML010000146.1:0-4961 GCA_046596415.1 Gaiellaceae bacterium | reverse complement strand
CACGTGAAGCTCGGCGGCGTCGGTGACGCGCTCGCGCGGGAGATCGAGAGCCGTACCGGCTACGAGACACGCGTGACCGTGCTCGGGCATGTGCAACGCGGCGGCACGCCGACCGCTCATGACCGCGTGCTCGCCACCCGCTACGGCCTCAAGGCCGCCGATCTCGCCCACTCCGGCACGTTCGGCTGCATGGTCGCGCTCCAGGGCGACGCGATCGTCGACGTCTCACTCGACGAGGCGACCGCGAAGCTGAAGACGGTGCCGCAGGAGTGGTACGACGTGGCGAAGGCATTCTTCGGCTAGAGCCTCGGGCTACTCCCAGATCGCGTCGGGCTGTGGGGCGTAGAAGAGGAGCGCGCGCTCGTAGCGGGCGATCGATTCCTCGCCGGTCGTCTCCGCGAGCGCGGTGACGAGCAGTTCGACGGCCTCGGCATGACGGCCGAGGTTGTAGAGCGTCAGCGCGAGGAATGGCTCGTACGCCCGGTAGCCAGGGAACTCGCGCCGGCCCTCCTCGAGCTTCGCGAGTGCCTCGTCGTAGCGGCCGAGCGCGCGGAACGTGCTGCCGAGGCCGAGCAGTGCATCGCGACGCTCGTCGGCCGGCAGAAGCCCGGCGAGCGCCCGCTCGTAGTGCGGCACAGCCTCGCCCTCGCGCCCGGCGGCGTCGAGCTCGCAGGCTCGCAGGTAGTCGGGGCGGCCGTCCTCCATCGGTCGAACTCTAGAACGATCTAGAGCCGGTAGAGCGCGAGCCAGGGCCCGGTCAGCTCGCCCGCTCCGCGCTGGGTGGAGAGCACAAGCGTCGCTGTGGCCCGGAGGTCGTCGACGAACGCAGCCTCACGGGGATACCGGTCGCGCGCTGCGAGCACGCGATCCTCGACGGCGCCGGTCAGCAGCACGAGCTCGATGCCGCGCGCGCGCAGCGCCGCAAGGTCGCGGTTCGGGTCGGCCGGGCGGCCAGGGCCAGGCAGTTCGAGTGCGATGACCTTGCGGCCCGCGAGCGGGATCGTCGACGGATCGACGGCGATCGACGCCCCGGCCGGCACCAGCTGCTCGACGTAGCGCTGGGCGAAAACCCTGGTGTCCGTCTTCAGCAGCTCCCGGTCGTCGCGGATCGCCCAGACGAGCGGGATCACGAGCAGCAGGAGGGTCACCGGCGCGAGTGCTCGCATTCGCGCCGCGAGCGCGGCGACGACGGGCACGAGCGGCAACACGTAGCGGTCGAAATGGGCGTCGAGGGTCAGCAGGTCGGCGAAGTACACGAGGCCGAACGAGGCGAGCGCAAGGTCGGCGCGGGAGCGCCGGAAGAGCGCCAGCACGAGCCCCACGAGCGCGATCACGAGCACCGGTCCGACCGCTTCCCACAGCCGGGCGGAGAATGCTCCGAGCGCGCTGCCGTCGTGCTCGAACCCGAGCCAGCCGGCGCGTGCGAGCCGCTGCACCCGGCTCAGGTCGTCCCAGGCGCGGCCAGGATGGACGACGACAAACGGGCTCGTGAGCGCGAACGCAGCCACGGCGAGCGCCGCGGCGACAGCGAGCCGCCGCCAGCGCCCCCAGCCGACCGCCAGGAGCGGCGCCGCGAGAAACACGCCGGGGTACTTCGCCGAGACGGCAAGGCCCGCCGCCACGCCGGCCCACTCGAGCCGGCCCGCGACAAGCAGCGCGAGCGTGCAGGTGACGCCGAGCGTCAGGAGCACGTCGGTCACCGCAACCTGGGAGTAGGCGACGTGCGTCGTCGAGACGGCGACGACCGATGCGGCGACGACACCCGCCGAGCCGCCGTAGGCGCGGCGCCCGAGCCACCAGGCGGCGACCACGCCCGCGAGGCCGATCAGCACTGCCACGTAGCGAGCCGAGAGATACGAGGGCGATCCCGCAAGCGCCTGGAGCGGCGCCAGCAGCTCGAGCAGCAGGCTCGGGTAGTCGTACCAGCCCGGATCGAGGCCGCCACCGTGCACCATCTCCCAGGCCCGCGGCACGATCGACGCCTCGTCAGGGTTCAGGAGCGGATACGGGAGGCCGTACTCGAGGCCGGGGATCCGGAGCGCTGCGGCCACGGCGACGACCACGGCGAGAGCCGCGCCCGGACCGGCCCACAGCCGGCTAGGTGGTTGATCCACCGACGAGCACGGCGTCGACGCCTGCCCGCTCGAGCTCGGCCACCTCGTCGCTGCCGGCCCTGGCGAGCTCAGCGATCGCAAGCTTGCCGGCGGGCACGTCGGCCAGCAGCGCAAGTAGCCGCTCGAGCTCGCCCTCGCCGGCCAGCAGCAGGATCTCGGGATCGACGTGCTCGAGCACCCGCTCGATCTCGCCCTCCTCCACGACCTGGAGCACGGGCTCGAGCCCGAGCTCGTGGGCTTCCTCGACGAGATCCTCGAAACCGTCGCGGCCGACGGCGATCACGACCGCGTCGGCTCCCGCCTCCTGCGCCTCTCGCAGCCCGCCTTCTGCCCGCCAGAGCAGCGGCAGCCTGGTCGCCTCCCGCACGCCCACGGCAACCCCTCTGACGGCGACCGCCTGCGCGCCGTCGGTCTCGGCTGCTTGCGCCCCGGCGCGGTCGGCGACCTCGACAACGATCGAGATGCCGTTCCCCTCCGAGATCGCGTGGCTCAGGCGGCGCGAGCCCGTCACAGATCCGTGATCGTACCGTGGCGTACGGCTACGGTAGCGCGGTGAGGATCGCCGTCGCCGCGCTGGCAACGCTCGTGCTCGCAGGAACGGCAACAGCCGGCACGATCCGCGGCTCCGCCCACGCCGAGTTGCTCGTCGGCACCGCGCGGATGGACGTCGTCCTCGCCGGCGCGGGGGACGACCGGATCTCCGTCGAGGCCGATGCACGGCGAGACCGGGTCGAGTGCGGGCCTGGACGGGACCTGGTCGCGCTCGACCGGCTCGACGTGGCGGCGGCCGACTGCGAGGCCGTCACTCGGCAGATCTCGCGCGACCGGACGAGCGATCCGAAGGCACACCACCGGACGCAGGTCGAGCCGGACAGCTTCGCGGCCGGACGCACGATCGTGACCGCCTTCCAGGTCGGCCGCTTCTTCGACGGCGGCGCCGCCGCGATCGGTTTCTCGACCTCGACCGACGCGGGCTTGACGTGGCGCGACGGCCTGCTCCCATCGCTGACGGCGGCGGGCACGCCCGGCGGCCCTTCGACTCGGGCGAGCGACCCGGTCGTGGCGCGCGACGAGACCCATGCCACCTGGCTCGTCGCCTCGCTTGCGCTCGGGCCTGGCGGCACCAGCCGGCTCGCGGTCAGCCGCTCCGCGGACGGCGTCACCTGGACGGCGCCCGTCGATGCCGCCTCTTCGTCAACGGGGTCGCTGGGCTACGACAAGGAATGGCTGGCCTGCGACAACGGCCCGGCGAGCCCGTTTCGCGGCCGCTGCTACCTCGCCTACACCGACCTCGTGCGCTCGGCGCTCTCGATCCAGTCGTCCGGTGACGGTGGCGTCACCTGGTCGCCGCCGGTCTCGCTCCCGTTCTTCCCGCTCGTCGGCGCCTATCCGGCGGCGCTCCCGGACGGCACGCTCGTCGTCCTCTACAACCGGGAGGACGGCGGCATCGAAGCGGTTCGCTCGCCCGACGGCGGCACGACGTTCGCCGGACCGGTCACGGTTGGCCCCACTCGGGGCACGCGCCCCCGGGGCCTGCGGATGGTGCCGATCCCGACCGCCGACGTGGACGACACCGGCCGACTTCTCGCCGTGTGGCCCGCCTGCGTGACCCGGCAGATCTGCACCGGGAACGACGTCGTCCTCTCCAGCTCGCGCGACGGTGCCACCTGGTCGGCGCCGCGCCGGATCAGCCGCGGCGCCGATGCCTTGATTCCCGCAATCGCGGCCGGCCCGGCCGGGTCGCTGGCGGTCGCCTACTACGCGCGCCGCGCTGCGGGCGTCGACGCGTGGCTCATCCGCTCGACCGACGGCGGCGTCAGTTGGGGACGCGCGCAGCGGCTTTCGCCGCAAACGATGGCGCTCCGCACGATCGCCGACACGAACCAGGGACGGATGCTCGCCGACTACGTCTCCGTCTCGTGGGCCGACGCGCGGCCCGTCGCGGTGATGTCGCTTACTTCACCACCGTCGAGCGGGGCCTTCGAGCAGTCGATCGTCGCCGCCACGGCACGCTGAGTTACTGGCGACTGCCCTACTGACCGACGGGGTGCCAGACGGTCTTGAGCTCGAGGAAGCTCGCGATCACCCACGGGCTCTGCTCGTCGGCCGTGCCGTGCACGACCCGCTTCACGTTGTCGGCAGCGAGCCGCTCCAGCTCCGACGTCGAGCCCTCTGCGCCGGTCACGTCGATCGCGTTCACGTCCATGTGGCCCGCGAGGACCGGCGCCAGTTCGTCGCGGAAGCCGGTCAGCAGATTGACGACGCCGCCCGGCAGGTCCGAGGTGGCGATCGCCTCCGCCAGCTCGATCGCCGCCGACGGCTGCTGCTCGGATACGACCGCGACGACAGCGTTGCCGCCGACGATCACCGGCATGATCCGGGAGACGAGGCCCGCGAGCGCGGGCTCCTCGGGCGCAATCACGGCGACAACGCCCGTCGGCTCTGGCACGGTGAAGTTGAAATAGGGGCCCGCGACCGGGTTCGCACCGCCGAGCACCTGCGCGAGCTTGTCGGCCCACCCGGCGTACCAGACGACGCGGTCGATCGAGGCCTCGACCTCGGCCTGGCCCGAGCAGACGGCCGCGAGGTCGGCGGCGCGCGCTTCCATCATCTCGGCAAGCCGGTAGAGCACCTGGCCGCGGTTGTACGCGGTGGCCGCGGCCCAGCTGGGCTGCGCCTTCCGGGCTGCGACGACGGCGTCGCGGACGTCCTTTCGCGAGGCGCGGGAGACGTTCTGCCCCTGCGCCTCGTAGGTGCGGCCGGATTCGGAGCGTGGGAAGGCACCGCCGACGAAGAGCTTGTAGGTCTTGCGTACCGGGAGGCGCTCAGGCATCGAAGTCCAGGTAG
>JBKJML010000092.1:0-19056 GCA_046596415.1 Gaiellaceae bacterium | reverse complement strand
GGCCGCAAGGAGTTCGTGCGGCGCGAGCGGCGCAGCTCGGTCGAGGGCGAGTCGGAGTACGCCTTCGCCCACGCCCTCGTCCGCGACGTCGCCTACGGTCAGATCCCGCGGTCCGAGCGCGCCGTCAAGCATCAGCGCGCGGCCGAGTGGATCGAGTCGCTCGGTCACGCCGACGATCAGGCGGACCTGGTGGCCCACCATTACCTCAGCGCGCTCGAGCTCGCGCAGGCAGCCGGGAGTGGGGCGGCCGACTTTGCGCTGCGCGCCTGCAAGGCGCTACGAGCCGCCGGCGCGCGAGCGCTCACACTGCACGCGTACGCCGCTGCTGCCAGGTCCTACGAGGCTGCGGAGACCCTCGCGGGCGAGCCGGATCCCGATCGGCCTCGTGCGCTGCTCGGCCACGGCCTCGCGCTGAAGGCGCTCGGCGACGAGCGCAGGTTCGACGTGCTCGAGGAGGCAAGGGCGGCGCTCCTGACGGCGGGCGATCCCGACGGCGCCGTCGAAGCAGACCTGGCCCTCGTCCAGGCCTGGTGGTTGAGCAGCGAGCGCGATCGCTGCACCGCGTGCCTCGAACGCGCCGCCGACCTCGTGCGCGAAAGCGAGGGGTCGGTCACCAGGGCGCTCGTGCTCGCAGAGATGGCGCGCCTCTACACGCTCTTCGGCGAGCATCGAACTGCCCTCGAGCTTGCACGCGAGAGCCTCACCCTGGCCGAGGCGTCGGGCCGCGACGACGTGCGCGCTGCGAACCTGATCACCCTTGGCACTGCCGGCATCCATCTGCCGGAGCCCGGCAGCGATGCGGCGCTCGCCTCGATCCGGTCCGGCATCGAGCTCGCCGCCGCCTGCGGCGACGTGTTCCAGGAGTCGCGGGGCTACACGAATCTGGGCTCGCTCCTGTTCGGGCTGGGTGAGCTCGACGAGGGACGGGAGGCCGGGCGCGAGTCGATCCGTATCGCGGAGCGCGTGGGGCACCTGGAGGGAGTTCGCTTCGCGACGGGAAACGCGATCGAGCATGACCTTCACCTGGGCAGGTGGCACGCTGCGGAGGAGGAGGCGAACGCGTTCCTCGCCGACTCCGCGCGAGGGAGCCACTACGTGGACTCGAACGTGTGGTCCGCGCTCAGCATGATCGAGCTTGCGCGCGACCGGATCGAGCCGGCCAGGGAGCTGGCCGAGCGCGCGGTCGCCGCTGGTCGGAGGATCAAGGACCCGCAATCGACCTTCCCCGCCCTGGCGATGGGGGCGTTCGTCCACGCGGAGCTCGGAGAGGACGAGCAGGCGCTGGCGCTGCTCGAGGAGCTGGAGCCGGCCCCCCATATGACGTGGTGTGCGACCGCCTTCTTTGCAGCGTCGCGCGTCGGCGTGGCGGACGAGTTCCGAGAGCGAACTCGAGCAAGCATGCGCGAAACTCCCTGGGATCTCGCGGCGCAGGCCGTCCTGGAGCGCCGCTGGGTCGATGCAGCCGACGCCTTCGACGGGATGGGCGCTCAGCCTTACGCAGCGCTCGCCGCCCTCCGCGCGACAGAGGCGCTCGTCGCGCTCGGCCGGCGCGCCGAGGCCGACGTGCAACTCCACCGCGCCCTGGCGTTCTATCGCCCTGTCGGTGCGAGCCGTTACATCCGGGAGGGCGAGAAGCTGCTCGCCGCGGCCGGGTAGCGCCGACCGTCGTCGAATGCTTACGCGGCAGGCGCTGCGCGGTTCTCGGCCTCGCGCAGCTTGCGGGCGAGTGCTTGCAGCAGTTTCCAGGCGATCGCGGCGTTCGACTCGACGATCGGTCGGAATGCCCAGGCCGTCAGGCCGTAGGTCTTCAGCTCCGTCTGAGCAGTCACGCTCGCCGAGCGCTCGCCGCCGCCGTCGATCAGCGCCACCTCGCCGAAGTACTCGCCGGGGCCAAGCGTGGCGACCTCACGGCCGTTGACGCTCACCGTCGCGGTGCCCTCGCCGATCACGAAGAAGCCGACGCCGCCACTGCCGGCCGTCAGGATCGTGTCGCCCGCGGCAAAGGTCCGCTCGTTGAACGAGTTGGCGAGCCCCTTGAGGTCTCGGGGCTCGAGATCCGCGAAGAGCGGGACGCGCGCGAGGACGTTGGGGTCGGGCGAGGTCACGAGCGCACCATATAACGATTCGTGCCACGAGCGCACCAGACGCCGGCGCTCGCGCTCACGAGTCGTCACCCGTCCGGTGCAGCGATACGGCGGCGGCACGCGCCACCGCTCGCGCCCGCCGGAGACGCAGGTCGCCGTCGGTCGTCGCAAGGTTGATCTCGACCAGCCGTACCGCTGCTCGGACCGCCGCTTCGGCGAGAGCAGCGGCCACGAGCGCCTCCCCGCGCACGGTCACCGCACAGTTCTCGGCCGCGTAGGCGGCGAGCTCGGCAGTGTCGGCGGCGGCCTCGGCGATCTCGAGCGGCAGGTCGCACGCACGTTCGAGGGCGACCGCAAGCACGGAGCCACGCCCGGGATCGGCTGCGTCGGGCGGCAACCGGAGGGCGTCGAGCGCTTCTGCGTAGGCGTCCGAGTCGGCGAGCGCGAGCGGCACGACGCGTGCGCGGAGCGCCTGCGCCTGCGCCGCGACGCCCGCCGCTTCCTGCCAGTCGGAAGACGCGCGCGCCGCCATGGCGACGAGACTGTTTGCCATCGCAGCGCAGACCGCCGCCGCCGCACCGCCGGCCGGAACCGCCCCCTCCGCCGCGAGCGCGTCCAGGAACTCGTCGAGCCGTAAGCCCACGAGGCGGCTGTCGCCCGCGAGCTCCGTCACGGCGCGAGACGTCGACGGAGCTCCTCGACCGCGATGCGGTCGGGCTCGAAGCCGGCAGCGCGCAGCGCGGCCTCGAGATCCTCGAAGAGCGCCCGGCGAAAATCGGCGTCCGCCACCGAAAGCTCGACAATGCGGTCGAGCTCGGCGCGGGCGCGCGGCAGCTCCGTCGCGGCCGCGACCCACCCGGTGGGAGCCGGGGGAAGGGCCTGGAGGAGCTGCGCCAGCCGTTCTTCGGAAAAGAGCGTTATCGACATACGTCCCTCAAGACTTGGCCGCCAGCGGTTTTCTTCCCTCGAGTTGCTCGCGGAGGCGTGCGAGACACCGCGAGATCCGACTCGCGATCGTTCCCGGCGGCAGGTCGAGCGCCTGTCCGATCGTCCGGTAGCTCTCGTCGCGGGCGAAGAAGCGGTCGAGGATCTCGCGGCAGTCCTCCGAAAGCGACCCGAGCGCTTCGCGCACCGTCAGCGCCTCCTCGATCCGGTCGAGGTCGTCATGTCCCTCGCCTGCGTAGTCCGTCACGTCGCTCTCGTCCCTTCTGGCCCGGATCGAGTCGAGGCACAGCCGCCGGGTCAGCTGGGCGAGCCAGGGGCGGAAGGCGCCGTCGTCGCGGAGCGTGCCGAGGCGCTGGAAGGCGCGCGAGAACGTCTCCTGGAAGACGTCCTCCGCATCGCGCTCCGAGAGCCGGAATCCCTGCACCGCGATCGCGTAGACATACCGCGAGTAGTGCTCGACGAGCTCTCCCCAGGCTGCCTCATCGCCGGCACGGCAGCGACTCACGAGATCGCGATCGCTCCATTCCTCCGTTCCCATGCGCTCATCAAACCCGATTTGCAAGGCCGGCGCCAGGCTTCGAAAGCCGCCGGAGGGTCGGTCAGTCGTCGCGAAGCGCGGTCTCCACGGCCTCGTCGACCGGCATCGCACGCCCCTCCGCAAGCAGGTGGTCGAGCCGCTCGCCATTCAGGCGCCGCCGTGGGCGGCGAGCGCCTCCCGGAGCACACGGCGATGCTCCGCCAGCGCCTCGGCGTACTCACCGGCGCCTAGCTCGTGCAAGAGGGCCGTCGACCCCTCCACGTCGGTGAAGAGGAAGGTGACGGTGCCGGCTGGAAGCCGGCGTCCCTCAGGCGCCATGCTGCAAACCTACGACCTTCAGCGGGAAGAATCGAGGCCGTCCGAGCGTCTGGTGAGATGTGTCGCGCGCGCGGAGCTGGGCAGGCGCATCCTCGCTGATCTCGAAGCGGCCGTGGCCGCGGCAGGGGTTCAGCCCAGCTCCGCCCTCCGCGCCGAGCTTCGCACGCGCCGTCCGCCGCAGTAGCATCGGCGCCTAGTGTCCGAGCTTCCCGCCTGGAGCCTTCCCGCCGGCGCGATCGAGCGGATCGCGCTCGACAGCCCGTGGCCCGCCGAGGTGACCCGCGAGTGGGCCTGGGACGGGGCGACCGGCAAGGGCGTCCGCGTCTGCATGCTCGACAGCGGCATCGAGCGTGACCACCCGCTCGTCGGTCGAGTGGACAGCGCGGTTGTGGTCTCGGCCGGCGAGGACGGCGAGCCGGTCGTGGCCGACGACGCGGAGGGCGACGTCTGCGGGCACGGCACCGCGTGCGCCGGGATCGTCCGCTCGCTCGCGCCCGAGTGCGAGATCCACAGCGTACGCGTGCTCGGCCCGGGCTACACCGGCAGCGGTAAGATCCTGCTCGCCGGCCTCCGCCACGCGGTCGAGCAGGGCTTCGACGTTGTCAACATGAGCCTCTCGACGACGAAGAAGGACTACGCCGCGGTCCTGCACGATCTCGCGGACTCCGCCTACTTCCAGCGGACGGTGCTCGTCGCCTCCGCCCACAACATGCCGGTCGAGAGCTACCCGTGGCGCTTCTCATCGGTGATCTCCGTCGGCAGCCACGAAGAGGAGGATCCCTTGACCTTCTTCTACAACCCGAACCCGCCGGTCGAGTTCTTCGCCCGCGGGGTGAACATCGAGGTCGCCTGGCTCGGCGGCGAGACGCTGCGCTGCTCCGGGAACAGCTTCGCCACCCCTCACGTCGCCGGTATCTGCGCACTCATCCGCTCGAAGCACCAGGAGCTGACGCCTTTCCAGTTGAAGAGCGTGCTGCACCTGACCGCGTCGAACGTCGGCGGCCCGCTATGAGCGAGGATCGGCTCAACGCCGCTGTTGCGGCGGGCGTGCTCGGCTCCGAGGAGCGCTTCCGCGAGCTGCTCCGCTCAATCGTCGACGTCGCGAGGGCGATCTTCGCCGCGAAGGCTTCGTCGATCCTGCTCCTCGACGAGGAGGCGAACGAGCTCGTCTTCGAGGCCGTCGTCGGCGAGGGTGAGAAAGATCTGCTCGGCAAGCGCTTCCCTGCCGGCACCGGCGTCGCCGGCTGGGTGCTCGCAACCCGCACCCCGCTCGTGCTCGAGGACGTGGCACGCGACCCGCGCTTCGCCAGGGACGTCGCCGACGACACCGGTTACGTGCCCCAGGGGCTGATGGCCGTGCCGCTCCTCCACGACGAGCGGGTGCTGGGCGTCCTCGAGGTCCTCGACCGGCAGGCGCGGTTCACGCTCCAGGAGATGGAGCTGCTCGGCCTCTTTGCCTCGCAGGCGGCGATCGCGCTCGACCTGCTCCAGCGCGTCCGCGAGGCCGAGGCGGCGCTTGCCGGGGAGGGCAGCCTCGCCGTCGTCGCCCGCCTGGCCGCGGCCCTCGAACAACTCGGTGAGGATGCAAGGCCCGCAGCGATCCGCCTGCTCGAGTCCCTCGAGGACATCCTCACGGCTCGCTGACAGGCTGGCGGCCCTGAAAAGCGAACGAGCCCGGTTTCCCGGGCTCGTTCGCCAAGTCCTCGAGAGAGCTTGTTCTACCCGCTCTCGTTCCGGCCTGCCTCGTTCCGGCCTGCCTCGTTCCGGCCTGCCTCGTTCCGGCCTGCCTCGTTCCGGCCTGCCTCGTTCCGGCCTGCCTCGTGGCGATGTGCCTCGACGTCGTCGCCGTCGCCCTCAACCTCGTCGGTCGCCGGGAGTGCCTTCTTGTGCGCCTCGACGTCCTCGTCGTCCCTGGTCTCGTCGTCCGACATGGTGTTCCTCCTTCGGAGTCTTTGCCGCGATATCGCGGTTCTGTCGTACTAGACGCGATACCCGACCCCGATCTTCCCACGCTTCGCTTCAAATTTGCAACGAAGCCTGCGATGCTCGTGCGTGGATGAGGGTTCTACGCGCACGGCTGGGCGAGTCGCTGACCGCCTTCCGCGGCAATTTCGGCAACCCACAGCTGCGCCGGCTGCAGCTCGCGGGCGCGGGATCCGTGATGGGGCAGTGGGCCTACAGCGTCGCCCTCGCCGTCTACGCCTACAACGCCGGGGGCGCGAAAGCCGTGGGGATCGTCGTTCTGATCCGGACGATTCCTTCAGCCATCTCCGCTCCCTTCACCTCGACGCTGTCCGACCGGATGTCGCGTGTCGTGCTGATGGCGTCGACCAGTTTCGGACGCGCGGCCACGATCGGCACAGCAGGGGTGGTCGCGCTCACCGGCGGGCCCAACTGGGTCGTCTACTGCCTCGCCGGTCTCACGTCGATCATGGGCACCGCGTTCCTGCCGGCGGAGTCCGCGCTCCTGCCGGAGCTTGCGCGGACGCCCGAGGAGCTGACCGCCGCCAACGTCACGAGGAGCACGATCGACAGCATCGGCGGCTTCGTCGGTCCGGCGATCGGCGGCGGCCTGCTCGCGATCACGAGCTCCGGTGCCGTGTTCCTCGTCACGGCCGGAACCTTCGTCTGGGGCGGACTGCTCGTCGCGACGATTCGGCCCAGGAGCTCCGGCTCTGCGAAAACCGGAGCCGACGGTGACCAGGCTCGTGCAAGCTTCATGAAGGAGGCCGCCGAAGGCTTCAAGGCGATCGCGGCCGAGCGGCGGTTGCGGGTCGTCATCGGTCTGTACGCGGCGCAGACGATGCTCGCGGGAGCGTTGGGCGTGCTCATCGTCGTCACGGCGCTCGAACTGCTCGCCCGCGGCGATTCGGCCGTCGGCCTCCTGAACGCGGCCGCCGGCGTAGGCGGCATCGTCGGCGCGCTGGCCGCGTTCGCGCTGATCGGCCGGAAACGATTGGCAGCCGACTTCGGAATCGGGATCGTCCTCTGGGGTGCGCCGCTCGCGGCGATCGGCGCCTGGCCGAACATCCCTGTCGCGCTCGCCGCCCTGGCCGTGCTCGGCCTCGGCAATACCCTCGTGGACGTAGCCGGGTTGACGCTGCTCCAGCGGACCGCGCCGCCGGACGTGATCGGCCGCGTGTTCGGCGTGCTCGAGATGGTGCTCGTCGGGTCGATGGGTCTCGGCGCAGGCCTTGCGCCGTTGCTGATCGAGGCGGTCGGTATCCGCTGGGCGCTCGTCATCACCGGTGCGTTCCTGCCCACGCTGGCAGCACTGACCTGGCGGCAGCTGCTGACGATCGACGCCGAGTCGCACGCTCCGAGCGACGGGATCCGGTTGCTCGAGGGACTCCCGATCTTCTCGCCGCTGCCCGGCCCGTCGCTCGAGCGGCTCGCCTCGCAGCTCGAAATCCTGATGGTGCCGGCCGGAACAGAGGTGATTCGGCAGGGTGATTCTGGGAACCGCTTCTACGTGATCGAGTCTGGTCGGCTACGCGTGACGGTGGACGGCGCTCCCACCGGTGAGCTCGGCCCCGGCGAGTTCTTCGGCGAGATCGCGCTCCTGCGGGACGTTCCCCGGACGGCGACGGTCGTTTCCGAGACCGAGGCGAAACTCCGGGCGTTGGGCCGGGAGGAGTTCCTGGCCGCGGTCACAGTCCACGCACCCAGCGCGCGGGCAGCCGACGCCTTTGTCGGGGCGCGGCTTGCGGGGCGCCCGCCAGAGACGCCGTCGGCTCCGGCGCCGTCGTAGCCGCCGTTCGGCCTGCGATCCTGCGGTGAACGGCGTTAGGCGCTCGCCTACCTGAGCCGTCATGGCGAGGTTCTGCTTGCGCTCGTAGCGCTCGAGCGCCTGCTGCAGGGTCACGGCGGCCTCGTCGTTGCGGCCGGCGGCGTGCAGCACCTGGGCGAGGTCGCAGAGCGCGTCGCCTTGCCAATCGAGCCCGTCGGTTCGCTCGGCGAGCGCGACCGCTTCGCGGGCGAAGGGCTCGGCCTGGTTGTGCTCGCCTCGGTGGGCGTGGACGAGCGCCTGCACTTGCCGCCAGAGCATCTGGGTGATGACGTCCTGTTCGTCGCCGAGCTCACGCCCGAGTCGCGCGAGCGGCTCGGCCTCGTCGTGGCGTCCGAACGCGCAGAGCGAGCGGCCGAGTATCGGCGCGTAGGTCGAGAGGAATCCGCGCTGCCCTCGTTCCTCGAGCCAGGTGGGTGTGCAGCGCCTGCTCCGCCGCCTGCGCCTGCTCCTCCCAATGCCGCGCGACGCCAGGCGCCTCCCGCCTACTCGACCAACCTCTGCCCCCTGCGTTGCCCCACAGACTGTAGACGTAGTGCCCCCGACAAGAATCGAACTTGTGCACGCGGTTTAGGAAGCGGCGTGCCGTTTCTCGGAAGTTGCTGTAAAGAAGCATATTCTGCTATGGATCCTCGCGGTGCGCGCCAGTGATTGCGCCAGCGCTGAGCTAATTGATCGGATCTCCCCGCCGGTCAGCGCATTCCTGCTTCGAGCGCTCGAGAGTCCTGGTGAAGGGCTTGAAACTCGGGCGATCTGCTCGGTAAGCTCTATCGGCTCCTGACGGCGGCGTGAGCGGGCTAGCCTCGATCCCTGCGGCGGCGCTCCTCCAGCGCGTCGAGGATCAGGTCAAGCCCGTACTGGAACGCGTGCGCGAAGTCGTACCCGACCTCGGCGACGTACCCGCCGACGACCTCGGCGAGATACGGGAACTCCTCCGCAAACTGCTCCCCGGCGGCGGCTGTGAAGTGGCGCACCTGCTCCTTCGCGACGGCCGCGCTCTCCTCTGCCGTCTCGAAGGGGACGCTCTTCTCCTGGAGCGCGAACCCGTAGATGTAGGCGTCGAGCACCGAGTACGCCTGCACCGCGAGCTCGACCGGGAAGCCGCCTTCGCGGAGGCAGCGGAGGACGGCGTCGTGGAGCCGGAGGCTCGCCGGCCCGGGGACGGCCCGAGACTCCATCGACCCGACGGCCCAGCGATGGCGGTTCAGCGCCTCGCGCGTCGAGAGCGCGCGCCGTCGCATCGCCGTCCTCCAGTCCGAGCCGGCCGGTGGCAACTCGATCTCGCCGAAGACGATGTCCACCATCCCGTCGAGGAGCCGCTCTTTGTTCGGGACGTAGTGGTAAAGCGTCATCGCGCCGACGCCGAGCTCCTGCGCCAGGTTGCGCATCGACAGCGCTTCGATCCCCTCGCGCCGGGCCAGCGAGACGGCGGTCTCGAGTACGCGCTCGCGGTCGAGCGGGGCGCGCGGTGGGATTTCTTGCCTCGTTCTGGTCATCGACCCAAGAGTGCGGCCAGCCGCACTAGTAATTCGTACACCGTACGAGTAGTCTCTTCGTACACCGTACCAAACCGTCTGAAGGAGATGCCGTGAACCGCCTCACCGACTTCGTGCTCCACCACAAGAAGCTCGTCCTCGGACTCTGGCTCGCGGTCACGGTCGGCGCCTTCGCGGCGATCGGCCCCGCCGGCGGCTCCCTCTCGCAGGAGTTCGGCGTGCCAGGCCGCGAGGGCTTCGAGACAAACAAGGAGCTCGCCGCGATCTACGGCAACGGCGGCGACGTCGCGCCGCTCGTCCCCGTCGTGCAGCTGCCGCAGGGCACGACCGTCGACACGCCCGGCGTGCGGGCCGAGCTCGAGGCTGCCCTCGCCAAGGTCCAGGCGGCGCTGCCGGAGGCGAGAACCGCCTCTTACGCGTCCACCGGCGACAGCGCGTTCGTCTCGGACGACCGCCGCACCACGTATGCGTTCGTCTACATCCCCGCCCTCGGCGGCGTCGAGCCGGGGCAAAAGGAGGCCCGGCTCGCGCAGGCAGCGGTCGCGGGCGTCACAGTTGGCGGCGCCCCCGTCGAGGTGACCGGCCTCGACGCGCTCCGCGCCACCGGCGCGAGTGACGAGGGGACTGGCACCGGTGTCCTGATCGGGACGCTGCTTGCCGCCCTCGGCGCGCTGCTCGTGCTCGCCTTCGTCTTCCGCTCCTTCACCGCGTTCGTGCCCCTGCTGATGGCGCTCGTCGCGATCCCGATCACGTTCCTACTGATCTGGCCGATCGCCAACTTCACCGAGGTCTCCGTGATCGTCCAGTTCCTGGTTGCGCTGATCGGACTGGGGATTGCGATCGACTACGCGCTCCTCGTCGTCGTCCGCTGGCGTGAGGAACGCGAGCAGCCCGGCGCGACGAACGAGACGGCCGTGCGGAACGCGATGCGCCACGCGGGCTCCGCCGTCGTCTTCAGCGGCACGACCGTGGCGATCTCGCTGCTCGCCCTGCTCGTGGTGCCGATCCCGGCCCTGCGCAGTATCGGGATCGCGGGACTGTTGATCGCGCTCGTCAGCGTCGCCGTCGCGATCACGCTGCTCCCGGTCGTCCTGGCGACGATCGGGCCGAAGCTGGACTGGCCGCGGAACCGCCGCGACGCCACGGCCGGCCGCGGCTGGTCGGCGTGGGCGCGCCTCATGGTCCGCCACCGCTGGATCGCCGCGGTCTCGTCGGCCGCTGTTCTTCTCGCCCTGGTCGCAGCGGCATTCTCGATCCAGTTCGGAAACCCGCGTGCCGACTCGCTCGCACAGGCCGGCACCGCGCGGGCGGCGCTCGACAAGCTGCAGGACTCCGGCCTCGGCACCGGCCCGCTCTCCCCGTTCGACGCGCTCATCCGCTCCGGTGATCCCGACGCGGTCGCGGCCGTGCTCGCCGGCGTCGAGGGTGTCCGCGGCGCCACGGCGCCGGAGGGGTGGCGTCAGGGCGGGACGGCGGTCGTCACGATCGTCCCGACCGCCGACGGCAACTCACCCGAGGGCCGTGCGACGCTCGACCGCCTTCGCGCGAAGGCGAACGCGCTGCCTGCCGAGGTCGCGATCGGCGGCGAAGCGGCGCAGGGCGCAGACTTCCTCGACGCCGTCTACAGCAACTTCCCGCTCATGCTCGCGCTGATCTCGATCCTCACGTTTCTGCTCCTGGCGCGCGCATTCCGCTCCCTGATCCTGCCCCTCAAGGCCGTCCTGCTGAACCTGCTCTCCGTTGGTGCGGCCTGGGGCCTGATCGTGCTGGTCTGGCAGAAGGGGATCGGCTCCGACGAGATCTGGGGCATCGGGGCGACGCATGCGATCAACGTCGAGATGCCGATCGTGATCTTCGCCTTCCTCTTCGGCATCTCGATGGACTACCAGGTCTTCATCATCAGCCGGATGCGCGAGGCCTACGACCGCACCGGCTCGACCAAAGCCGCGGTCGTCGAGGGGATCGGCCGCACCGGCCGGCTCGTCACGAGCGCGGCGTTGATCCTCGGCCTCGCGTTCGTCGCCTTCAGCGCCCAGCCGGGCACCGAGGCGAAGATCTTCGCGACCGCGCTCGGCGGCGGGATCCTGCTCGACGCGACGCTGATCCGCGGTGTCCTTGCCCCGGCTGCCGTCTCCCTCCTCGGCCGTTGGAACTGGTGGCTCCCGACCTGGGCCGCCCGCATCCTCCGCGTCGACCCGTCGCCGGTGCAGGCGGAGAACGCTCCCGAGACCGCGGCTCAGCTCGCGTAGCCCGGTCTGGATCGCGAGGTGGGGACTTCGGTCCCCGCCTCGCTCACCGGACTGTTCATCAACGGACTCGTGCCCGCGCTCCATTGCAGTACCACGACCGCCCCGGCGGACGCCGCGCTCGTCGAGCCGGCGCTCGCGAGCTGGTGCACGACGAACAGCGGCAGGTCGAGATACGTGGCGTTCGAGTGATGCCCCCGACAAGAATCGAACTTGTGCACGCGGTTTAGGAAACCGCTGCTCTATCCACTGAGCTACGAGGGCTCGGGGCGTCAGGTTACCGCGGTGTCGGGCTTGATCCACGGCTACGGTGAAGCGACGTGCTCGGCTTCCCGAAACCGATGAGTACAGGCCACAATCACTCGCACGATGCTCCCGCCGGTCCTGGCCATTCGCATGGGCTCGTCGATCCGTCGATTGTGCGCTCCCGCGAGGGCATCAAGGCCGTCTCGATCAGCCTTGCCGTCCTGCTCGCCACGACCGTGATCCAGGTCGGCGTCTTCTTCGCCACGAACAGCGTCGCGCTGCTCGCCGACCTGATCCACAACTTCGGCGACGCCCTGACGGCGCTGCCGCTCGGGATCGCCTTCTTCCTGCGCAGCGCTCGCGGCGAGAAGCTGGCCGGCTACTTCGTCGTCGCGACGATCTTCGTCAGCGCCTGCGTCGCGCTCTGGCAGACGATCGAGCGGCTGATCGATCCGCAGCCGCTCTCCCACCTGGCAGCTCTCGGCGCGGCCGGCGTGGTCGGCTTCGTCGGCAACGAGGTTGCGGCCCAGATCCGACTGCGGGCCGGGCGCAGGCTCGGGAGCCCCGCACTCGTCGCCGACGGATACCACGCCCGCACCGACGGCTTCGTCTCGCTCGGTGTCGTCGGCAGCGCCGGCATCGTCGCGCTTGGCCTGAACATCGGCGATCCGCTCATCGGCCTCGTGATCACGCTCGTCATCCTGCGAATCACCGTGCAGTCCTGGCGGACGATCAGGGCCGCCTGAACGGGCGAGCTACATGCGCTCGATCATCGCCTGGCCGAAGGCCGAGCACGAGACCTCGTTGGCGCCCTCGAGCAACCGCGCGAAGTCGTAGGTGACGACCTTGTCGGCGATCGTCGCGCCGAGCGACTCGATGATCAGGTCGGCCGCCTCGACCCAGCCGAGGTGGCGGAGCATCATCTCGGCGGAGAGGATCAGCGAGCCCGGGTTGACCTTGTCCTGGCCGGCGTACTTCGGTGCGGTGCCGTGCGTCGCCTCGAACATCGCGACCGTGTCGGAGAGGTTTGCGCCCGGCGCGATGCCGATCCCGCCCACCTGCGCCGCGAGCGCATCGGAGATGTAGTCGCCGTTCAGGTTGAGCGTCGCGATCACGTCGTACTCCGCCGGCCGCAGCAGGATCTGCTGCAGGAAGGCATCCGCGATCGCATCCTTGATCGTGATCGAACGGCCGCCGGTCTCGAGCGAGAGCCAGGGGCCCCCGTCGATCGGCGTCGCCCCGAACTCCTGCGCGGCAAGCGCGTAGGCCCAGTCGCGGAATCCGCCCTCGGTGAACTTCATGATGTTGCCCTTGTGCACGATCGTGACCGAGTCACGGCCGTTCGCGATCGCGTACTCGATCGCCTTGCGCATCAGCCGTTCGGTGCCCTCGCGTGAGACGGGCTTGATCCCGATGCTCGAGCTCTCCGGGAAGCGAATCTTCGTCACGCCCATCTCACCCTGGAGGAAATCGATCACCTTGCGCGCCTCGGCGGTGCCGGCCTCCCACTCGATCCCCGCATAGATGTCTTCGCTGTTCTCGCGGAAGATGACCATGTTCGTCTTCGACGGGTCGAGTAGCGGGCTCGGCACGCCAGGGAAGTGGCGGACGGGGCGCAGGCAGACGTACAGGTCGAGCTGCTGGCGCAGCGCCACGTTCAACGACCGGATACCACCACCGATCGGGGTCGTGAGCGGGCCCTTGATCGAGACCGAGTACTCGCGCGCTGCCTCGAGCGTCTCCTCCGGCAGCCACGTGTCGCTGCCGTAGACCTGCGTCGCCTTCTCGCCGGCGTAGATCTCCAGCCAGTGGATCCGGCGCGCGCCCCCGTAGGCCTTCGCGACCGCGGCATCGACGACCGCCTTCATCACCGGCGTGATGTCGGTGCCGATCCCGTCGCCCTCGATGAAGGGGATGATCGGCTCGTCGGGCGTCGGCTCGCCGGGCACGATCTTCGTGCCGCCGGCCGGAACTTCGATCTTTGTCTGTTCGCTCATGTGCCGCCGCTGAGGCTACCGGAGCACAGCCGGCGAACGGCTAGGCCTCGGTCACCTCGGCGTGCCGGAACGAGATGCAGTCCTCAGCCCACTCCGTCGTCAGCAACAGGAGACGCGGGGCGAGCTCGTCGCGCGAGGTGGGTAGCCGTGCGTCGCTCGCGTTCGCCTCGACCTTGACCTGGTGTGCCACCGCCTCGTGCCCGTCTGCGAGCTCGTGCCGGCGGAGAGCGAGGATCGCGACGCTCGAGAGCTCCGCGTAGAGCGAGCGCGCGAGATCGTCGATCTCCGCGTGCGTCACGTCACGCCCGGCGAAGACGCCGAAGTTGACCCGAATCTCGATCTCCGCAGCCTCGCGCGGCTCGGAGAGGAAGGCGAGCTGTGCGTCCATTGCCCTGAGCGTACCCGGGACAGCGCCGAGCTAACGCTCCCGCGGCTCCCAGCTGAACCGTCGCGCCGCAACCAGCAGTCCGCCGAGCCCCCATGCCGCGACGACCGCGAGCGCTCTTGGCTCCGCCCAGATGTGCTCGCCGTCGAGGTACACGCCCTTCACGACGTCGATGTAGTACTTGAGCGGCAACACCTCGCCGATCGCCTCCAGCACCCGCGGGTAGCTCCTGGTCGGCCCGAACGAGCCCGAGAGGAAGGCCATCGGCAGCAGGATCACGTTGACCACGGCGGACGATCCCTCGGCGGAGCGGATCAGCGATGCTGTGGCGAGCCCGATCCCGCAGAACGCAGCCGCGCCGAAGAGGACGACGGCGATCATCGAGAAGATCCGCTCCGGGAAAGGCGTGTCGAAGAGCAGGCGGCCGATTCCGAAGAGCGTCACGGCCTGGAGCGAGAACACGATCAGCGTCGAGCAGAGCGACGCGGCGAAGTAGGTCGCGGGCGGCAGCGGCGTCGCGCGCAAGCGCTTCAGGATCCCCGCCTCGCGGCGCACGACCAGCACGATCGTGATCCCGGCGAAGCCGGTGTTCGCCGCCCCGTAGCCGAGCATCCCGGCGAGCAGGACGGTCGCGGCAGGCAGCCCGCCGATCGTGTCGCCGTACACCGAGCCGAGCAGCAGAAAGAGCATCACCGGAAAGATGAAGATGAAGATCGCCGACTCGCGATTGCGCCAGAAGACCCGCTGCTCGGCCGCGACCTGGTGGGCGAAGAGGCGCATCACCCTCCGGCCTCCTCGTCCTGGACGAGCTCGAGATACACGTCCTCGAGCGTCGCGCGGCGCACCTCGAGCCCCTCGAGCTCGACCCCACGGGCGACCGCCTCCGCAGTCAGTTCGTGCAGGACGCGGGTGGGCTCGGAGGTCTCGATCGACACGAGCTCCCCGTCGCGCCGGTAGCGCACCTCGACCGTCTGCGACGAGCCGATCAGCTCGGCGGGGGTTCCCATCTGCACGATCACGCCGTCACGCATCACGGCGACGCGGTCGGCGAGCTGCTGGGCCTCGTCGAGGTAGTGCGTCGTGAGGAGGACCGTCTTACCGAGCGACCGCAGCGAGCGGATCATCTCCCAGGCGTTTCGTCGCGCCGCCGGGTCAAAGCCCGTAGTCGGCTCGTCGAGGAAGACGAGGTCGGGGTCACCGACGAGCGCGATCCCGAGGTCGAGCCGCCGCTTCTGGCCGCCCGACAGCGTCTTCACGCGCTCGCCCGCCTTCTCGGTGAGGCCGACGATCTCGATCACCTCGTCGATGTCGCGGGGCCGCCGGTAGTAGCCGGCGAAGACGGCGTGCGTCTCGCGCACGGTCAGGGTCGGCCAGTGCTCCGAGAACTGGAGCACGACCCCGATCCGCTCGCGGAAGTCCGGCCCCGGGCGACTCGGGTCGATGCCGAGCACCTCGACGGTGCCGGCGTCGCGGTCGCGGTAGCCCTCGAGGATCTCGACGGTGGTCGTCTTGCCGGCGCCGTTCGGCCCGAGCAGTCCGAACACCTCGCCCTGCTCGACATCGAACGAGACGCCTCTCACCGCCTCGACGGTGCCATAGGCCTTGCGCAGCCCGTCGACGGCGATCGCTTTCACGGCCGCAGTGTACGGACGCATCTACAGCGGGAGGTCGAGCTCCTCGAAGGCCGCGGGAGGGTAGGCAGGTGGCTCGCCGCCGCGGAGCCCCGCGACGATCTCGCCGCAGTCCGGCTGGTGCCCGACGACCACGACCGGGGCAGAGCGACCCTCGACCGCCGCGAGGAGCGAGGCGACGCTCGCCCCCGGTGCCAGTCGCTCGTCGATCACGAGCTCGGCGTCCGCGGCCTTCGCAATCGCGGCCGCCGTCTCGCGAGCACGCAGCAAGGGGCTCGAGAGGACGACGCTCGGCGAGACACTCGCGAGCCGCTCGGCGAGCAGCCGCGCCTGCTCGGCACCTGCAGGGCTGAGCGGCCGGAGATCGTCCGGCTGGCCCGGCATGGCCTCCGCATGGCGCACGAGGTAGACGCGCACGACCCGGCGAGGATAGGGGACGCACGCGCGGCTTGCGGCGCTTCCCGCCGGTATAACCGCTCGGTGCGCACGTTTCGCTATGTCCTGCTCGACGTCTTCACCGACACGCCGTTCGAGGGGAACCAGCTCGCCGTCTTCACCGACGCGCGTGACCTCGACCAGCTGACGATGCAGGCGCTCGCGCGCGAGACCAACCTGTCGGAGACCGTGTTCGTGCTGCCGCCGCAGGCCGACGGCCACGTGCGGATCAGGATCTTCACGCCGCACGCCGAGCTGCCGTTTGCCGGTCATCCGACGCTCGGCGCGGCATTCGCGCTCGCGGCGCCACTCCAGCTCGGGATCATCCGGATCGAGACGGGTGCCGGCGTCATCCCGGTCGAGCTCGAGCGCGGGCAGAACGGCCGGATCGTCTTCGGGAAGATGGAGCAGCCGCTCCCGACCTTCGAGCCTTATGAGCGCGCCGACGAGCTCCTCGACACGCTCGGCGTCCTGTCGTCGCTCCCGGTCGAGGTCTACGACAACGGCGTGCAGCACATCTACGTCGCGTGCTCCTCGGAGGACGAGGTCGCCGCGCTCGCGCCCGACGTGCGGCGCTTCGGGCTCGTCGGGATCAACTGCTTCGCCGGTGCCGGCGAGCACTGGAAGACCCGCATGTTCGGCATGGGCCTCCTCGAGGATCCCGCCACCGGCTCGGCCGCCGGGCCGCTTGCGGTTCACCTCTGCCGGCATGGCCTCGTGCCGTGGGGAACGAGGATCGAGATCAGGCAGGGCGCCGAGCTCGGCCGCCCCAGCATCCTGCACGCGCTCGCCGAGGGCTCCGCTGCCGGCATCGAGCGCGTCGAGGTCGGTGGCTCCGCGGTGACCGTCGCCCGCGGCGAGTTCCGCTTCTAGCGCGTTCGCTCTAGTCCGGGATCCGCTGGTAGAGGACGTGGTCGCGCCAGGCGCCCGCGATCAGCAGGTAACGGGGCGCGAGCCCGATCCGCTCGAAGCGGTTCTTCTCCAGCACGCGCTGCGAGGCGGCGTTCTCGACGAGCGTCGCTGCCTCGAGCCGGTGCAGTCCGAGCTCGCCGAACGCGACCTCGATCGCGGCGGCGACTGCGAGCGTCGCGATGCCCCGGCCGTTGCGGTCGGCGGCGACCCAGTAGCCGACGTTGGCGCTGCGGAAGGCGCCAAGGACGACGTTGGAGATCCCGAGCGTCCCGGCCACCTCCTCGCCGTCGAGGATCGCGTACGTCCCGATCGACCGTGCCAGGCGGGCCTGCTGGCCCTCGACGGTGTAGAAATCGTCGGGCCGGATCGGATCGAACGGCGCGAGGAAGTCGCGATTCGCCGAGTAGAGGGCGGCGAACGCTTCGGCGTCGGCGACGCCGGCGGGGCGCAGGTTCACAGCGTCAATCTACTCCCACGCGACGGCCTCGATCTCGGGCAGCTCCACGGCGACAGCGCGCCAGAAGCGCCCGCCGTCGGTGGAGACGTAGAGACGGTTCCGCGCCGCGTAGAGAACCCGGTCCGGGTCGTCGAGGTCGAGCGCGACGGAGCGGCCCGCCGGCAGGCCACCGCCCGCCTCGCGCCACGTGACGCCGGCGTCGTTCGAGACGAGCAGCGGCGGGCGCCGCCCGACGACCGCGATCACGGTCGAGCCGACAGCGTCCGCGGCGACGACGAGCGGGAGCGTCAGCTCGACCCGCACCGCCGGCGCCACCGGGGCTCCCGCCGCATCGAGCACGACCTCCTCCTCGAGGTCGATCCGAAAGACTCCGTCGACGGTCGCAGCGAGGGCGATCACCGCGTGTCGCCGAGGGTCGCCGCCACCGTCACCGTTGCACGCCTCGCTGCGGAGGCCGGATTGTGTCCGCCGGCCCGGGCGACGAGATACGCAGCAGAGAACGCGTCGCCGGCGCCGGTCGGCTCGAACGGTAGCGCCCGAGCCGGCACGCGCTCCAGCCGCTTCCCTGCGAGCACGACCGAGCCGCGCGAGCCGAGGGTGACCACCACCTCGGCCACGCCGAGCGAGCGCAGCTCATGCTCCCAGCCCTCGCCGAGGAGCGCGATCGCCTCCTCCTCCGCGAGCTTGAGGATCGTCACGTGACGCAGCACGTCCGGGTCGGGCGAGCCCTCGAGCACGAGTGGCCCTTTCTGCGCGGGACGGACGAGCCCCTGCCCGTCGTACGAGAGCCGCCGCCCACGCGCCAGGGCCGCGAGCGTCTCGGGCGGGAAGTCCGAGGCGGCGAGCGCGCCGACGTGGAGCCAGTCGATCCGGACGAGTGCTGCTCCGGCGAGGCCGCGCGTGAACGGCACCGTCCAGGGATCCCCGATCTCCTCGACGGTCATCTCACGGCGGTCGCCGACATACGAGAACGAGAAGGTGGCGGTGCGCTCCGCTGTGCCCCACAGAACAGGGAGCCCGAGCCTGGTGAGGCTCGGGACGAGCGTCGCGCGGTCGGCCTCGGCGCAGCGCGTCACGATCGTCGCGCGCGCCCCGAGCAACCGCAGCGCCCGCGCGGCGTGGAACGGCGCCCCCCCGGTGCGCGGCGGGCCGCCGGCGACGAGGTCACGCGAGGTGTTGCCGAAGACGGCGAGCCGCACGCGCCGGAATCTAGCTCTGCGCGGCGATCCCTGTTCGGCGACGCCCGACCGAGCCGACGAGGGCGGCGAGCGTGAACGAGAGCGCGAACCCGGGTAGCGAGGCGCCGATCTGGAGGTCGAGCGGGTGGAGCCGCGCGAGGAGATCGGTCCAGAAGCCGAGCCCTTGCGTCTGCGCGAGCCACTCGTAGAGCACGAACCCGGCGAGCCAAGCGCCGATCATCCCGGGCCGCACCGCCGGGCCGTCGAAGATGTCCGCCCGCGAATAGTGGCGGCCGTTCAGCAGCCAGTCGGCGAGCAGAACGCCGAAGAGCGGCACGAAGAAGGCGCCGAGCAGGAGCAGGAACTGCTGGTACTCGGTCAGGTCGATCGCGAGTGCGATT
>JBKJML010000210.1:0-2877 GCA_046596415.1 Gaiellaceae bacterium | reverse complement strand
GGAGAGCGAGGAGCAGGCGGGCGACACGTACCGGCGCTGGCTCGCCGAGGGAGTGCTCGTCGAGGACGACACGCCTGCGTTCTGGTTCCTCTCGCAGGAGTACGTCGGCCCGGACGGAGTCGCCCGCCGGCGCGAGGGGATCGTCGCTTCGCTCGAGGTCGAGCCGTACGAGACGGGCGCCGTGCTGCCGCACGAGCGCACCCACAGCGGCCCCAAGGAGGGCCGGCTGCGGCTACTCCGGGCGGCGCGCACGCAGCTGGAGCCGATCTTCCTTCTGTACGACGGCGCCCGCCCGGATGTCGGCGAGCTCGGAGCGCCGGACCTCGCCGCCGAGGGGACGTCGCTCTGGCGGATCCAGGACGCAGGCATCGGCGCGGCGTTCGTCGACCGGCAGCTGCTGATCGCCGACGGCCATCACCGCTACGAGACCGCGCTCGCCTACCACGAGGAGGTGGGGACGCCCGAGAGCGGCCGGATGCTCGTGGTGCTCGTGTCGACGGAGGATCCGGGACTCGAGATCTTCCCGACCCACCGCGTGTTCGAGGCCGCCCGCAGCCTCGACGCCGAGCGCGAGGCGGTTGCGAGCGCCGAGGAGGGCCTGGCTCGCCTCGGCGAGCTGCCACATGATCCGCCCGCGCTCGTCGAGGTGACGCAGGCGGGAGCGGCACTCGTCCGAGGCGAGCCGGGCAAGCTCGACGTCGACGTCGTCGACCAGCTCGGCCACGACGGGATCGCCTACACACCGGACGCGACCGAAGCCGTCCGCCGTGTGCGCCAGGGCGAGGCCGTCGTCGCTTTCCTGATGCGCCCCACGCGGATCGAGGACGTCTTCGCCGTCGCTCGCCGCGGCGCTGTGATGCCACAGAAGAGCACTTACTTTTTCCCGAAGCTTCTCTCAGGACTGCTGTTCCACCCGCTGTGAGTCACCCCTGGCTCGAGCTCTGCCGCGCTGCCGCTGCCGACGTCAGGACGGTGCTCGCCGAGCTGCCGACCCGGGTCGAGCGCGAGCCGATCACCGGTGCCGGGCTCGGCGGCGACGACACGACCGCGATCGACGCCGCCGCGGAGCGGGTCGTCCTCTCCCACTTCCGCGACCTCGACGACGTCGCCATCGTCTCCGAGGAGGTCGGCGAGCTCGGCGCCGGGCGCTGGCGCGTCGTCGTCGACCCGATCGACGGCTCGTTGAACGCGAAGCGTGACATTCCCTTCTTCTCGCTCTCGATCGCCGTCGCCGACGGCTCGACGATGGGAGATGTCGTCTTCGGGTACGTCTACGACTTCGGCACCGGCGAGGAGTGGACGGCGACGAGGGGCGGCGGCGCCTTTCTGAACGGCGACCGGCTCGGGTCGGTGCGGCCGAAGGACGAGATCGAGATCCTCTCCTTCGAGGCGACCACGACGGCCGAGGTCGCCGACAAGGCGGCGGCGATGGCGGGTACCGCTCACCGGCTGCGGATCATGGGTTCGCTCGCCCTCTCGCTCTGCCACCTGGCGGCCGGGCGCGTCGACGGCGTCTGTTCGCTGAAGCCCGCGCGATCGGTCGACATCGCCGCCGGTCAGCTGCTCGTCCGGGAGTGCGGGCTCGCGATCGAGCTCTTCGAGGAGCCGCCGTTCGATGCGGCGCCGCTCGATCTGCTCGGACGGTCGCGCGTCGTCGCCGCGGGCAGCGACTCTCTCTGCGCCAAGCTGGCGCAGGCCCTGTCGGCGTAGGGCTACCCTGACGGGATGGAGCCAGACCGCGACGCGATCCTCAAGGCGCTCGAGAACGTCTACGACCCGGAGCTGAAGCGCCCGGTCACTGAGCTCGACATGGTCCGCGACGTGTCCCTGAACGGCGGCCAGGTAGCGATCACGATCGCGCTCACCGTCGCCGGCTGTCCGCTTCGTTCGTCCTTCCAGGATCAGGTCGCCGAGCACGTCGGCTCGTTGCCGGGCGTCACCGGGGTCCTCGTCGAGTTCGATGTGATGAGCCCCGCCGAGAAGGCGACGCTCACCTCACGCTTGCGCGGCGGCCGGCCGGAGCGGTCGCTCTCGATCGAACCGCGGACGCGCGTGATCGCGGTGGCAAGTGGCAAGGGGGGCGTCGGCAAGTCGTCGCTTACCGTCAACCTGGCTGCCGCACTCGACGTGCTCGGCGAGTCCGTCGGCCTGATCGACGCCGACGTCTACGGCCACTCGATCCCTCACATGCTCGGCGTCGATCAGCGTCCGGTCGTCGTCGACCGAACGATCATCCCGCCGGTTCGCGGCAACCTCAAGTTCATCTCGATCGGCAGCTTCCTCGACGACAACGCGCCGGTGATGTGGCGGGGGCCGATGCTCCATCGCGCGCTCGAGCAGTTTCTTTCCGACGTTCATTGGGGCGATCTCGACACGATCCTCATCGACATGCCGCCCGGCACGGGTGACGTCGCCATCTCGCTCGGCCAGCTCCTGCCGCGCGCCGAGGTGCTCGTCGTCACGACCCCTCAGCCCACGGCCCAGCAGGTCGCGGTGCGGGCCGCGACGATGGCGCAGAAGACGGGGATGAAGCTGCTCGGTGCGGTCGAGAACATGTCGTATCTCGTCGGTACGGGCCAGGAGGTCTTCGGTGCGGGCGGCGGCCAGGCGCTCGCGGATGCGATCGGCGTGCCGCTGCTCGGCCGGATCCCGCTCGATCCACTCCTTCGGGAGGCGTCAGACGCTGGTGTCCCGGTCGTCGAGTCGAGCCCGGAGTCGGAGGCGTCGCAGGCGATCTTCGAGGTTGCGCGCGCGATCGTCGCGAGCCGCCGCGAGCGCGGGCCCGGCATCATCAAGGCCTTGACGGTTCTCAACTAGGAACGACGAAGGGCGCCCGCAGGCGCCCTTCGTCAGCCGCTCCACCCCCCGTGGGTCAGC
>JBKJML010000134.1:0-2753 GCA_046596415.1 Gaiellaceae bacterium | reverse complement strand
GAGGGCGCTGGTGCTTCGCAAGGAGAACTGGCTCGAGGCGCGACGCCGGACGGAAAGGCCCAGCACCGCCGATCGTGCGGTGCGGTTTCGAGACACGGGCTGTTCAGTCTAGCGAGGCATTCGGCGACCGGTCCGGCCGCGCGGCCGGCGCTAGTAGCGCCGGTACCCGTTTCTGCGTGGCCGCGCGCGGGCGCTGCGGTGCATTGCCTCGAACTCCTCGAGACTGCGGCCGGAGCCGACCGCGACGCATGTGAGCGGGCTCTCGGCGAGGTGAACCGGCATCTGCGTCTCGTGTCTGAGGCGCTCGTCGATGCCTTGTAGGAGGGCGCCGCCGCCGGCGAGCACGATCCCACGATCCATGATGTCCGCGGCGAGCTCCGGCGGCGTCTTGTCGAGCGTGGAGCGGATCGCGTCAATAATCTGGGTGACCGGCTCGTTGAGCGCGTGGCGGATCTCCTCGGAGCTCAGGACGACCGTCTTCGGCAGGCCCGTCAGCATGTCGCGACCGCGCACCTCGGCCTGCACCTCCTCACGCATGCGGAACGCGGAGCCGACCTCAAGCTTGATCTCCTCGGCCGTTTGCTGGCCGACGAGCAGCTTGTACTCCTTCTTGATGTGGGCGACGATCGCCTCGTCCATCTCGTCGCCGCCGACCCGCAGCGACTGCGAGACGACGATCCCGCCGAGCGAGATCACCGCCACCTCGGTCGTGCCACCGCCGATGTCGACGATCATGTTCCCGGTCGGCTCGGCGACGGGCAGCCCGGCTCCGATTGCGGCCGCCATCGGCTCTTCGATCAGGTAGGCCTGGCGCGCGCCGGCCGAGAGGGTCGCCTCCTCGACGGCGCGCTTCTCGACGCCGGTGACCCCGGACGGGACGCAGACGACGACGCGCGGGTGGGCAAAGCGATGCTGGTGCACCTTCTGGATGAAGTGGCGGAGCATCTGCTCCGTCACGTCGAAGTCGGCGATGACGCCGTCCTTGAGCGGCCGGATCGCCGAGATCGTGCCCGGCGTGCGCCCGAGCATGCGCTTCGCCTCGAGCCCGACCGCGTGCACCTCGCCGGTGCGCTGGTCGATCGCGACGACAGAAGGCTCGGACAGGACGATGCCGCGACCGCGGACGTAGACGAGCGTGTTCGCGGTCCCGAGGTCCACGGCCATGTCCCGGCCTCCGAAGCCGCTCATCGAGCGAAAGATGCCCATCCCGCGTTCGAGTCTAGCTGCGTGCAGCGGGTTCTCGACCGCGGCACGCCTGAAGCGGGCAAACTGGCCGGGTGCCCCACTCACGCGTCGTGCTCATCACCGGCTGCTCCTCGGGAATCGGCCGTGCGACAGCCGAACGGCTGGCACGCGCCGGCTGGACGGTCTACGCGACCGCTCGGCGGCTCGACTCGATCGCGGAGCTCGAGGCGACCGGTTGCCGCCTCCTCGAGCTCGACGTCACCGACGAGTGCTCGCTGCAGGCCGCCGTCGAGGTGATCGAGCAGGCCGAAGGCGCCGTCGGCGCGCTGGTCAACAACGCGGGCTACAGCCTCAGCGGCGCGATCGAGAGCGTGCCGCTCGCCGAGGTGCGCCGCCAGTTCGAGACGAACGTCTTCGGGCTCGTGCGGCTGTCGCAGCTCGTGCTGCCCGGGATGCGCGCGCAAGGCTTCGGCCGAATCGTCAACGTCAGCTCGATGGGCGGACGGCTGACGTTCCCGGGCGGCGGTTACTACCACGCTTCCAAGCATGCGGTCGAGGCGCTCTCGGATGCGCTCCGCTTCGAGGTGCAGGGCTTCGGCGTCGACGTGGTCGTGATCCAACCGGGACTGATCCGGACCTCATTTGCGGACGCTGCCGTCGGGACGATCGCCGACCGCTCCGGGGATCCGGAAGGACCGTACGACGTCTTCAACCAGACCGTCGCGGCCGTCACCTCTGCCGCCTACCGGAACGCGAGCTCGCGCATCCTCGGCGGCGGGCCGGACGCCGTCGCGAGGACGATCGAGCGTGCGCTCACCGCCCGCCACCCGCGGACGCGCTACCGCGTCACACCGTCCGCTGTCGTCTTCCTGACGCTGCGGCGCGTGCTTCCCGACCGCGCCTGGGATGCGCTCGTCGGGCGGACCTATCCGAAGCCGTAGAGCCCCGCGAATCGCTCGGCGAGCAAGCGCACGAGCAGAGCCACGGGCAGCCCGACGACGTTCGAGTAATCGCCGTCGATCTGCTCGACGAGCGCGGCGCCGCGACCCTGGATCGCGTAGCCGCCCGCCCGCCCCTCCCACTCTCGCGTCGCGACGTAGGCGGCGAGATCGCGAGCGGTGAGAGGCCTGAACGTGACGCGGGTCGACGCGTGCTCGACGAGCTCCCAGCCCAGGGTGATCAAGCAGAGCCCGGACACGACGACATGGGTCTCGCCGGCGAGCGCGTCGAGCATGGCCTCCGCTTCCGTGGCATCGGCTGGCTTCCCGTAGAGCCGGCCGCCGAGCGCGACGGCCGTGTCGACGCCGAGGACGGGGCGGTCGCCCGCCTGGGCAGCGACCGACCTGGCCTTGCCCTGGGCGTGCGCCCGGACGAGCTCGACTGCATCGGCCTCCGGCGGGTCGACCTCCACGTAGTCGGGCGCCACGACGTCGAACGGCAGCCCGAGCTGCGTGAGGAGCGCGGATCGCTGTGGGCTCGTCGAGGCGAGCAGGATCGGCGGCGCCGGCGAGACGCTCACCTCAGGCCCTAGAGCAGGCCTGCGGGGAAGAACAGGCTCAGCTCTCGCT
>JBKJML010000255.1:0-4881 GCA_046596415.1 Gaiellaceae bacterium | reverse complement strand
ACCGTCGAGTGGCTCGTCACGCTGGCCGTGGCGATCGGGACCGTGCTCGCCCTGAAGGGGTACGTGATCAACCCCTACCGCGTGCCGAGCGCCTCGATGGAGCCGACGCTGCATTGCGCCAGGCCGGGCGGTGGCTGCGAGGCCCATTTCGACGAGCGGATCCTCGCCAACCGGCTCGCCTTTCGCTATCGCGACCCGAAGCGCGGCGAGATCGTCGTCTTCCGGACACCGCCCGAGACGGCGCGCCGCTGCGGTGCCGGAGGCACGTTCGTCAAGCGCATCGTGGGACTCCCCGGCGAGGTCGTCGCCGAGCGCGACGGCAGGGTCTACGTCGACGGGAAGCCGCTCGCGGAGCCGTACATCCTGCGCAACAAGCGCGACACGCGCACCGAGTCGTGGCCGCGCATCCCGTCGCGTGGCTACTTCGTGATGGGCGACAACAGGGGCTCGTCCTGCGACTCGCGCCAGTGGGGCACCGTGCCGCGCGAGAACCTGATCGGCGTGGTCGTTGCGAGCTACTGGCCGCCCAGCCGCATCGCGCTCCGCTAGGTAACCTCGACCGGCTGTGCAGATCGACGTCTTCACCCAGGTTCCGCACGCGTTCGCATGGCTGACCGAGCAGCGGCCGCTGGCGGGAGTGCTCGGAACGGAGCTCGACCTGCGGCTCTTCAACTACCGCGATACGACCCCGTTGCGCGCCGGCCAGGTCGACGACACGCCCTACGGAGGCGGCGCCGGGATGGTGCTCCGTGTGGACGTCGTCGCTGCGGCGCTCGATGCCGCCTACGGGGGCGACCCGGGCCGCCGGGTCATCGCTCTCACCCCGCAGGGCCGCCAGCTCGACCAGGCGCTCGTCGAGGAGCTCGCGCAGGAGGAGGCGCTGACGCTTCTGTCCTCCCGGTTCGAGGGCTTCGACGACCGGATCGTCGGCAACCTCGCGACCGAAGCCGTCTCGATCGGCCCCTACGTGCTCTCCGGCGGCGAACTGCCGGCGATGGTGTTGCTCGACGCGATCGCGCGCCGCCTACCCGGGGCGCTCGCCGAAGGCTCCGGCACGAGCGAGACGTTCTCGGTCGAGCTCGAGGGCGGCATCGAGTACCCGCATTTCACCCGTCCGGCCGAGTTCCGCGGCTGGACCGTCCCCGACGTGCTCCTCTCCGGCGACCACGCCCGGATCGACGACTGGCGTCGCGACCAGAGCCGCGCGCGGAGCAGCCGGTGAGCGAGCCGTTCGGCCCGAGCGACGAGGGACCGGACTGGGGCGCGCCGCAGCCGCCTGCGCCGCCGGCAAAACGCCGGTCGCGGAACCCCGTCGATCGCCTCACCCAGGGGCTCCCGCACGGCCTCCGCGTCACGGTCGACTGGATCGTGACGATCGTCGGCGCCGTGGCGATCGTGATCGCGATCAAGGCGTTCGTCGTCAATCCGTACCGGATCCCGAGCTCCTCGATGGAGCCGACGCTGCACTGCGCGGCCTCGCCCGCTGCTCCCGGCTGCGAGACGCGCTTCTCGGACCGGGTGCTCGCAAACCGCGTGATCCTTCACTTCCGCGACCCGCGCCGCGGCGAGATCGTCGTCTTCAAGACCCCGCCGGCCGCCGCGGCCCGTTGTGGAGCAGGCGGAACGTTCGTGAAGCGGCTGATCGGCTTGCCGGGCGAGACGATCGAGGTACGGCTGCACCGCGGGAACGGCTACGTCTACATCAACGGCAAGGAGTTGAAGGAGCCCTACATCCGTCCCGAGCGGCGCGATACGGGGCCGGAGCTGAAGCCGACGAAGATCGCAGCGGGCAACTACTTCATGATGGGCGACAACCGGGCGCAGTCGTGCGACTCCCGCGTCTGGGGCACGGTTCCGCACGAGAACCTGATCGGCATCGTCTTCGCGACCTACTGGCCGCCGAACCGGCTCTCCTTCCGCTAGCATTCACGCCCGGCTGCGAGGCCACCTTTCCATGAGCACGATCATCCAGAGCATCGAGCAGCGCCAGCTGCGCCAGGACGTCGCGAAGTTCAAGGCGGGCGATACCGTGCGCGTGCATTTCCGGGTGATCGAGGGCCAGCGCCAGCGGATCCAGGTGTTCGAGGGCGTCGTGATCAAGCGCCAGGGCTCCGGTGCGCGCGAGACCTTCACCGTCCGCAAGCAGTCGTTCGGCGTCGGCGTCGAGCGCACGTTCCCAGTTCACTCGCCGAAGATCGACAAAATCGAGGTCGGGATGATCGGCGACGTGAACCGTGCGAAGCTGTACTACCTGCGCGGCAAGGTCGGCAAGAAGGCTCGCATCCGCGAGCTTCGCCAGAACTAGCCCGGTGCGCTTCCGAGCCCGCGGCCTCGCGCTCGCGGCGCTCCCCGTCGCTCTGCTCGCCGCCGGCTGCGGCGAGGACCAGCGCCAGCAGCAGGCGCGCGAAGCCGTGCAGTCCTGGGTCGATTCCCGGCCGCTTTCCGGGCAGCGCACCGAGGGCGCTCACTGCACCCCGAGCGCCCGTTCAGGGTGGTACAAGATCGCCGATACCGAGCTCTTCCTCTGCGCGGTGCGTCGCGAGGCGGGCGGCTGTGACTGGGTGAGCGTCCGGTTGCGCGCGCGCGGCCCCGCCGTTGCGCTCGAGAGTCGAAACGCCGGCTGCGTCCTGCCCGACTGACCGCACGTACGGCACGAAGGCGCGCGGGTTCCGTCCGCTTCGCGGCGCTATTGTCGGCGGGTGCCCGTGTCGCCCGGCCAGCGTCTCCTCCGCTACGACCGCTCACTCGGCGTGCGCCTCGTCGCGGGCGCCGACGAGGCGGGCCGTGGCTCGCTCGCCGGGCCGCTCGTCGTCGCGGGGGTGCTGCTCGACTACGAGTGGCTGCGCGACCACCGCGTCCGGCCGCTCGCCGACCTGAACGACTCGAAGCAGGTGTCGCCCGCCGCTCGCGAGGAGCTCTTCCTGGCGATCCTGGGCTGCGCCGCGCGGATCAGCATCCGCGTCATCCCGGCCGGCGAGATCGACCGCAACGGCCTGCACAAGTCGAATCTCTGGGGCCTGCGTTCGGTACTCGGTGACCTGGCGCCGCCCGCCGAGGCGTGTCTCGTCGACGGTTTCAAGCTCGGCCCGCTCGCGCAGCCACACCGGGCGGTCGTCGACGGCGACACGAAGAGCGCGGCGATCGCAGCCGCCTCGATCGTCGCCAAGGTCGTCCGTGACCGCGCCATGCGCCGGATCGACGCGCTCTACCCGCGCTACGGGTTCGCCTCCCACGTCGGCTACATCACGCCCGGCCACTCTGCGGCGGTGCGGGCGCACGGTCCCTGCGAGCAGCACCGCCTCAGCTTCCAGGCGCACTGCTACACGGAAACCCCCGCGGCGGCGTGAACCGGGGCGAGCGCCGTGCCCTTGTGCACTACGTCGTGCGCGGCTACCGGATCCTCGGCTGGAACGAGTGGGCGGGAGGAAACGAGCTCGATCTCGTCGTCCGGCGCGGCCGGCGGCTCATCTTCTGCGAAGTGAAAGAGAAACGCGGCGATCGGTACGGTGACCCGCTCGAGATGGTGGGGCCGGAGAAACAGCGGCGGATCCGCCGCGCCGCCGAGGCCTGGCTGATCGCGCACCCTGCCCACCGCGACCTCGTGACGAGCTTCGAGGTGATCGGCGTGCGTCCTGGCCGGATCGAGCGCGTGCGCCGCGCATTCTGAGCGGCAACGAGATCGCAATGCGCGACAGCCACGGCTCTCGCTATCCTTTGTCGTGCCGAGGGGCACTATCCCCGAACGGGCGCATTCGTCAGCACGGCCGGTTTGGCCCGGATGCGTCGGCCCGAGAGGGCGGGAGAAACCTTCGGCTGACCGTCAATTCGGCCAGTCGAAAGGAACTCTGAACCAGATGAACATCACGCGCACCAGCTTCGCGACCAGGGCCCGCACTTGGGTGCTGATCGCCGGCCTCTCGGCTCTCCTTGTCGGCTTCGGCGGGCTGATCGGCGGCTCGAGCGGCATCATGCTCTTCGTCGTCATCGCGATCGCGATGAACTTCTTCATGTACTGGTTCTCCGCGAAGCTCGCGCTCAAGGCGAGCCGGGCGAAGCCGCTCTCCCGTGAGGAGGCGCCGGAGCTCTACCAGGACATCGAGGAGCTGACCGGCAAGGCCGGCATCCCGATGCCGACCGTCCATCTGATCCCGTCGGACCAGCCGAACGCGTTCGCGACGGGTCGCAACCCGAAGCACTCGGCTGTCGCCGTGACGCAGGGGCTGCTGCAGAACCTGCCCCGCGACCAGGTGCGCGGCGTGATCGCGCACGAGCTCGCCCATGTCGCGAACCGCGACGTGCTCGTGATGACAATCGCGGCCATGATCGGTGCAGCGATCACGGCGATCGCGCACATCCTCCAGTTCTCGATGCTCTTCGGGGGCGGCGACGACGACGACAACCCGCTCGGGATCGTCGGCTCGCTCGCCGCGATCATCGTCGCGCCGATCGCAGCGATGCTGCTCCAGCTCGGCGTCTCGCGCCAGCGCGAGTACCTCGCCGACGCAACGGCCGCCAAGTACCTCGGTGAGGGCCGCCCGCTCGCGAGTGCGCTCGAGTCGCTCAAGCGCGGTGTCGAGGCGGTGCCGATGAACGTCAACCCGGCAACGGCGAGCCTCTACATCGCAAATCCGCTCCGCAAGGTCGGCATGTCGGCGCTCTTCTCGACGCACCCGCCGATGGACGAGCGGATCCGCCGCATCCGCTCGCTCGACGCCGCGAACGGGATCCACTACTAGGACTCCGGTGGCCGCCATGGAAGTGACCTTCCATGGCGGCCACACAAGAAGCGCTTTACTCGGAGCTCGACCTCGAGCTCTCCTGGTCCGAGAGCGCCCTCCCGGAGCGCGTACGGACGAAGCACGTCCACCGGCTCCACCCGTA
>JBKJML010000245.1:0-2870 GCA_046596415.1 Gaiellaceae bacterium | reverse complement strand
CTCTAGAACCGGCACACTTTCGGGGCAAACACGTCACACCTCCGTGACGTTTCCCTCGATAGCCTTCCATTAGGGACACCGGGGTGCCCCTGGGGGCACGTACGGGCGTTTTTGCGGGCGCGGGAAGTAGCATCGACGCGTGAAGCTCCTCCTCGTCTCGCTCTACTGGCCGCCCGCGGGCGGCGGCGGCGTCCAGCGCCCGCTCAAGTTCGCGCAGTACCTCCCGGCGCTCGGGATCGAGACGCACGTGCTCGCTCCGGACGACCCGAAATGGATCCACGAGGACGCCGACCTGCGCGCTCCGACGCAGGCCTGGGTGCACCGCGCGCGCTACCTCGGCCCGAAGGGTCGCAAGCCGGCCGAGGAGCTGCACGGCAAGCAGGGTGCAGCCCGTGCGCTCGTCCTGGCGCGGCTCGCCTCACGCCGCCTGCTCGTCCCGGACGAGAACGTGAGCTGGAACCTGACCGCGATCCCGGCGGCGATCCGGATTGCCCGCCGCGAGAAGATCGACGTCGTGCTGACGACGTCGCCGCCCAACTCGATCCACCTCGTCGGCGCAGCCGTGAAGAAGGCGACCGGCGCGAAATGGGTGGCCGACCTGCGCGACTCGCTCGTCGCCCACCCGCACCGGCGGTCCGAGAGCGTGGCCGTCCGCGCCAAGGAGAAAGTGGACGGTGGCGTCGCCCGGCTCGTGGCGCGCTCGGCCGACGCGATCACCTGCGTCTCCGAGGCGATCGCCGAGGAAGCGCGCGGCTTCTCGCCGCGCGGTCGCGTCGAGGTGATCTCGAACGGCTGCGACTTCGACGACTTCGCCGGCCTCGACTATGCGCCGGGGGAGCGCTTCCGAATCACCCACACCGGTAGCTTCTTCGGCAAGCGCGACCCACGCCCGTTCCTCCAGGCGCTGCACGACTCCGGCCTCGACATCCAGGCCCGCTTCCTCGGCGACTTCCGCTCCTCCGACCGCGAATGGGCCGAGCGCCTCGAGCTCGGCGAGCAGCTGGAGCTGATCCCGTACGCGCCGCGCCGCCGCTCGCTCGAGCTGCAGCGCGAGTCGGAGGCGCTGTTGCTCCTGATTCCCGAGGCGGGCGGGCGGGGCAAGGGCGTCCTCTCCGGCAAGGTCTTCGAGTACCTCGCAGCCGAGCGCCCGATCCTCGCGGTCGTGCCGCCGGACGGAGCCGCCGCCGAGCTGATCCGCGAGACGGGCGCCGGGATCGTCGTCGCGCCCGACGACGTCGACGGGATCCGCGCCGCGCTCGCCGAGCTGCACGAGCGCTACCGCACGACCGGCCTCACGCAGGTCGAGATCCCGGCCGAGACGCGGCACCGCCTCTCGCGGCGCGCCCGGGCCGAGGAGCTGGCGGCGCTCCTGGGAGAGTTGTGAGCCGCCGCGAGGGCATTACCACCTTTCTCTTCCTCGCGACGGTCTTCACGATCACCTTCGCAAAACTGCACTGGGCGGTGGGCGGCGACCTCGCGCTCTCCGACGTGCTGTCGTTCCTCTTCGTCGTCTCGTTCGCGACCGACCGGCTCGTCCGCGGCGAGCGGCGCGTCGAGCGCACCGTGATCGTCGTCGCCGGCTTCTTCGGGCTCTTCCTGCTCGCGTACCTGATCGGCTTCTTCAACCTCGACACCGAGCAGGCACTCGCTCAATGGGCGAAGGGGATGGTGAAGTTCGTGCTCCACTTCCTCTTCCTCGGCTGCGCCGTCGCACTCCTCGCGCGCCGGGCGGAGGAGTTCTACTGGCGGACACTGGCCTGGTTTTGCGCGGGGTTCGTCGCCAACGCCGTCTACGGGATCCTCCAGCTCGGCCTCGCCGAAACGACTGGCACGAACCTCGACTCCTCGGTGCTCTCCCCGCTCACCGGCGGTGCCAGCTCGATCAACGTCTACGGCGCGATCGAGGGTGCGAGCGTCTACCGCCCGAACGCGCTCACCGGCGACCCGAACCACCTCGGGATCGAGCTCGTGATCCCGCTGCTCGTGCTCACCCCGATCTACCTACGACTCGAGCAGGGACACCGCCTTCGTTGGCCGCTGGCGGGAATCCTCGCCTTCCTGCTCGTCGTCCAGCTCGCGACGCTCTCGCGCAGCGGCCTGCTTGGGCTTGCGGCGGGGCTTGCCGTCCTCGCTCTGCCCTACCGCCGCAAGCTCGTCTCGGCGGCGCTGCTCGTCCCGCTCGGTGTCGTGACGGCGGTGCTGGCAGCGGTCGTGCTCTCGCGTAAGGGCTTCTTCGAGACGGTGCTGCGCTCGCGCGTCGAGACCGGCGGCCGCTCGAGCTCGGCCCACTTCGACGTCTACAGCTTCATCCCCGATGTGCTCCACTCGAACCCGTTCTTCGGGCTCGGGCTGAACAACTTCTCGGTCTACTACGAGTTCGTCACCGGCAAGACGAATTACGGGCCGCACTCCTTCTACGTCGCCCAGCTTGTCGAGTCGGGCCTCGTCGGCTCGGCGCTCTTCGCAGCCTTCCTCGTCTACCTCTTCAGTCGGCTCGGGGCGGCGCGCCGCCTGGGTCGCGCGCTCGCTGCGGTGGGCGATCCCGTCTCGGCGCGCCTGCGGCCGCTCGCCTGGGGGATGACCGCCGCGCTCGTCGGGACGATGGCGGTAAACCCCTTCTACCTGACGATGCAGTTCTATTACTTCTACGCGTTCGCGATGCTCGTGCTCGCGGCACCGGTCGTGTTTGGTCGGCGGCTCCGGGCATGAGCCTCGAGCAAGCGCTTCGCGACCAGGAGCGGGCCTGGACCGAGCGACCGCTCCTGAGGCGCCTCTATCGCAGCTGGTTCGCGCTCGTCGCGGAGAACCTCGCGGCCGTTCCGGGGCCTACCATCGAGCTCGGAGCCGGCATCGGGCGGCTGCGGGAGCTC
>JBKJML010000173.1:0-13552 GCA_046596415.1 Gaiellaceae bacterium | reverse complement strand
TCCGGCCGCAACCGTCTCCAGGGCTTCGCCCAGAGCTAGGAAGGAGCACCCGATGTCCTCTCTCTACCCGTCCCTGTTCTCCGGCCCGGTCACGCTTCCCGAGCCCGACTTCAGCCGCCCCGGCGATCGCCGCCGGCCCACCCTCGTCCGCCGGCCGCTCGCGTCGGCCGGCTCGACCCGCAGTTAAGGAGCAGCAAATGGCGACGCACCGCTTCGACACCCCCGGATCGCTCGCGATCCGGATCCGCACCGGCGGCGGCCAGATCACGGTCGAGGCCACCGAAACGCAGCAAACCGAGGTCACGCTCGAGCCGCTCCGCGACGACGACGTGACGCGCGAGGCGATCGCGTCGGCACGCGTCGAGCTCGTCGAGCGGTCCGGCGGCCATGAGCTGGTCGTCGAGCTGACGAAGAAGGCCGGTTTCACACTCGACTTCGGTGGCATGCAGTTCGGCCGCGGCCCCAAGGTGGCGGTCGTCGTTCGGTGCCCGCACGGGGCCGATGTCGAGCTGGCGTCGAGCTCGTCCGACCTCGACACGAGCGGTCGTCTGGGCGCGTTGTCGATCAAGACCGCGTCCGGCGACTCCCGCATCGGTGAAGTCGCGAGCCTCTCCGTCACGAGTGCCTCCGGCGACGTCGAGGCGCGTCAGGTGGCCGGGCGGGCCCAGGTGAACACCGCGTCAGGCGACGTACGCGTCGAGCGGGCGCTCGGTGTCGTCGCCGTGAACACCGTGTCCGGTGACGTCACCGTCAGCGACGCCCGTGGCCCGGTCACGATTCAGACCGTCTCCGGCGACCAGTCGGTGGAGGGCATCTGCACGGGTGAGACCAAGTTGAACTCGGTTTCCGGCGACGTCCGCGCAGGCGTCCGCCCGGGCGTCAAGCTCTGGATCGACGCCAACTCCGTCAGCGGCGACCTCCACTCCGAGCTCGGCCTCGACGAGTCCGCCCCGGCCGGGGAGAGCGACGCCGTCGTGCCGTTGCGCGTCAAGACGGTGAGCGGCGACGTGCTGATCCAGCGCTCGAACACCCTCGCTCCGATCGAAGTCGGCGCGTGAGCCTAATCCTGGGCGAGCTCTTCGGCGAGCAGGGCGCAGGCGAAGCAGCGCCAGGCGAGCTCCGCATCCGCGAGCAGGACGCTCAGGGCCTCCGTCGCCGCCGGCAGGCCCTGCGCCTCGTCGAGGAGCCGTGCGAGCCCGGCCCCGAGCTCCGCGCGCGCCGCTGGCCCGTCCAGGTCGGCGGCGAGGGACTCGACCGCACGCCCGTCGAGCTCCAACTCGCGCCTGGGGTCTCCCCCCGCGGCGAGCAAGAGCTCGGCGCGGCGTAGCCCGCCGCGGAGCTCGTCCTCGTCGACGGTGACGTGCCGGCCCGCCAGGTACGCAAGCGCCACGGCGGGGCTCCCCCCGGCGGCCTCCAGGTGCTCGAGCAGCTCGCGCATTCAGGCGGGCGCCGCTGCCCTTCGCTCGGCCCAGTCGCTGTACCCGCCCTCGTAGGCGCGCACGCTGCCGTCGCGCACCTCGACAATCCGGTCGGCGATCCGGTCGAGGAAGTAGCGATCGTGCGAGCTGAAGACGACCGTGCCGTCGAAGCGCTCCAGGGCCGCCTCGAGCGCCTCGACCGAGTCGATGTCGAGGTGATTCGTCGGCTCGTCGAGGACGAGCAGGTTCGGGCTAGCCAGCATCAGGAGCAGAAGCTGGAGCCGCGTGCGCTCGCCACCGGAGAGCAGCCGGTTGGCCCGGCGCACCTGTTCGTAGTCGAACAGGAACTTCATCAACACCGAGACGGCCTCGCCCTCGCCGATCGGCTTCGCACGCCGCACCGTGTCGAGCGGCGTCAGGTCCGGATCGAGCGTCTCCTGATCCTGGGCGAGGTAGCCGACGCGGATCGACGGCCCCAGCCACACCTCACCGTCGGTGGGCTCGATCTCGCCGACGAGCGTCTTCGTCAGCACGCTCTTGCCGGCGCCGTTCTCGCCCACGATCCCGAGCCGCTCGCCGTGCAGCACCGTCAGGTCGACGCCGGCGAGCACCGCGTCGTCACCGAACGCGACACCGACGCCGCGAAACTCGAACACGCGCTGGCCGCCCCGCACCTGTGGGTGGAGCGACAGCCCGATCTTGCGTCGCTCGAGCACCGGTCGGTCGACCTTCTCCATCCGGTCGATCTGGCGTTGCATGTTGCGCGCCTGCTTGATGTGCCGCTCGTTGACGACCCGCGCCGCCCAGTCCTTGAAGCGCCGGATTGCCTCCTCGAGCCGCTCGATCTCCTTCTGCTGGGTCACGTATGCCTGCTGCTGCCGCTCGAGCTCGAGCTCGCGCTCGACCGTGTAGGCCGAGTAGTTCCCGGGCCACAAGCGGATCCGACCGCCGGCGAGCTCCGCGATCGTGCTCACCGTCTCGTCGAGCAGATAGCGATCGTGCGACACGGCGACGACGGCTCCGTCGAAGTCGGAGATCAGCCGCTCGAAGAGCTCCCGTCCCTCGTTGTCGAGCTGGGCCTCGGGCTCGTCGAGCAGGAGCACGTCGGGCGCCTGCGCGAGGCAGGCCGCGAGCGCGATCAGCTTCCGTTGCCCGCCTGAGAGCGCGCTCGTCGGGAGCACGAGGTCATCCTCCGCGAGGCCGACGTCGAGCAGGAGCGCACGGTTTCGGCCCGCGAAGCCCGGCCCGCCGGCCCGCTCCCACTGCTCGAGTAGGTCCTCCTGTCGCTTCAGCACGCGCGTCATCCGGTCGAGGTCGCTCGTCACGTCGGCGGAGCCGAGTCGCTCGCCGACCGCGACGAGCTCGGCGTCCAACTCGGCGAGATCGGGGCGCGCATCGCGCACTCGCTCGTAGGCGTTCCGCTCGTCGCCGAGTGGATGCTGCGGCAGGTACGCGACGACGACGCCGCGCCGGCGCACGACCGTGCCGCTGTCCGGCTCCTCGAGCCCGGCGAGTAGGCGGAGGGTGGTCGACTTCCCGGACCCGTTCGCGCCGATGATCCCGGTTCGCGCGCCGGGAGTGACGATCAGGTCGAGATCGTCGAGGACGAGGCGGCTGCCGAACGACTTGCGGACCGCGTTGAGGCTGAGCAGGGCCACGGCCGCCCGTGTTTAGCCGGGCGTGCTCTCGGCGACGGCCGCGACGACCGTGTCGTCCTCGCCGTCGCGGAGCACGTCCACGAGGCGGCGCTCGCCGCGAAGGCCGAGGCGCATGTGCATGACCTCGTAGAGCCGGGTTTCGTCAAGTCCAGCGGTGCGTGCCGCGGCCACGATCCGGGGGATCGCGGGCAGCACGTTCCCGTCGGGGCCGAACTGCCAGCTCGGGTAGCGGTACTCGCCGCCGGCACCGCGAACCGCAAGCAGCTCGCCGGCGCGTCGCATCGCGTCCACGCGGCGCTCGCCGGTGCCGAGCCGGACCGCGAGCCACGTGGCCGGGAGCGACTCGTTCTCGAGCCGCGTCAGGCTGTCGTTGACGAGGGCCATGCCGACGCCAGCCTACCGACCCACTACGTGGGCGCGGGCTTGAGCTCCTCGAGCCGGTGGATGCGCGCCAGCGCCGGGAAGAGGCGCGGGCCCGCCGCGGCGAGGACGATCATGAACACGCCGCCCGCGACGACGGCTGGCACCGCGCCGAACACCGCAGCCGCGGCCCCCGCCTCGAAGGCGCCGAGCTCGTTCGAGGCGCTGATGAAGACCATTTCGACCGCCATCACTCGCCCGCGGAGCTCGTCGGGCGCCGCGAGCGCGACGATCATCTGGCGGATGTTGACGCTGAACATGTCCACGAAGCCGCTCGTGGCGAGGGCGGCGAACGAGAGGACGAAGTTCCGCGAGAGCCCGAAGACGATCATGCTGGCGCCAAAGGTGGCGATCACCGCGAGCAGCTTGCGGCCCGCGTAGGGGCCGATCGGGCGGGCGACGAGGATCCCGGCCGCGAGGACACCGCCGATCGACGGGGCGCTCCGCAGTACGCCCAGGCCGACCGGGCCGACGTCGAGGATCGTGGCTGCGAAGAGCGGCAGGAGGGCGATCGCGTCGCCGAAGAGGACGGCGAAGAGGTCGAGCGTGATCGCCCCGAGCAGGATCGGGGTGCGCCGGATCAATCTGATCCCGGCGAGCAGGTTCTCCAGCCGCGGCGAGGGCGACAACGCGGCATCCTGGGCGACCGCCTGTGGTCGCATCGACGCCAGCTGGACGAGTGCGATCGCGAACAGGCCGGCCGCTACCCCGTAGGCGAGCTCCCCGCGGACGGAGAAGAGAAGCCCGCCGATCGCCGGGCCGACGATCGCGGCGCCTCGCATAGCGATCGAGCGCACCGCGAAGGCGCTGGAGAGGAACTCGGGCGGAACGAGGGCAGGTGGCATCGCTCGCCCTGCCGGCGCGCCGAGCGCAGCCGCGGTGCCGTTCGTCGCTGCGAGCGCGAGGAACGGCCAGAGCTCGGTAGCGCCGGACGCAGTGACGACGATCAGGGCGCAGGCGACGGCGAGCTCCAGGCCGACGGCGAGCCCGTAGACGAGCTTGCGCGAGAAGCGGTCGGCGAGGTGGCCCGCGGGTAGCGCGAGGAGCGGCAATGGCAGGAACGCCGCGAGCCCGACGAGGCCGAGATCGAGCGCACGGTGGTTGATGTCGTACACCTGCCAGCCGATCGCGACCTCGAGCATGCTGCCGGCGAGGCCCATCGAGAGTGAGGCGCCGATCAGCAGGCGGAAATCCCGCAGCCGCATCGGGGGTGGGAGCCGGCGGCGCATGCTCCGACATTAAGCTCGGGAGATGCAGCTACGCAGGATCGAGGCGACCCGCTACGTCACGCCGCTCCGCGAGGGCGGCTCGTTGCCCGCCCTGGTCGAGGCGAGCGACGAGGGTCTCTACGTGCTCAAGTTCACGGGCGCGGGGCAGGGGCGCAAGGCGCTCGTGGCGGAGATCCTCGCCGGCGAGCTGGCGCGGGCGCTGGGCTTCAACGTGCCCGAACTGGCGCTCGTCGAGCTCGATCCGGCCCTCTCCCGCGCGGAGCCGGACCGCGAGATCCAGGACCTGCTCGACGCGAGCGCAGGGCTCAACCTGGGTGTCGACTACCTCCCCGGCGCGCTCGCGTTCGGCCCGGCGGCCGGGTCGGAGCCCGAGCCCGACGTTGCCGCCGACGTCGTCTGGCTCGATGCCTTCGTGACGAACGTCGACCGGACGGCGAAGAACACGAACCTGCTGCTCTGGCACGAACGGCTCTGGCTGATCGACCATGGCGCGGCGCTCTACTTCCACCACGCGCCAGAGCCGGCTGCCGACCACGGGCTGACGCCGTTTCCCGCGATCGCAGCGCACGTGCTGCTGCCGTTCGCGAGCTCGATCGAGGCGGCCGACCTCCGCCTCGCGCCGCAGGTCACACCCGAGTTGCTCGGCGAGATCGCCGCTGCCGTTCCCGCGGAGTGGCTGGACGGCGAGGATGCACACGTGTACGTCGACTATCTGCTGGCGCGGCTCACCGGGCGGCGTGCGTTCGTCGAGGAGGCGGAACGGGCCCGTGGGCGCTGAGCCGTTCTCCCATGCGGTGATCCGCGTCGTCCCTCGCATCGAGCGCGGCGAGCGGCTGAACGTGGGCGTCGTCGTCTTCTGCCGCCCGCTCGGCTACCTCGCCGCGCGCACCCATCTCGACGAGGCACGGCTGCAGGGCCTCTGGCCCGATCTCGACCCGGCCGCGGTGCGTCCTCATCTCGACGCGATCGAGCGGATCGCCGCCGGCGATCCCGCCGCCGGCCCGATCGCCGAGCTCGACGAGACGGCTCGCTTCCACTGGCTCGTCGCGCCCTCGAGCACGATCGTCCAGCCATCGGCGGTTCACACCGGTCTCTGCGACGAGCCGAAGGCCGAGCTCGACAAGCTCTTCCGGACGCTGGTCGCGCTGCCCTAGGAGGGTTTGCTGGAGCGCCAGCCACGCATCAGTTGCCTCCCCTCTCGCTTGCGACCTTCAGATCGTGAATCAGGTTCTCGTCGGTGAGATCGACGCCTGTATGCAGGGTCGAGACCCAGACGCCGCTCGCGTCGTAGATCCGGACGGGTGCCGAGTGGAGGCTGTCCTTCCCGGATTCGAGCGAGGAGAGAATTTGGAACTTGTCCCAGATCCCTTCGATTGCCCGAGTTGGCCGTGTCAGGTATCGCAGTTCCCCCTCAGCCCGGGTGCGACGCAGGAAGCTGCGAACGGCAGCGGTCGTGTCTTCGGCGGGGTCGGTCGAGATCGCGACCGCAGTCACCTTCGCCCGTAGGTCAGGATCCAGCCGGCCGAAGGTCTGGGCGACCTGGGACGCGATCACCGGGCAGGTATCCTGGCATTGAGAGTCGAGGAAGGTCAACAGCACGACTCGTCCCAGCAAGCTGCTGCTTTTGACGACGTTGCCCTCGTAGTCCTGAAGCGCGAAGTTCGGCATGACAATTCGCGCGGGCGGCTCGCTTCCGCGGTAGGGGCCTTGATCGGGGCCGGATGTCTCTCCATCGAGGCGTGAGAGGACGAACCCAAGCGCCACGAGCAGCACGATCCCTGCCGCTGCGAGACCGATGATTGCTCTCATGATCCGCCCTCCAGCGCGGCCCGGATCCCTGTTTCGAGGTCCTCGCTTGATACGGCGCCGATCGAGTGGAACACAACTCTGCCCTGCCGATCGAGATAGAAGGTTTCCGGGATGCCGGTCAGCCCGTAGGCGGAGAAGGTCTTCGAGGTGCGGTCTCGCACCGACACATACGGCGCGGCCACCTCATCCATGAACCTCCGCGCGTCGCTCGTGAAGTCCTGAACGTCGATGCCAACGAACGCGACGCGGCCGCTGTAGCGCATCGCTCCGGCGGCTAGCTCGGGTGCCTCCTTCTTGCATGGAATGCACCAGGACGCCCAGAAATTCACGATCACCGGATAGCCGCGCAGCTCGCGGAGTGCAAGCGTCCCGTCTGCTAGCGACCGACGCGCTTTTGGCGGCCAGGTCTCGTCGTGCTTCCAGATCACGGGGAGTGCGAAGTCTGGTGCGAGCGGCCGCTCGCCTGCGCGAATGGCGGCCACGAACCCGCGGCCCGCTTCTCCGTGGGCCACGCTCCAGATCAGGAGCCCGAGAAGCCCGACCACTGTCGAGACGGCCATGAATTGGAGGAGGTGGATCGGGCGGAGCCGACGCGGCTCCGCCCGATCCACCTCTGTGGCGCCGCCGGGTGCCTCACTCATCTGCGCCCTTCTTGCCGCGGTGCATCCAGAGCATCATCACGCCCATTCCGATCGGGCACGCGAGAACGAACAGCGGCAGGAAGGCACCCACTTAACCCGCCTCCCGTCCGACGACCGGTGTCCAGCTTGTCCCGCCGTCCCTCGTTCGGTAGAGCGAGCGGTTGAAGCCGACGACGTAGGCTACTTGCGGGCTGCTCGACGACCAGGCGACCGGCCCGCTCCCGTCCGGCAAGGAGAGTGCCTGCGTCCAATTGCGGCCACCGTCGGTCGAAAGAAGGACGCCCGTCCCGGAGGCGAGGATTCGTTCGGGGTGCTTCGGATTGACGGCGATCCCCATGATCTGACCCTGAACAACGCCCTTCCAGGTCTTTCCCCGATCGCTGCTCGCGAGGAGACCCTGGCGCTCCATGTCGCCTGCAAGCAGGCGGCCATCCGGCAGCGAAGCGAGCGCCATCACTCCGCGTCCGAACTCTGCGGTCACAAGCTCGAAGCTGGCGCCGTTGTCAGTTGAACGATAGATGCCCTGCCCGGCGATTGCCGCAAAAAGAGTCTTGCTGTCCTTTGCATCGACAGCGAAGCCATGCACGTCGAGACTCGGGAGTCCCGCCGGCTGCATGTCCTGCCAGCTCAGCCCGCCGTCGCTGCTTCGTGCGAGCAGGGAATGACCGGCGGCCCAGATCGTCTCACCCTCGGTCTGGGCGAGATTCATCGCATCCTGCCCGGCGAGGTTCGAGTTCTTCCAGCTGAGCCCGCCGTCAGCTGAGCTGAAGAGGCCCTCGTGGGTTCCGAGCGTCAGTTGATCCGGGTTGCTCGGCGAAACGAGCAGCGAGTGATAGTCAGGTGTGTTTGGCAGGGCGCCGCTTGCAGACGTGCGCTCCTCACTCCCGCCCCCGAGCGCGATGAAGGCAACGACGCCAAGCGCAGCCAGTCCTGCAGCTGCGACCAGGAACAGCCAGGGGCTCTTCCTCGCCGGTTCGTGGCGTCGCTTCGGGGCCTGCGCGGGCCGTGGTATTGCTTTCGGCTTGGCGACTGGTTTCGCCATGGGTTCTCCTTCTGAGGGATGGACAACGACATCTGGCCGCGTAGCAGCGGCGTCGTCGAACTCAGAAGCGGAAGCGCTGCAGCACGGCTGGTGAAGCCCGCCCCACTGGCCGTGAGTGCGTGAGAACGATGAGTGGCATCGCGAACAGCACGACGGTCAACGGTGACCACACCTCGACGAGCGCCGCCGGGTTCGAGAACAACGTCAGTGCTCGCTCAACCGCCTGCATCGGTCCGTCGCTGAAGCATGCGCAGGCGAACCCGAGCAGCATCAGCAGGAGGACGAAGAGCAGTAGGAAAACAACCAGTGGCATCCGCCTCCGTAGCGCCAGCAATCCGGTCACCCGGCCAGCGTAGCGGCGGGACGGCGCGATGACGACGCGTCTCGATCGACGTCGCAGTCTCTCGCCTTAGGTTCCAGGCCCACCTATGACTCGATCTGAAGCAGTTCTTGACTGACGTGATCGACCTGGAGGGTGGTGTGGTCGATCTCATAGTCGCGCTGCAACAGCCGCTCGAGGTCGCGTCGCTTCGCGTGGCAATCCTCGCCGCGCTCGACAAGAATATGAGCCGCGAGGGCGGGGAAGCCGGACGTGATCGTCCAGATATGGAGGTCGTGAACGTCCGTGACACCGGCGACCGAGACCAGAGCCGCTTGCACTTCCTCGGCGTCGATGCCTTTCGGCGTGGCTTCCAGAAGGATCGAGACCGACTCCTTGAGAACGCTCCAGGAACTGGCTGCGACGAGGACTCCGATCAGAACGCTGAGCAGCGGATCTGCGTAGACCCAGCCTGTAAGCACGATCACGATCGCCGCTGTGATCACACCAACGCTTCCGAGCACATCAGCGATGACGTGCCGAAGAGCCGCCTGGAGGTTGAGGCTTCTGCGGTCGCCACGGGCGAGGATCAAGGCGCCGGCCAGGTTGATCAGGAGCCCGCCGAGGGCGATCCCGAGCATCCAGCCGCCGAGCACCTCCGGCGGATCAGAGAAACGCTGGGCCGCTTCGATGAAGATCCAAATCGAGATCGCAACGAGCGTGACGCCGTTGAGTAGGGCTGCGAGGATCTCCGCTCGTTTGAAGCCGAAGCTCCGGGCCGCTGTCGCTGGGCGCTTGGCAAGCCAGATTGCTCCGAGCGCGACTGCGATCGAGCCAGTGTCGGAGAGCATGTGGCCGGCGTCAGCGAGCAGGGCCAGGCTTCCGGTCAGCAGGCCGCCGATCACCTCCGCAACGGTGTAGGCAGCGGTCAGTCCGAGTGTGAGCACGAGCGCTTGGCTACTCGTGCTCTTCGCCCCGTGATCGTGGCCGATCCCCACTAGCTCGCCATCCGCTCGATGCGATCCTGGGCCGTCGCTAGCAACTCGTGCACGAGCAGCCCTCTCCCCGCCAACTCGCTCGACCTTCTTTGATCGAAACGGCTGTGATGACAAGCGCGGCGATCGGATCGAGCCACCACCAGCCAAGCAGCGTGTTTCCGAGCAGACCGAGGAGGACGGCACCTGCGAGGTACGCGCAGAGCAGGTTCTGTGTCCCTTCACCACGGGTTGCAACGGAGCCGAGCTGGTCGGCCAGGCGCCGCTTGGCGATCCCGAGCAGTGGCATCCCGATCAAGGAGGACGTGACAACTCCGATTCCGAGCCAGCTTGTGTCGGCGCGCTCGCCGGTGATGAGCTTGCTGAGTGCTTCGTAGCCGACGAAAGGGACAAGGAGGAAGAACTGCATCGCGACGAACTTCTGTGCCCCTCCTTCGGCCTGGTCGGAGTTCAGGCGATTGCCGGTGAAGAGCCAGACGATTACGAGACTCGCGACTCCTTCGATGAAGGATTGGATCCCAAACGCCGTCAGTGCGATCGACCCGGCGAGAACACCCGTGACCACCCCGAGCGTCCCCTCCGCACCCATCCACACGAGGCTGAGCCAGGAGAGCTGGCGAGCCCTTCTGGCCGCTCGAAGCCACTCCGGTGAACGAACCGACCGCACCTGGACGAGCGGTAACTCGCGAACGGCGCTCACACGGGCACCTTGGAACCGACGACTCCTTCGAGCAGCGCACTCGCTTCGGCGGTCAACGAGCAGAAGACCATTCGCCCGTCGCGTCGGGAGTTAACGAGCTGCGCGTCACGCAACGCGCGAAGGTGATGCGAGATGAGGGCCTGCGAGCGCCCGAGAATCCAGGCAAGATCGCAGCCGCACAGTTCCCCTCCAGTTCGGAGCGCGAGGAGGATGCTCAGCCGAGTCGGGTCTGCAAGAGCGCAAGCCCGCTCGACCACCTCGGCGAGCACCGTCGGATCAGGCAGGTGGTGGCGCACATGCTCGGCGAGACCAAGGTCGATGCAGAGAAGCTCGCAGGTGTCGTCAGCGGCCATCCGGCCATTCTAACGTTCGCTTGAATGGCACGTCCTTCTCAACGTATCGACGATATTCGATATATTGAGGAACGTCGATATGGATTTGCTCGAGACACCGGTTGCCTGCTGCGTCCCGATCGGGGCGCCGACCCTCTCCGATAGGGAGGCCGAGGCGACAGCCGAGCTCTTCAAGGCGCTCGGCGATCCTGCGCGCGTACGGCTCGTGAACCTGCTCGCGACGAGCGGTGGCGCCGTTTGCATGTGCGACCTGATCGAGCCGGTCGGCTTGTCGCAGCCGACGGTGTCCCATCACATGAAGAAGCTCGTCGACGCCGGGCTCGTGAAGCGTGAGCAGCGCGGGAAGTGGGCCTTCTTCACCTTGAAGCCCGACGCCGTCGAGAAGCTCGCCGCGGTCGCCGACCTGAAGGGAGCGTGTTGCCGATGAGCACGGCCGCCGACGATCTGCGCGAACAGGTACGAGCGAGATATGCGGAGGCCGCCAGGGCGGTCGCGGACGGGTCGGGTGGCTGCGGGAGCGGAAGCTGCTGCGCCGGCGGTGAGAGCGACGCCGCGAAGTTCGGCGAGGCGCTCTACGACGTAGAGCAGCGCGGCGCGTTGCCCGAGGCGGCGGCGCTTGCCTCGCTCGGCTGCGGCAACCCGACGGCTGTCGCGGCCCTTGCGGAGGGCGAGACGGTGCTCGATCTCGGCTCCGGCGGTGGAATCGACGTCATCCTCTCGGCGAAGCGCGTCGGGCCTACGGGGCTTGCCTACGGGCTCGACATGACCGACGAGATGCTCGCGCTCGCGCAGCAAAACGCGCGGGCAGCCGGCCTTGTCAACGCGATCTTCCTGAAAGGGGTGATCGAGGCGATCCCACTGCCGGCGGGCTCGGTCGATGTCGTGATCTCGAACTGCGTCGTCAATCTCTCGACCGACAAGCCGGCGGTGCTGATGGAGATCGCGCGTGTGCTGCGTCCCGGTGGCCGAATCGGGATCAGCGACGTTGTCGCCGAGGACAGGCTGTCGACCGCAGAGCGCGCCAGGCGAGGCAGCTTCGTGGGCTGCATCGCGGGCGCTCTCTCAAAGGGCGAGTACGAGGCGGGGCTCGAAGCAGCCGGCTTCGAGCAGGTGAGCGTCGAGTTCACCCACGAGGTCGCGGACGGCCTGCACGGCGCGATCGTCAGGGCCGTGAGGCGGAGCTGAACATCCTCTTCATCTGCGTTGCGAACAGCGGGCGCAGTGTGATGGCCGAACGGCTGTTCCGCGCCGCCGCCGGCGCGGGGGACGATGCCCGCTCGGCCGGGAGCGCCCCGGGAACCGCTGCGCACCCGATCGTCCTCGATGCCCTGGCCGAGGTCGGGATCGACGCATCCGGCCACGTACCGGCCCTGCTCGACGATGAGCTCGTTGCCTGGGCCGATGTCGTCGTCGCGACCTGTGACGACGCCTGCCCGGTCGTGCCGGGCAAGCGCTATGTGAGCTGGCAGCTCCCCGACCCGAAGGGGCTGCCGATCGAGCGGGTACGCACGATCCGCGACGAGATCGAGCGGCTCGTGATCGGGCTTGCGGCCGAACTAGCGGGAGCTCGGGTGGAAGACATCGACGGCGGAGACCCAGCCACGGCGTAGGACGTGGACGAGCGACGGCGGCGTGATCACGCTCGCCTCGCCACCTCGAATCGTGCGCCGGTCGGTGTAACCGGCCGGTGTCCAGCGCAGCAGCTCGGCCCGCCGGACGAGCCACGGCTCGCCGTCCTCCAGCACAAACGCTCCGTCGGGCAGGTCGGCGAACGCGCTGCGGTGCAGACGACGGTCGGTGCCGTCGAAACGCTCCGCGTGGAGTTGCTCGTCGATCGCGTCCGCTCCGATGCGTTCGGGATGCAGCTCCTGAAAGAGGGCGGTGAATCTGTCGTAGTCGGCGCGTCGGCAGAGCCCGCAGGGCCTGTGCCCGGCGGCGAATGCGGTCGCCTCGTCGAGGAAGAAGAGCTCTGTGAAGCGGCCGGGCTGGAGCTTCGGCCCGCGCTGCCAGTCCTTGAACACAAGCTGGCAGGCGATCCAGCGCTTGACCGCATACCGCCGCCTGATGGTTCCGTCGGCGTCGTGGAGGCAGCCGCGGTTCCCGTAGACGAGGCCGCGCGCCGGATCGGCGACGAGCTCGGAGAGGGGTGTGACCCGGTTCTGACGCGGCATCGACGCGAGCGCAGGCTAAAGGAAAAGCCACTTAACGGCCGAAGCACGTGGCATGTCCCGCTGGGGCCTGGAAGGGCCTGCCCGCAAGATCGCGCTGGCGTCGTTTCTGACGGCGCTCGTGTTCGTCACCGCACTCGGCGCGACCGTGTGGCAGTACGACCGCGCGGCCGATTCCGACGCTCGCGCGATCGGCCACGAGAAGCAGGCCCGAGAGGCCGTCCACGCCCAGGCCGAGTTCTGGGAGGAGACCTCGGCGATGGGCGACTACGCGCGGACGCAGGAGGACGAAGAGCTTGCGCAACTGACGGCCGCGTCGAGCGAGCTCACGAAGATCTTGCAGGCCTATGCCCCCGACCCGGACCAGCGCCCGCTCGTCGACGCGGCACTCGAGGCAAACCGCGCGTACATCGCTGCGTTCGAGGTGCTGAAGCCGCAGATCGCAGCGGGCAAGGTGCCCCCGAACCTCACTGACGAGGGGTTAGGCGCCGCCGTGCTCCAGCCGCTCGACGCGCTGCAGAAGCTTGTCGACGCGGAAGTCGAGCACGCTCGCGGTGCGGCCGCCTCGGCACGCAATCGAGCGCGCTCCGTCGTCCTCGTCGCCGGGCTTGCGGGGCTCCTCCTGATGGCGCTCCTCGGCTCGTACGCTGTGCGCCTGATCCAGCGGCTCATCGCGCGGGTTCGCGAAACCGCCGGCGTCCTCGGCGAGGCGGCCTTCGAGATGCGTGCGGCGACGAAGGAGGCGGCTGCTGCGACGGTGGAGCAGAGCTCGGCGGTGGCGGAGACGTCGGCGACGATTG
>JBKJML010000239.1:0-3087 GCA_046596415.1 Gaiellaceae bacterium | reverse complement strand
GCCGAGCTCCGCTACCGCACGCTCGTCGAGCAGCTCCCGATCGGGGCCTACATCAACTCGATGGGCGTCGAGCGCGGGGCGATGTACGTCAGCCCACAGCTCGAGGCTATGCTCGGCTACGACCTGGCTGAGTGGAACAAGCCGGGGGTGCTGGCAGACCGCACACACCCCGAGGACCGCGAGCGGGTACTCGTCGCGTCGCAGCGAATGCACGACGACGGCGCGCCGTTCGCCGAGGACTTCCGGCTCCTGACGAAGGACGGCCGCTGGCTCTGGGTGCACGACGTGACCGTGCCCGTGTTCGACGAGAACGGCGAGCCGGCTTTCCTCCAGGGGTTCATACAGGACATCACCGATCGTAAGCAGCTCGAAGAACAGCTCCTGCATGCGCAAAAGCTCGAGGCCGTGGGCCGGCTCGCGGGCGGCGTCGCGCACGACTTCAACAACCTCCTGACCGCGATCACCGGCTACGGAGAGCTCCTACTCGGCCAGCTCGAGGAAGGCGACCCGCGACGCGCCGACGCCGACGAAATCGTGAAGGCCGCCCAGAGCGCCGCCGCACTCACGCGGCAACTCCTTGCCTTCGGCCGACGCCAGCTGCTCGAGCAGCGCCGCCTCGACCTCAACGACGTCCTCGCCTCGCTCGCGCGGCTGCTGAGGCGGCTTGTCGGCGCCGGCGTCGAGTTGCGGCTCGACCTCGCTCCCGATCTCGAGCCGGTGATCGGCGACCTCGGGCAGCTCGAGCAGGTGGTGGTGAACCTGGCTCTGAACGCCCGCGACGCGATGCCGCACGGCGGCACGCTGTCGATCTCGACCGGCTCGGTCGAGATCGGTGCCGGCACCGAGGTGTTGCCGGGCCGTTACGTGGAGCTCGCGATCGAGGACTCCGGCATCGGAATCGACAAGTCCTTGCTGCCGCAGATCTTCGAGCCCTTCTTCACGACGAAGGACGTCGGCAAGGGCACCGGACTCGGCCTGGCCTCGGTCTACGGCGTCGTCAAGCAGTCCGGTGGCCACGTCCTCGTCGACTCGACGCCGGGCGAAGGAACGCGCTTCCGGGTGCTCCTACCGTCGGCGGAGTAGATTGTCGGCGTGTCCCCGTTCGGCGTCACCGAGGTCAAGGACCGGCTCGTCGCGGCCGGCGGTGGCTACGAGATCATCCACGTCTCGCCCGGGCTCGAGCTCGGCGTCTACGTGCTCGTGGCGCCCGAAGCCGACCGGCAGCAGCCACACGAGGACGACGAGGCCTACGTCGTCATCGAGGGAACCGGCGTGCTCGAGATCGAAGGGGTCGAGACACCCCTCTGCGAGGGCGAAGGGATCTTCGTCCCCGCCGGCGCCGAGCATCGGTTCGCGGGCTATGAGAGCCTGGCGCTGCTCGTGATCTTCGAACGCCCGCGCCACTGACCGGCATGGCCGACACGGACGTCGTCGTCGTCGGGGCGGGAGTGAACGGCCTCGCTGCAGCCCGGGTGCTCGCGCGGCGCGGCCGCTCGGTTGTCGTGCTCGAGCAGTTCTCGGCAGCGCACGACCGGGGCTCGAGCCACGGCGGCTCGCGCATCTACCGGCTCTCCTACCCTGAGGCGGCCTGGGTCCGACTCGCCCAGGCCGCGCTTCCTCTCTGGCGCGAGCTCGAGGCGGAGCAGGGCGAAGAGCTCCTCATTCGAAACGGCTCGCTCGACCTGGGCCGGGTCGAACCGAACGCAGCCGCGCTCACAGCATGTGGGGCGCCGTTCGAGCTACTGGACGCCCGCGAGCTCGACGCACGTTTTCCGCACCTCGCTGCCGAACCGGGCACGATCGGCCTCCACCAGCCCGACGGCGGCATCCTGCGCGCCGACCGCTGCCTCACAGCGCTCGCCGCCTCCGCGGCGGCCGCCGGCGCCGACCTCCGCTACGAGACTCCCGTCCGAGAGTTGCGCGAGCAGGACGGGCGAGCGGTGGTCGACACGGACACGGGCTCGATCGGCTGCGCCGTCGTGGTCGTGGCCGTCGGCGCGTGGGCACCAGGCCTGCTCGAACGTCACGGCGGACTTGCAGCCACGCCGACGCGCGAGACGGTCAGCTACTTCGAGCTCGAGCTGGCAGGCCCCGTCCCGTCGGTGATCGACTGGGAGCACGGCACGGGCCGCGAGCAGGCCGGGTACGCGCTTGCCGCGCCTGGAATCGGCCTCAAGGCCGGCCTGCACCACTCGGGCCCGCCCGCCGACCCGGCTGAGCCCGGCCAGACCGACGCGCTCGTCGCGGAGTGGACGGCGGCCTGGGTGGCGCGACGCTTCCGCGGCGCCGCCGCGACCCCGCTTCGCTCCGAGACGTGCCTCTACACGAACACGGAGGACGAGAGCTTCGTGCTCGAACGTCGCGGCCGGCTCGTCGTCGCAGCTGCATGTAGCGGCCACGGCTTCAAGTTCGCCCCGGCCGTGGGCGAGCAGATCGCAGAACTTGCGGCCGCAGGCACACTTTCGGCATGAACAAGCGCGCTCTCTTTGCCGTGGGCGCCGGCGCCGCCGCCCTGGCGATCACCCTCGTCATCGTGAGCCTCGTCGGCGGCAGCAGTGACCCGGCTTCCACCCCGGCCGACTCCGAGGCATCGTCGGTCGCCGGGCTCCCCCAGGACGGCGCCTTCCTCGGCAGCCCCGACGCGCCGCACATCCTCGTCGAGTATGCGGACATCCAGTGCCCTTATTGCGCGCAGTACGCAACCGGGATCCTGCCGGCGATCGTCAATCGCTACGTCCGTACCGGCAAGCTCCGGCTCGAGTTCCGTGGCCTCGCGTTCATCGGCCCCGACTCCGAGTCGGCGCTGAAGATCATCCAGGCGTCCGCCGCCCAGGACACGCTCTGGCAGGTCGTCGATGCGCTCTATGCCCGGCAAGGCGAGGAGAACGGTGACTGGGTGGGCGGCGCGATCGACGGCCTTGCCAACTCCGTTCCCGGCCTCGACCTCGAGGCTGCGCGCTCGTCGGCCGGGTCCGCAGCTGTCGCAAGCGCGATCGCCGCCAACAGCCGGCTCGCGCGCGAGGACGGGATTCCCGGCACGCCCGCCTTTACGATCCGCCCGACCGGCGGCACCGCGACGAAGCTCGA
>JBKJML010000221.1:0-18658 GCA_046596415.1 Gaiellaceae bacterium | reverse complement strand
CCTTCGCGGGCGGGCTCTCGCAGGTCGCCCGGGTGCCGGGCTTCGACTTCGCCCCGGGGTACACCGCGTTCCAGTTCTGCTTCGTGCTCGTCCAGTCGGCTGCGTTCGGGGGAGTCTTCACGGGCTTCGGGATCGCGCGCGACTTCGAGTTCGGCTTTGCACGGCGGCTGCTGCTCGCAGCGCCGAATCGCACCGGGATCATCCTCGGCTATGCAATCGCGTCGCTCGTCCGGTGGGCGGTGACAGCGACCTTTCTCACGGTCGTCGCGCTGGTCGCCGGGATGAACGTCTTCGGCGGGCCAGTCGATGTCTTCGGCATGTTTGCGCTCGCCCTGCTGATCAATGTTGCAGGGCTGCTCTGGGCGTGCGGGATCGCGATGAGATTCCGTTCGATGCAGGCCGGGCCCGTGATGCAGATGCCGGTCTTCCTCGTCCTCTTCTTCGCACCGGTCTACGTGCCGCTCGGTCTCCTCGACGGCTGGATCGAGACGGTCGCGAAGGTGAACCCGCTCACCTACGTGCTCGAAGCCGTCCGGAGCATGCTCGCGGGCGAAGAGATCCACGTCCTGTTCGCATTCGTGCTCGCTGCCGCGCTGATCAGCGGTTTCGCGCTGTGGGCCCTGCGAGGCTTGCGCAGCGCCGAGGCTGCCGGCTAGGGGCGGGTTAGCGCGCTCATGGTCGGGTACCGTCGAGTCATGCGGCCGACCCGCCGACTGACCGGACCGCGCTGCCTCGGTGCGACTCAGCTCGACGACGGGCTCGTGCAATTCTGCGTCTGGGCGCCGTCTGCGGTCACCGTCGCCGTCGAAGTCGCCGGCCGTCGGCGCGACCTCGTCAGGGAAGCTGACGGCGTCTGGGCGGCCGCTCTCGAGGCCGACCCCGGCGAGGACTACCGCTTCCTCCTCGACGGCGGCGATGCGTGGCCGGATCCGTGCTCGCGCTGGCAGCCCGGCGGCGTCCGAGGCCCGTCACGGATCCTCGACCCGGCCGCGTTCGAGATCGCCGCCGGCCCGGGCCTGCGCCTGCCCGAGCTCGTTCTCTACGAGCTCCACGTCGGGACGTTCACGGCCGAAGGCACCTTCGACGCCGTCAAGCCTCACCTGGCTGGATTGCGTGAGCTCGGCGTCACTGCGATCGAGCTGATGCCGGTCGCGACCTTTCCCGGCGATCGAGGCTGGGGCTACGACGGCCTCTACATGTCGGCGCCGCACGCGGCCTACGGTGGCCCTGAGGGCCTCGCCCGCCTGGTGGACGCCGCGCACCGCGAGGGACTGGGGATCGTCCTCGACGTCGTCTACAACCACCTCGGCCCCGGCAGCGAGGCGTTCACTGCTTTCGGCCCCTACTTCACCGACCGGTTCGGGCGGACGCCGTGGGGCGAGCCGCTCGACTACCGGCCGCGGGCGGTGCGCGAATGGGCGATTCAGAACGCCGAGCTCTGGGTGCGCGACTACCGGATCGACGGCCTCCGCCTCGACGCCGTGCACACGGTCGAGGACGACTCGCCTCAGCACGTGCTCGCCGAGCTCGCCGACCGGGTCCACGCGATCGACGGTGGGGCGCTTGTGATCTCGGAGATGGGCCCGCCCGACTTCCGCCCCCTGCGCGACTGGGGCCACGACGCGATGTGGCTCGACAGCCTCCATCACGCGCTCCACGTCGCACTCACCGGCGAGCAGGACGGCTACTACGCCGAGTTCACCGGCTCGACGGCGGAGCTTGCGGCCGAGCTGCTCCGCCCCGAGGGCCCGCGACTCGTCGTCTGTGCGCAGAACCACGACCAGATCGGCAACCGCGCCGTCGGCGACCGCCTAGCGCTCCGGTCGGCGCGCGTCGCGGAAGCGGTCGTCCTCTTCTCACCCTTCACTCCGCTCCTCTTCCAGGGTGAGGAGTACGGCGAGCAGGCGCCGTTCCAGTTCTTCAGCGACCACACCGACCCGCTGATCGCGGACGCGACACGCGCGGGCCGCAAGCGGGAGTTCGCCGGCTTCGCAGGCTTCTCCGCAGCCGACGTGCCCGACCCGCAGGACGTGGCCGCTTTCGAGCACTCGAAGCTTGACCGGGGAGCAGGCGACGCCGCGCACCGGGCGTTCGTGCGCGAGCTGATCGCGCTCCGCAGCGAGCTTCCTCGTGAGCTCGCGGTCGAGGCCGACGAGGACAGCCGCACGCTCGTGCTGCGTCGCGGCCGTGCCGCCCTGCACGTCGACCTGAACCGGCTCGACGTTCGGCTGGAGCGATGAGGAGCAAGCTCTGGCCCGGGAAGCCGTTCCCGCTCGGCCCGATGTGGGACGGCCAGGGAACGAACTTCTCGCTGTTCTCCGAGAATGCCGAGCGCGTCGAGCTCTGCCTCTTCGACGAAGAAACGGGAGCGGAGACGCGCTACGAGCTGGCGCAGCGAACCGCCTTCAACTGGCACGGGTACCTGCCCGGTGTCGGCCCGGGCCAGCGCTACGGCTACCGCGTCCACGGCCCCTGGGCGCCGAAGCAGGGTCATCGCTTCAACCCGGCGAAGTTGCTGATCGACCCCTACGCGAAGGCAATCGACGGCGACGTCCGCTGGGACTTCGGCCGCACGCTGCCCTACGTCCCCGAGGGGGAGGACGCCGACCTCTACGCCGACGACGAGGACGATGCTGACGCGATCCCGAAGTGCGTCGTGATCGACGACTCGTTCGACTGGGAGGGCGACCGGCAGCTCAATGTCCCCTGGGCGGAGACGGTCATCTACGAGGTGCACGTCAAGGGCTTCACGAAGCTGCTGCCCGGCGTCCGCGAGGATCTTCGCGGCACCTACGCCGGCCTCGCCGCCGATCCGGCGGTCGAGTACCTGACCTCGCTCGGGGTCACCGCAGTCGAGCTCCTGCCCGTGCACCACATCGTCGACGAGCAGGCGCTCGCCGCCAAAGAGCTGACGAACTACTGGGGTTACAGCTCGATCGGGTACCTCGCTCCGCACTCGGAGTACGCGGCGACCGGCCGCGGCGGCGACCAGGTGAAGGAGTTCAAGGGCATGGTCAAGGCGCTCCACCGCGCCGGGATCGAGGTGATCCTCGACGTCGTCTACAACCACACCGCCGAGGGGAACCACCTCGGCCCGATGCTCGCCTTCAAGGGCATCGACAACGGCTCGTACTACCGCACGATGCCCGACGACCCCCGCTTCTACATGGACTACACCGGGACGGGCAACTCGCTCAACCCGGTGCACCCCTCCGTGCTGCGGCTGATCATGGACTCGTTGCGCTACTTCGTTCTCGAATGCCACGTCGACGGCTTCCGCTTCGATCTCGCTTCGGCGCTCGCGCGCGAGTTCCACGAGGTCGACCGCCTCTCGGCCTTCTTCGACATCATCCACCAGGATCCGATCCTGTCGCAGGTGAAGCTGATCGCCGAGCCGTGGGATGTCGGTGAAGGTGGCTATCAGGTGGGTAACTTCCCGGTGCTCTGGACTGAGTGGAACGGGATGTACCGCGACACGATGCGCGACTTCTGGCGCGGGCAGGCGAGCGTCGGCGACTTCGCCCGTCGCTTCACCGGGTCGAGCGACCTCTACGAGCATGACGGGCGCCGGCCCTTCGCCTCGATCAACTTCATCACCGCCCATGACGGCTTCACGCTGCGCGACCTCGTCTCCTACAACGACAAGCACAACGAGGCGAACCTCGAGGACAACCAGGATGGCGAGAGCCACAACCGCAGCTGGAACTGCGGCATCGAGGGCGACACCGACGACGCGTCGACGAACATCCTGCGGGAGCGCCAGCAGCGGAACTTCGTCGCGACGCTCCTGCTCTCGCAGGGGGTGCCCATGCTGCTCGGCGGCGACGAGATCTCACGCACCCAGCGGGGCAACAACAACGGCTACTGCCAGGACAACGATCTCTCCTGGTTCGACTGGGAGCTCGACGAGCGGAAGCTCGCGCTGCTCGACTTCACCCGCAAGCTGATCGACTTCCGCGCCCGCCATCCGGTGTTCCGGCGTGCGGACTTCCTCGTCGGTGCGGAGACGATGGAGTCCGGCGCACCGGACGTCTGGTGGTTTCGCCCCGACGGGCGAAAGATGACGCAGCGCAACTGGCAGAGCGGTGACACACAGACGCTGGGTGTGTTCCTGAACGGCGCCGAGATCCGCACCTTCACACCGCAGGGCGCGCCGGTGATCGACGACACCTTCCTGATTCTCTTCAACGCGTACCACGATCCGCTCGTCTTCACCCTGCCGGCAGTCGCCTTCGGGCGTCGCTGGACGTTCGAGCTCTCGACCGATCAGCCGGATCTGCCGCCGGGCAGCGCGGTTTATCCGTCACGCGGCGTCGTCGCAGTCGAGGGGCGCTCCCTGACCGTCCTCCGCCGCATCGCCTGATGGCGGACTTTCGCTGCACGTACCGGCTCCAGCTCGGGCCGGGCTTCGGCTTCCGGGAGGCACGCGAGCTCGTGCCCTACCTGCAAGAGCTCGGCGTCTCCCACCTCTACCTCTCGCCCTCGCTCCAGGCGCTCGCCGGCTCGACGCACGGATACGACGTCGTCGACCCGACCCGGGTCTCCGACGAGCTCGGCGGCGAGGAGGAGTTCCGCAGGCTCTGCTCGGCCGGTCTCGGGGTCGTCCTGGACATCGTCCCGAACCACATGGCAGGCAGCGACGAGAATCCCTTCTGGCGCGACCCGCTCTGGCGCGCGAAGTTCTTCGACCTCGACTGGCGCACCGGTGCGCAGCGGCGTTTCTTCGACGTCGGGGAGCTCGCCGGGGTCCGGATGGAGGATCCGGAGGTCTGGGAGACGACCCATGCCAAGGTGGTCGAGCTTGCCCGCGACGGTCTCGTCGACGGCGTCCGTGTCGATCATCCGGATGGCCTTGCGAACCCGCGCCGCTATCTAGAACGGCTCGCCGAGGCAGGGATCGAACACGTCTGGGTCGAGAAGATCCTCGAGCCGGGGGAACGGCTGCGTCCGGACTGGCCGGTCGAAGGGACGACCGGGTACGAGTTTCTGAACGACGTGACGGCGCTCTACGTCGACCCGGCGGGGGAGGAGGCGCTGACCCGTCTCTACGAGGAGCTGACGGGTGAGCGGCGCCCGTTCCGCGAGGTCGCGCACGAGGCGAAGCTCGAGCAGGCGCGGGCGACGTTTGCGCCGGAGGTGGAGCAGCTCGCGGCGAAGCTTCCGTTCGAGGCCGACGTGGCGGCCGCGGTTGCCGCCTTCCACGTCTACCGCGCCTATGTCGAGCCGGACACCGGTCTCATCGCCGACGCGGATCGGCAGGCGGTGACTGATGCACAGCTCCCGGAGGAGCTGGCGCGGATCCTCCTGCTCGAGGAGCGCGGCCACGATGCCTTCGTCGTCCGCTTCCAGCAGACGACGCCGCCGGTACATGCGAAGGGCGTCGAGGACACCGCCTTCTACCGTTGGAATCGCTTCGTGGCGCTGAACGAGGTCGGCGGCGACCCGGGACGCTTCTCGCTCTCCGTCGCCGGCTTTCACGCGGCGAACCTCGCCCGCCCGCGGCGCGGCCTGCTCGCGACGACGACGCACGACACCAAGCGGACGGCCGATGTCCGCGCGCGGCTGGCAGCGATCTCCCTCGATCCTGCGGCCTGGGAGGCGGTCGTCCGGCCGCGGATCGGCGGTTGGCGCGACCCGAACGAGGCGTACCTGATCCTCCAGACTGTGGTCGGTGCGTGGCCGCTGGGACGTGAGCGGCTCGACGTCTACCTCGAGAAGGCGTTGCGCGAGGCGAAAGTGAACACGAACTGGATCGACCCGGACCAGGAGTGGGAGCGGGGAGCGCAGGAGTTCGCGGCCGGCCTGCTCGTGGATGAGGAGCTTGGTGCTTATGCCGAGCGGCTCGCAGAACACGGCGCCCGGATCTCGCTCGGCATGGTGCTACTGAAACTGACGTGTCCGGGCGTGCCCGACCTGTACCAGGGCGACGAGTTGCCGTTCCTCGCGCGCGTCGATCCCGACAACCGCCGCCCGGTCGACTGGGACGCGCGGCGCCGGGCTCTGGCGGCTCCCGGCTCCTCCGCGAAGCTCGATCTGGTGCGCACGGTGCTCGCCTTGCGCGGGCATCGCCAGCAGGCGTTCGACGGTGCCTACGAGCCGCTCCGCTCCGGGCCAGGAACGTGCGCGTTTCTTCGCGGCGGCGAGGTCGCGGTGGCAGTCGCGCTCCGTGGCGAACTCGACCACGATCTCCCGGAGGGCGACTGGTCGGACGTGCTGCGCACACCCCACCACGTCGTGCTCGAGCGGGGCTTCTAACGCGTCGCGGGGTCGACGAGCATTCGCAGGCAGACCTCGACGACCTCGGGGTCGAACTGGGAGCCGGCGCCCTCGGTGAGGCGGCGGCGCGCCTCCTCGACGGGAAGCTTCGCGCGGTACGGGCGGTCGGTCGTCATTGCGTGGAACGCGTCGCAGGCGAAGATGATCCGCGACTCGAGCGGGATCGCCTCCGCCGCGAGCCTGTCGGGGTAGCCGGCCCCGTCCCAGCGCTCGTGGCAGTGACGGACGATCCCGCGTACCTCCGCGAGCTGGTCGATCGGGGCGAGGATGCGCTCACCGAGCGCGGGATGCGTTTCGATGAGTACGCGCTCCTCCTCGTTCAGCGGCCCCGGCTTGGCGAGGATGTGGGAGGGGATGCCGATCTTGCCGATGTCGTGGAAGAGGGCGCCCAGCTCGAGCCGCTTCAACTGCTTCGCGTCGAGGCCGAGCGCGCCGCCGATCTTGAGCGCCGCGTCGGTGATCCACCGCGCATGCGAGGACGTGTACGCGTCGTTGGCCTCGAGGGCGTTCGCGAGCGCCTCGACCGTCGAGATGAACGTGCGCTCGAGGCTTGCGAAGCTCGATGCATTGGCGATCGCGAGCTTCGCCTGATGGGCAAGGCCGCCCAGGACGCCGAGCTCTCGCTCGCTGTAGAGCGCGTCGCGGTTACTGCCGACGGCGATCACGCCCCAGCGGCCGTCGACCACGAACGGCGCCAGCGCGTAGTCGCCCGTGCCACCCTCGGGTGGGTCGGCGAAGGCCGAATAGTCCTCGGGCGAGATCGTGTACGGCTCGGTCAGCGCCGCCCACGGCGCGATCGCAGAGGCCGGGAACGAACGCTCGAACATGCGCTCGTGCGCTTCCGGCTCGTAGCCGACCGCGGCTGTGACCCGCAGGTTCCCGTTCGCGTCCTGGAGCCAGAGTGAGGCGTGCGGCGCTGCGAGGATCCGCGCGGCGCCGTCGACGACGAGCGACAGCACCTGGTCGAGCCCCTGGGCGCCCGCGAGCTCGCGGCCGAACTCGAGCAGCGCGGTCGCCGACTCGGCCTCGCGACGCTGCGCCTCGTACAGGCGCGCGTTCTCGAGCGCGACGGCGGCGTGACCGGCGAGCACCTCCATCAGCCGCAGGTCGTCCTCGTCGAACTGGTTCAGCCCGAGCTTCGAGATCACGAGCGCGCCCGTCACGTGCGAGCCCGAGTTCAGCGGTACGGCGATGATCGACTCCTCGATGTCCTCGGTGCCCTCAAGCTCGATCGCGTACTCGCACTGGGCCGCGTCGGGGAGGAGCAACGGCTCGCCCGTCTCGACGACGCGGCCGGTGAAGCCCTCGCCGACCTTGATCGCGAGGACCTCCATCGCGCTGACGCCGGCGACGGTCAGATCGCCGCAGAACGCAATCGGGATCAGGTCGTCGCCGTCACGGATGAACACGCGACAGTTGTGGTAATCGATCAGCAGCCGGAGCTCGTTGGCGATCGCCTCGCCGATCTCCTTGACGTCGTTCAGCCGGTTGATCTTGCCGCCGAGCGACTGGAGCATCTTCATGTGGGCGATCGAGCGGACGTCCTCCCTGCGGACGGTCTTCGCCTCGGGGCGCTCGCTGTCGCTCTCGCCGAAGAGCACGACCTGGTTCTTGCCGCGCGCCTTCGCGGTCATCATCGCGGCCTCCGCGCAGGCGACGAGCTCGCGCGGGTTCGCCGCGTGCTCGGGCCCGAGAGCGATGCCGACGGAGATGGCGATTCGCCCGGCCAGCTCGAACTCGACCCGGTCGAGCCGCTCGGCGAGCCGACCTGCCAGTGCCAGCGTGTGCTCCACCTCGCTCGACGGGACGATGACGGCGAACTCCTCGCCGCCGATCCGGCAGACGACGTCGGTGGCGCGAACGGTGGCGCGCAGGTGGTCGGCGAGCTCGGCGAGGACCTGGTCGCCCACCCCGTGGCCGTAGACATCGTTGACCTTCTTGAAGTCGTCGATGTCGATCATCACGACCGCCACCGCCTCGTGCGAGACGGACGCGCGGGTCAACTCCTTGCGGAGCCGTTCGTGGAAGTAGCGATGGTTGAAGAGGCCCGTCAGCGAATCGGTCTTCGCCTGGTGCTCGAGCCGCGCTCGAATGTGCGCGTTGTCGAGCGCGAGCGCGGCGGCGTCGGCGAAGCGCTTCGCGAGCTCGAACTCCTCGTCGCTGAAGGTGGCGTCGTCGCCGATCCGGTACATGTTGAGCGCGCCCTTGAGCTGGCCGCGAGCGATCAGCGGCACCGCGATCAGCGCTTCGGGCTCGACCGGTGTGCCCGGCACGAACGCGACGCGCGGGTCGAGGTGCGCCTGGTTCGCGAGCACCGGCTCACGCTGCTCGGCTGCCCAGCCGGTGATGCCCTGGCCGTACGCGGGTGCGTTGCTGAAGATCTCCTCGGCCCAGTCGCTGCGGACGTGGGCGGGCACGAGGCGCCGGTTCGCGTCGTCGGCCTCGTAGATGTGGAGCGCCTCGTACGGGATCAGCTCGGCGAGCGTGTCGGCGATCCGCTCGAGCAGCGAGTCGAGGCTCTGCTCGGACAGGACGTCGTGGAAGACCTCCGCGAGCCGGCGGTACGACTCGACGACGGCGTCTGCGCCCTCGCGCGGCGCTTCCTCGACGCCGATCTCGACCAGGCGGATGCGGCGCTCACCGGCGCGGTCGAGGGGGAGAGGGGCGACGTCGTCCACAGGTTCCGCAGGCTGAGCGCTCGAGGTGCGAGCGGCTTCTCTGGTGCAATCGGTGGATTGCAGTCTCGGCCGATCCCTCGATCGAGGGACGTGTTCCGGCCGGCTCACCCCTACGGGGCGCATTCTCCTGCTACCGTTCGAGCATTACAGAGCGAGTAACTGGTCGGCACAACGCCTCCATCTACCGTTCGTGAGTTGGTAGAGGAGGTGTTTTTTCAATGGCTACAGGAACCGTGAAGTGGTTCAACGACGCGAAGGGCTACGGCTTCATCGCGCCGGAGGACGGTGGTAAGGACTTGTTCGTTCACCACAGCGCGATCTCGGGCGATGGCTTCAAGTCGCTCCCCGAGGGCGCGAAGGTCTCGTTCGACGCAGCCGAGGGTGCCAAGGGCCCCGAGGCGAAGAACGTCGTGCAGATCTAGCACGAACTGGGGCGCGTGCCGTTCGGCGCGCGCCCCGTCTTTATCTCTCTCCAGGGAGGCTCATGAGCAGCAAGGAAGAGAAGGTCGAGCTCGAGGGCCAGATCGAAGAGGCGCTCGGGAACGGCATGTACCGCGTTGCCCTCGACAACGGGCACGCGACGCTCGGCTACGTGGCCGGGAAGATGCGCCGTTACCGGATTCGTGTCCTGCCGGGCGACCGGATCAAGGTCGAGCTGTCGCCGTACGACCTGACGCGTGGCCGGATCGTTTTCCGCTACCGCGACTAGCGGCCGCGCCCTCACCGCCCGCGCGTGAGAGATTTCCGTGCGTGCTCCTCGCGATCGACCAGGGGACGACCGGCACGACCTGCCTCGTCGTCGACGACAGCCTGACCGTCCTCGGCCGCGGCTACCGAGCGCTCACGCAGAGCTTCCCTCGGCCGGGCTGGGTCGAGCACGACCCGGACGAGATCGTCGGTTCGGTGCTCGCTGCCGCGGAGGCGGCGCTCGCTGATGCGGGCCTGCGGGCGACCGACCTGCGTGCGGTCGGGATCGCGAACCAGCGCGAGACGACCGTGCTCTGGAGCCGGCGCACCGGCCGGGCCGTGCAGCCGGCGATCGTCTGGCAGGACCGCCGCACCGCCGAGCGCTGTCGCGAGCTGCCGGCGGCGCTGATCCGCGAGCGGACGGGGCTCGTACCGGATCCGTACTTCTCGGCCACGAAGCTCGAGTGGCTGCTCGCGCGCGTCGAGGAGCCGGTCGAAGAGCTCGCATTCGGCACTGTCGACTCCTGGCTCGCGTGGCGGCTCACCGGCGGCGCCCGGCACGTCACCGACCGGACGAACGCGTCGCGAACGCTGCTCTTCGGGCTCGACGCGCTCGACTGGGACGACGAGTTGCTCGCGGTCTTTGGCGTCGACCGCTCGCTGCTGCCGGAGATCCACGGTTCCGCGGAGGTGGTCGGCGAGGCCGCGCTGCTCGGAGCGACGCTGCCGCTCGCCGCACTCGTCGGTGATCAGCAGGCCGCGCTCGTCGGCCATGGCTGCTTCGGGGCGGGCGAGGCAAAGGTGACGTACGGCACCGGCACCTTCGTGCTCGCCGGGGTCGGCGACGACCGTGCCCCGGCACCGGCGGGTCTGCTGAAGACCGTCGCGGCGGGCGGCGGCTACGCGCTCGAGGGCTCCGTGCTCGCGAGCGGCGCCGCGATCCAGTGGTTGCGCGACGGGCTCGGCGTGATCGTGAGCGCCGCCGAGACGGAGGCGCTCGCCCGCAGTGTCGAGTCGTCCGGCGGTGTCGTCTTCGTCCCGGCGCTCGCAGGTCTTGGCTCGCCTCACTGGGATGCCGACGCGCGCGGCCTTGTTTGCGGGATCAGCGGCGGCACGACGCGCGCGCAGCTCGTCAGGGCCACGCTGGAAGGGATCGCCTTCCAGGTCGCGGACGTCCTCGACGCGCTCGAAGTGCCGCCGAGCGTGCTCCGCGCCGACGGCGGTGCGACGGCGAACGGCTTCCTGATGCAGTTCCAGGCCGACCTGCTCGGCTGTCTGGTCGAGGTGGCGGCCGAACGGGAGACGACGGCGCTCGGCGCCGCCATCCTGGCCGGGCTCGCGGTCGGAGTCTGGGCCGACCGCGGTGAGGTGAGCGCACTGCTCCGGCCGGGGGCCACGTTCGGGCCCGGCTCCGGCCGCGACGCTGCTCTCGAGCAGCGCGAGCTCTGGCGGGTAGCAATGCGTCGGGCGCTCTTGCGCTAGCCGCAGGACGCCGATCCGGCGGCCTGGGTGACCGTGACGACGGCCGCCCGGCTCCTTCGCGCTGATGGAGGCGCAGCGTGTGACCACTCTATGCCGCCCTCTATCGTTCGCGGAATGGCTGCGCCATCGCTGCGATACGGCCCGCATCCGGATCACGTCGCGAATCTCCACCTGCCGGCCGCTGCGGGGCCGTTCCCGACTGTCGTCCTGATCCACGGCGGCTTCTGGCGCGACGGCTGGGATCGGACGCTGATGACGGGTCTCGCCGCGACTCTCCCTGCCTTGGGCATCGCCGCCTGGAACATCGAGTACCGCCGGGTTGGGCAGGAGGGCGGCGGCTGGCCCGGGACGTTCCTCGACGTGGCAGCAGCGGTCGACCACCTCGCGAAGCTCGAGGCGGTCGACGCCTCCAGGGTCGTGAGCTGCGGTCACTCGGCGGGAGGACAGCTTGCCCTCTGGGCCGCCGCTCGCCTCCGGCTTCCGGCAGGCGCGCCGGGAGCGGACCCGGTCGTGCTGCCGCGGGCCGCGATCGGGCAGGCGCCGGTCGCCGATCTCCAGAGCGCCTTCGCCGCCGGTCTCGGGCGCGGAGCGGTGGCCGACCTGCTCGGCGGCGGCCCGGAGGAGGTGGGCGACCGCTATGCGATCGCCGATCCGCTCACGCTCGCGCCGCTCGGTGTCCCGCAGTTCCTCGTCCACGGCGGGCGCGACGAGATCGTGCCGCTCTCCCAGAGCCGCGCCTACGCGCACGCCGCCGGGGACGAAGTCGAGCTCCTAGAGGTGGACGGCGCCGACCACTTCGACGTGATCGACCCGACGCACGCTGCGTGGCGGGTAGTGCTCGACCGGCTGCCGGCGCTTTTCGGCGGTTAGTGGAAGAGCCTGCCGCCGTTCACCCAGACGTCCTGGCCGGTGACGAAGTCGGAGCCTGGCCCGACGAGGTACCGCAGCGTGCCGGCGAGGTCGCCCGGCTCCATGTCGCGCTTGAAGCAGCGTTGCGAGGCGAGGAGCGCCGCCATCTCCGGCTGCTGGGCTGCGTAGCCGGCATCGTGAGGAACGTAGTCGGGCGAGATCGAGTTGACGCAGATTCCCCACGGCCCGAGCTCGCGTGCGAGCGAGCGCGTCAGCGCCACGATCGCGCCCTTCGAGGCGACGTAGTGGGCGAAGAGCGGGATCCCGCTCGGCACGGTCATCGAGGAGACGTTGACGATCTTGCCGTAGCCGCGCTCCTTCATCGTCGGCGCGACAGCCCGCGTGCAGAGCCAGGTCCCGCGCACGTTGACGGCGAACATCGCGTCCCATTCGGCGACGGTGAGCTCGTCGAAGGGCTGCTTGACGATGCTGGCGAAGATGGCGGCGTTGTTGACCAGCGCGTCGATCCGGCCGAAGCGCTCGAGCGTCGCGGCGGCGAGAGCGAGTGTCGAGCTCTCGTCGCTTACGTCCGCGACGACGCCGAGCGCCGTCCCGCCGGCGCGCTCGATTGCCGTCACGACGGGCTGCGGGTCCAGCACGTCGGCGGCGACGACCGCGTACCCGTCGCTCGCGAGGGCCTCGGCGTAGGTGCGTCCGATTCCTTTCGCTGCGCCTGTGACGATCGCGACGCCGCGGCTCATCCGGCGCTCCCGGCGAGGAAGGCGCAGAGCGTGTCTGCGAGCTCCGCGGGGCGCTCGACCGGGACGAGGTGGCCACAGTCGGCGATCGTCACGAGCCGCCCGTCGGGGCTCTCGGCGACCATGCGCGCCGCGTCGTCCACGGAGAGTCCGGGGCTCTGCTCGGCCCGGACGACGAGCAGCGGCCGGTCGAGCCCGCGCAGCGCCTCCCAGTGGTCGTCCGATCGGAATGGCCAGCGCTCGAGAAAGAATGGGTCGATCGCTCGGACGAAGCCGCCTTCGGCGGTCGGCAGCGTGAGTAGAGCCGCCGTCTCCGCAAGCATCTCCTCGGTGGCGCGTGGGGCGATGCGCCGTTCACCCTCGACCGCCTCCGCCCAGCTCGTGGACGCGTAGGGGAGCGGGTTGACGTCAGTCTCTCCGAGCGGCGACGACGGCGGCATGTCGACGAGCGCGAGGCGTCGCACACGCGCGTCCCGCGCTGCGAAGGAGAGCGCGACGAGGGCTCCCCACGAAAAGCCGACGAGGTCGAGCTCCTCGAGGCCGAGCGCGTCGGCGACGGCGACGAGGTCGAGTACCTGATCCTCCGTCGAGTAGCCGTGGGCGGCAGCGCGCTGGCTCAACCCGAAGCCGCGCAGGTCGACCGCGATCGGGCGTCCGACCGCCGCCAGTGCGGGCGCGACCCGATGCCAGATCCAGGCGGTTCCGCCGACGCCGTGGACGAGGACGATGGGGCGGCCGCCGCCGCCGTAGTCGAGGCTGTGGAGCCGCAGCCCGCGCGCCGAGACGAATCGGTGTTCGACGGCTGGCATCGACACGTCTATCGTTCAGGGTCGTGGGTGCGCCGTCCATCAATCCGCCCCGAACGGCCGAACTGTCGGCGCGAGCGGTAGCAGACGCCGGATGAGCGGCGCCGTCGTCCGTCAAGGACGGCTTCACGCGAGCCAGCGGGTAACCGCGCGCGCCTGGGAGCGCTTCGCCGGCGGGGCCGATGAGGCGGTCGGCGTGCGCGCCCCGATCGTCGAGTCGTGGGTTCGTTGCCGCGACCAGTTCAGCGTCGACACGGCGCGCGACCGGGCGCTCCCAGCTCCGTCTGAGGCCGCCTCCGCCCCCGCGGAGTCGGTCGCCGCGGCCGAGCTCGGGGCCGCCGCCATGCGCCTCCTGCCCGACGTCATCGCGCTCGGCGGCGTCGTGGTCGTCGCCGACAGCCTGGGCCGGATGCTCTCGGCGTGGGGCGACGCCGGCTCGGCGTCGCGCGGCGACGAGCAGAACCTGAGCCCGCTCTACTCCTGGACCGAGCCGTCGGTTGGGACGACCGGCGTCGCGACGGCGCTCGCGACGCGCGGCCCCGTCACCGTCCGGCGCTTCGAGCACTGGTGCACCGCCTTCCAGGACTGGAGCTGCGCCGCCGTCGCGGTCTGTGACGCATCCCGGTGCCCGCTCGGCGTGATCGGCGTCTCGATCTGGCGGCGCGAGCTCCCGGATGCCGTTCCGGCCCGCCTCTCGCAGATCGGCCTCGAGGTCGAGGCCCGGCTGGTCGAGCGCAATCTGCACCGCGGCGAGCCGCTGTCCTACGCCGTCCCTCCACCCGGAGCGCCGCCGAGCCGGCTCGTGGGTGTCCGTGGCGAGCGGAGCGTGATCGTGCCCGTTGCCCAGGTGCGGCTGATCACGGTCGAGGACGGCATCGTCTGGCTCGCCACCGACGCCCTGCGCCTCCGCTCGACGGCGCGTGGGCTCGACGAGCTCGAGCGGCGGCTGGTCCCAGTGGGCTTTGTGCGCGCGAGCCGGTCGGCGCTCGTCAACGTCGACCACGTCCGTGAGTTCGTGCCCGCTTTCAAAGGGGCTGTCTGGGTTGCGCTCGACGGGGTCGCCGACCCGGTCGCGGTCTCCCGGCGCCGCGTCGGCGCGGTGCGTGCCGCGCTTGGCCTCTGACGCCGCGCGCCGTTCGGGCCGGCTTCTCAACCGCTCGCTGCACGACTCGGCCCGTCCGCCGAGCGTCCGTCGACAGGCCTTCGGAGGCGCTCGATAATGGCCCGTTGTGGACCACGCTCCCTCTGCGGCGATCGATTTCGATCCGCTTTCGCCCGAGCAGCACCGCTGCCCCTACCCGACCTACGCGGCGGCCAGGGAGCGGACGCCCGTCTTCCACGCCGACCGGTTCGGCTTCTGGGTCGTCACCCGCTACGAGGACGTGCAGGCGGTGCTGAAGGATGTCGAGACGTTCTCGTCCAGCGGGGCGCTCGTCTCGTCGACCGACGAGTTGCCGTCCGAGGTGAACGCCGTTCTTGCCGAGGGCTGGCCGAGGATGCCGATCATCACCGACACCGACCGGCCGCTGCACGACCGGATCCGCGGGCTCGTGACAACAGCGTTCACGCCGCGGCGGGTCGCGGAGCTCGAGCCGAGGATCCGCGAGCTCGCAGACGAGCTGATCGACGGCTTCGTGGCGGAGGGCGAGGCCGACCTCGTCGAGAGCTTCGCCTGGCCGCTGCCGCTGCGTGTGATCGGTGAGCTGCTCGGGCTCCCCCGGGACGACCTGCCGGCGCTACACCGCTACGGCACGGACTGGCTTTCGCTGCAGCAGGCGGGCCACAGCGCCGAGCGGCAGGTCGAGCTGGCACGTAGCGTCGTCGCGATGCAGCGCTACTTCATGGACGTGTGCGAGGAGCGTCGGCGGAGTCCCGGCGACGATCTCGTCTCGGCGCTCGTCGCCGCCGCGGACGAGCTCGCCGATCCGCTCGCCCCCGAGGCGGTGATGGGACTCCCGTTCGACCTTGTGGTCGCCGGCCACGTCACCGTCACGCGTGCGATCGGGAGCGCGCTCCTGTTCCTGCTCGACGACCCGGAGGCTGCCGCCGCGCTCGACGACCCGGAGCGCGTGCCGGCGCTCGTCGAGGAGCTGCTGCGGCTCGAGTCGCCCGCCCAGGGCCTCTTCCGGACGGTCACGCGCGACGTCGAGCTCGGGGGCGCGGCGATCCCCGCGGGCGCCAAGGTGATGGTGCATTTCGGCTCCGCAAACCGGGACGAGGCCGTCTTCGAAGCGGCGGCGCAGCTGAACCTAGCGCGGGGCAACCACTCGAAGCACGTCGCCTTCGGCAAGGGCATCCATTTCTGTATCGGGGCGCCGCTCGCCCGGCTGGAGCTGCAGGTGGCTCTGCCGCTGCTGTTCTCGAGGCTTCCCGGGCTCCACGTAGCCTCTGGGGCCGAGCCTGTTCGCGAGCCGATCTTCTTCGCACGGGGCCTGGCGCAACTGCGTCTAGCCTGGAGCACATCCTGATCTGTCAACGACACCGGAGGTTCGATCACGTGAAGCGCGCAGCACCCCTCATCATCGCTCTCCTGCTTGTCGGCGCGGCGATCGTCGCCGGCGGCGCGCAGTCCAGGGTCGCCCGGCAGCAGCTGACGACGATCAACTACGCGACCTCGTTCGGGAACTTCGGACGTGACTCCTACGTCTACGTCGCGATCGAGAAGGGCTACTTCGAGCAGGAGGGCTTCGAAGTCAAGGTGACGCCCGGAGCCGGCTCCGTCGACGTGATGAAGCTCGTTGCAGCAGGCCGGCTCGACTACGGGCCCGTCGACATCGGCGCGCTCGTCGTGACGAAGGCGAATGAGAAGCTGCCGTTGCGCGTGACGAGCGTCATCCACCAGAACTCGATGTCCGCGATCTTCACGCTCGAGGAGTCGAACATCACCTCCCCGAAGCAGCTCGAGGGGAAGACTCTCGCCGACGCGCCCGGTTCCACCGTGCGCGTGCTCTTCCCGCTCTATGCGAAGCGGGCCGGAATCGACGCCTCGAAGGTGACGTTCCGCGACGCGGCGCCGCCCGCATTGCCCGCTCTCCTTGCAGCCAAGCAGGTGGACGGGATCGGCCAGTTCAGCGTCGGCGTGCCGCTCGTGTCGCGCGCGGCGGGAGGGAAGAAGATCCGTACCTTCAAGTACTCGAAGGTGCTGCCGGGGCTGCTCGGGATCGGGGTCGTCGCCTCCGAGGACAAGATCCGCGCGAACCCCGACGAGGTGCGCCGCTTCAACCGCGCGCTGATGAAGGGCCTTCGTTGGGCCCTCGACAATCCAGGCTCGGCGGGCTACATCCTCAAGAAGTACAACGCGCTCGCCGACCCGATCGTCGCGGCGCAGGAGTTACGGATCATGAAGTTCTTCTCCCAGAACAAGCAGACGCGGCAGAAGGGCTACGGGCTCGGCTACATCGACACCGGCAAGATGGCGTCGACCGCGAGCATCATCCGCAACGGCTTCAAGCTCGCGAATCCGATTGCCGCGAGCGAGCTCTACACGACCATTGCCTCGCCGGTAAGGAAGGGGACGCCGTAGCCGGCGAGGTGCTCATCAGGGCTGCCCGGGTGTCGAAGATCTTCGACACCCGGAAAGGCCCCTCCGTCACCGCCCTGACTGATATCGACCTCGAGGTGCGCGAGAACGAGTTCGTGACGATCGTCGGCCGGTCCGGCTGCGGCAAATCGACGCTTCTCCGGATCCTCGCCGGCCTGATCCCGGCCAGCGGGGGCGAGGTGTCGATCGACGGCAAGCCGGTCACCGGCCCGCGCCGTGACGTCGGGTTCGTCTTCCAACGGCCCGCGCTCCTGCCGTGGCGAACTGTGCTCGAGAACGTGCTCCTGCCCGTCGAGGTGGCGGGCGGGGACGTGGCTGCGGCCCGTGTCGAGGCGCAGTCGCTCCTCGACGTGGTTGGTCTCGGCGGCTTCGAGAAGCGCTCGCCCTGGGAGCTGTCCGGCGGGATGCAGCAGCGCGTCGCGATGTGTCGGGCGCTCGTTTCGAACCCGTCGGTGCTGCTGATGGACGAGCCGTTCGCCGCGCTCGACGCGCTAACGCGGGAGGACCTCTCGCTCGAGCTCCAGCGGATCTGGAGCGAGCACCGCAAGACGATCGTCTTCGTCACCCACTCGATCCAGGAAGCGGTGGTGCTTTCCGACCGGGTGATCGTGATGACGCCGCGGCCGGGCCGGGTCGCCCGCGAGATCGTCGTCGACGCGTCGAGGCCGCGGGACTTCTCGAGCGTCGAGCGCGACGCCGGCGTCCAGGCGGCGACCGACGAGGTGCGCGAGCTCCTGTTCGAGCGGCACGCGAACGAGGCGGCGTGACGGGGGTGAGGCGGCACGCGGTGGACTGGGCCGGCCCGCTCGTGACGTTCGTGGCGCTCGTCCTGCTCTGGGCGGCGGCTGTGCGGGTCTTCGACTGGCCCGTGTGGCTTGTTCCCTCGCCGGAGGACGTCGGGCAGGCCCTCATCGACAACCGGGCCCTGCTACCCCGCCAGACCTGGGTGACGTTCCTCGAGAGCTTCGCCGGCTTCGGGCTCGCGGTCGTCATCGGGATCCCGATCGCGATCGGGATTGCCTCCTCGCGCCTACTCGAGCGGACGGTCTACCCGATCCTGCTCGGGCTGAACGCGGTGCCGAAGATCGCAATCGCGCCGATCCTGATCCTCTGGATGGGCTTCGGCTACGGCCCGAAGATCGCCGTCAGCTTCCTGCTTTGCGTCTTCCCCGTCGTGATCTCCACCGCGACCGGCCTCGCCTCGACGCCCGCGGAGCTCGTCGAGCTCTCCCGCTCGCTCTGCGTGAGCCGCTGGGAGGCGTTCCGCCGTTTCCGGTTCCCGTGGGCGCTGCCGCAGGTCTTTGTCGGCCTCAAGGTCGCGATCTCGCTCGCGGTGATCGGGGCCGTGATCGGCGAGTTCGTCGGCGCCTCGGAGGGGCTCGGCTGGGTGATCGTCAATTCCGGCTCCAATGTCAATACGTCGCTCGCGTTCGGCGCGATGCTGGTGCTTGCCGTGATGAGCATCGTGCTCTTCTACGCGATCGTCATCATCGAGCGGCTGCTCGTCCCGTGGGCCGAGCACCTCAACCGTTCCTGAGCGATCACTCCGTAGACCGCGGCCAGCGGCACACGGCCATGACG
>JBKJML010000162.1:0-12814 GCA_046596415.1 Gaiellaceae bacterium | reverse complement strand
CCGGACTTCGCGACGAGGAGCTCGATGCTGCCCGCGCCGAGCTTGGTCACGATGCCCTCGACCTCGAGCGTGCCGAGATGGCCGAGCGTCGTGATCGTCGTCGCCTGCGGCGTGCCGCTCGAGACGTTGACGGTCGCGACGATCTGGTCACCGGGCTTCGGTGTGTCGTCACCTCTCGACGCGAGCGCACGGGCGGACGTGCGTGTCCGAACCGCGAAGGTCGAAGAGCCACCGGCGACCAGCAGCCGCTGCTGTGCCCGCTGGTAGCGCACGACCGCGCCACGGATGCGCGTCGTCTTCGCCTGGCCGGTGACGCGCAGCGTCGCTGCACGATAGGTGCCGTCGCCGAGCCTCGAGCCCGAAGCTGAGACGCGCTGGCCGACGCGGAGGCCCGGAGCCTTCGCGGAGCGGAACGTGTGGATCGCACCGTTTGCGGAGGCGACGGCGACGGCGCTCCGGCTGGAGTCCTTCGCCACGATGACGCCCTTGAAGCCGGCCGCCGAGGCGGGCGATGCGGCGACCGTCAGGCCGACGATCGCTACCAGCAGCACGAGTATTTTTCTCAACACGGAAAACGCTCCTTGTCGGGGGTTCACCCAGCTAGAGGCCCTGCGGGCGAGAAACTTGCGCTCCCGCCGACAATCCGTCGGGCAGGGTCGCTACGCGGGCGGGGCGGTGGTGCCCGCGACCGCGGTCTTCTGCGGCTTCGCGCTCGAGCTGAAAGTGATCCCCTCGCGGGCGAGCGCGAGCTGGACTTCCTCGCGCGCCTTATAGATCCGCCACTTCACGGTGGCGAGCGTGATCTCGAGCGAGTCGCCGATCTCGGTGTAGGAGAGCCCGACGACATCGCGGAGGAGCAGCGCCATCTTCAGGTCGACGTTCAGAGCCTCGATCGCACGCCAGACGGCGTCGATCGCCTCGACACGCTCGAACGGCGCGTCGATCACTTCGAGCGGCGGGATGTCGTCGAGCGCGACGGTCGCGCGCGGGCGGCGCTCGATCGCGCGCAGCTCGTCGAGCACGCGGTTCTTCGTCACCTGGAACATCCAGGTGGTGAACTTCGAGCGGAGCGAGAACTTCGGCAGGCCCTGGTAGACCCGCAGGAAGACTTCCTGAGTCAGGTCCTCAGCGAGTGAGCGGTCACCGACGAGCCGCAGCACGTAGTTGAAGACGGGGATCTCGTACGCGCGCACGATGAGCGAGAAGGCGCGCTCATCGCCTCGCTGTGCCTTCCGCAGAACGCCGAGATCTGGCTGGGGCAACGACAAGTCGCCGCAGTGTAGCGCCTATTCGGACAAAAAGGCCAAATTCGTGCCGGTCATCTCGGCCGGTCGGTCGAGGCCCAAAAGCCCCAGTACGGTGGGTGCGAGGTCGGCAAGGCCGCCGCCTTCCCTCAGCCTGCCGGCCACCGTCGTGAGCACGAGCGGCACCGGGTTCGTCGTGTGCGCCGTGTGCGGGCTCCCGTCCGGCTCGATCATGTGCTCGGCGTTCCCGTGGTCGGCGGTGACGAGGCAAACCCCGCCCGCCGCATGCACCGCGGCGACGACACGGCCGAGGCCGGCATCGGCCGCCTCGACGCCCGCCACGACCGCCTGGAGGACGCCCGTGTGCCCGACCATGTCGGGGTTCGCGAAGTTGATCACCCCGAACGCGTAGCCGTTGCCGATCTCGGCCGCGAAGCGCGCCGCCAGCTCGCTCGCCGCCAGCTCCGGCTTGAGGTCGTAGGAAGCCACGTCGCGCGGCGAAGGCACGAGCAGCCGCTCCTCTCCCGGCCACGACTCCTCGAAGCCGCCGTCGAAGAAGTAGGTGACGTGCGCGTACTTCTCCGACTCGGCCGCGTGGAGCTGCTTGCGGCCGTGCGATGCGAGTGTCTCTGCCAGCGTCCAGGCGACCTTCTGCTCCGCGAAGACGACCGGACAATCGAGGTCGTCGGCGTAGCGGGTCAACGTCGTCAGGTCGATACCGGCGGCGAGGAGCTGGCGCGAGAGCTGCCGCGCCCGGTCAGGCCGGAAGTTGAAGAAGATCGCGGCGTCGGCCGGGCCGAGCCGTGGCCGATCACGGAGGATGACCGGCTTGACGAACTCGTCGGTGATCCCTTCCGCGTAGCTCTCCGCGAGCGCCGCGACGGGCGAGGCCCCCGTGGCACCCTCGCCCGCGATGATCGCTGTGAGCGCCTGCTCGGTCCGCTCCCAGCGCTGGTCGCGGTCCATCGCGTAGTAGCGCCCGATCACCGTCGCGATCCGCTCGGCCGGGAGCGTGGCGAGATCGGCCTTCGCTGCGGGTGGCGAGACGTCGCGCCCATCCGTGAAGGCGTGGATCCAGGTGCGCTCCTCCATCCCCTCCCGTTTCGTCAGCTCGAGCAGCGCACGGAGGTGGTCGATGTGGGAGTGGACGCCGCCCTGCGACACGAGCCCGAGCAGGTGGACATCGCCGCCGCGCGCCTTCGCGCGCCGGCAGGCAGCGATGAGTGCCGCGTTCTCGAACAGCGAGCCGTCCCGGATCGCGGCGTTCACCCGCATCAGGTCCTGGAAGAGGATCCGGCCGGACCCGATCGTCAGATGGCCGACCTCCGAGTTCCCCATTTGCCCTGGCGGGAGGCCGACTGCCTCACCGGAGGCGGCGACCTGCGTGTGTGGATAGTCGCGCCAGAGGCGATCGAAGACCGGCGTAGCGGCGAGCTCGACGGCGTTCCCAGGGCCAGGGGGTGCAATCCCCCAGCCGTCGAGAACAACGAGCGTTACGAGTGGGAAGCAGCCCGGCACAGTGCGGCGAAAGAATCGGGATCGAGTGACGCGCCACCAACGAGCGCCCCGTCGATCGAGGGTTGCGCACAGAGCTCGGCAGCGTTCTCCGGCTTGACCGAGCCTCCGTAGAGCACCGGCACGTCGAGGATCGACTTGATGAAGGCGTGCGCCTCCTCGGCCAGCTCCGGCGTCGCTGAGCGCCCGGTGCCGATCGCCCACACAGGCTCGTACGCGACGACCAGTCGCTCGTCGCGGGGCAGCGCTTCCACCTGCCGGCGGAGCACGTCCTCGGTGACGCCGCGCTCGCGTTCGTCTTCGAGCTCGCCGACGCAGGCGATCACACCGAGCCCGGCGTCGAGCGCCGCCTGGGCGCGCAGCCTCACGGTCTCGTCGGTCTCGCCGAAGTACTGGCGGCGCTCCGAGTGACCGACGAGCGCGCCCGCCACCCCGAGCTCGCGCAGCATCGAAGCGGAGATCTCACCGGTGAAGGCACCGTTCTCTGCCCAGTGGACGCTCTGTGCGTAGATCGTCGCGCCGCTCTCGACTGCCGCGGCGAGTGAGACGTACGGGGGGCAGAGGATCGTCTCGACGCCCACGGGCGGCTCGAACGCGTCGAAGAAGGCGCGCGTCTCCGCCGGGCCTTTGAACATTTTCCAGTTGCCTGCGATCAGCATCGGTCACTCCTCCGGGATTGCCGCGACGCCGGGAAGCTCCTTGCCCTCGAGCAGCTCGAGCGACGCACCGCCGCCCGTCGAGACCCAGGAGACCTCGCCGTCGAGGCCGAGCTCGTTGATCGCGCGAACCGAGTCGCCGCCGCCCACGACGCTGTACGCGTCGGCGTCGGCGACCGCCTGCGCGACGGCCTTGGTGCCACCGGCGAACGCCTCCCATTCGAAGACGCCCATCGGGCCGTTCCAGAAGATCGTGCGCGCCTCGCCGATTCGCGCCGCGAAGTCGCGGCGGCTGTCGGGGCCGATGTCGAGCCCCAGCCAGCCGTCCGGCCTGGAGTCGAACGGCGTGATGCGTGTCTCGGCGTCGGCGGCGAATCCGGAGGCGGCGACGACATCGGTCGGCAGCACCACCTCGAACATGAGCGGGTTCGACGTGCGCAGCTCCTCGGCCATCTTGCCGCCGACGATGACGGTGTCGGCGCGGCCGCCGAGGTGCTGCAGCACACCGAGCTTGTCCTCGACCTTCGCGCCGCCCGTGACGAGCACGAACGGCCGCTCGACCTCGCCGAGCAGGCGGCCGAGCATCTCGAGCTCCCGTTCGAGCAGCAGCCCCGCGTAGGCCGGTAGGAGGCGCGCGACCGCCTCCGTCGAGGCATGCGCCCGGTGAGCGGAGCCGAAAGCGTCGTTGACGTAGAGGTCGCACCCCTCGGCGAGCTCCCGTGCGAAGCCCGCGTTATTCGTCGTCTCGCCCGGGTGGAAGCGGGTGTTCTCCAGCACCTCGACCCGATCGTCGGGGAGCAACGAGCGCAGGTGCGCCGCGATCGGCGCCATCGTGTACTTCGCCCGGTCGGCGTCGGTTTTCGGCCGTCCCAGATGCGAGCAGACCCGAATCTCGGACGCCCCACGCTCGAGCAGGAGCAGGAGCGTCGGCAGGGCGGCACGGATGCGCGTGTCGTCGGCGACACGGCCGTCTTCGAGCGGCACGTTCAGGTCGGCGCGGACGAGGACGACTTTGCCCTCGACCTGCGCGTCCCGGACGGAGCGCGGCCGCCTCACGGGGCTACAGCAGCTTGCCGACGAGGTCGACCAGCCGGCAGCTGTAACCCCATTCGTTGTCGTACCAGCCGAAGACCTTGGCCTGGGTGCCGTGGGCCATCGTGAGCTGGCTGTCGAAGACACACGAGTACTGCGAGTGGACGATGTCGGACGAGACGAGCGGGTCGGTCGAGAACTGGAGCAGCCCCTCGAGCGACCCGGCTGCGGCGCTTCGGAACGCCTCGTTGACCTCGTCGACCGACACGGTACGACCGAGAGTGACGACAAAGTCCGTGATCGAGCCGGTCGGCACCGGCGCCCGGACCGAGATCCCATCCACCTTGCCCTTCAACTCGGGCAACACGAGCCCGATCGCCTTGGCGGCGCCGGTCGACGTCGGGATCAGATTGATCGCAGCCGCCCGCGCCCGGCGCAGGTCCTTGTGGGGCAGGTCGAGAATGCTCTGGTCGTTCGTGTAAGCATGAATCGTCGTCATGAAGCCGCTCTCGAAGCCGAAGGCGTCGTTCAACACCTTCGCCATCGGCGCGACGCAGTTGGTCGTACACGACGCGTTCGAGATCACATGGTGGGCATCGCGGTCGTACTCCGAGTCGTTGACGCCGATCACGACGGTCAGGTCGGGCTCGGTCGCCGGTGCCGAGATGATCACTTTCTTCGCGCCCGCGTCGATGTGCTTCTGCGCGTCGGCTCGCTTGGTGAAGAAGCCGGTCGACTCGATCACGATGTCGACGCCGAGGTCGGCCCAGGGAAGATTCGCCGGGTCGCGCTCGGACAGGAGCTTCATCTCGCTGCCGCCGGCACGGATGACACCGTCGGCGAGCTCGACCTCGCCCTGGAAGGGGCCCAGCACGGAGTCGAACCGGAGCAAGTGGGCCATCGTGGCCGGATCGCCGAGGTCGTTTGCTGCGACGATCTCGAAGTCGGCGCCGCGCTCTTGCTGAGCGCGGAAGAAGTTGCGGCCGATGCGTCCGAAGCCGTTGATTCCCACCCGAATCGCCATGCTCTCCCTCTCGTCTGATCTCCGGTGCCGCGGCGAGTCTAACGAGGCGTACTAGACCGCGACCCCGTACAAGTCGCCCATCTTGTTGCGGAGATACCGCAGATACGGCTCGGCGTCGATCGGGCCGCCGACGACGCGCTCGAGCGTCTCCTTCGGCGTGAACTTGCGGCCGTGGCGGTGCAGGTTCTCGCGCAGCCATTCGGCGAGCGAGCCGAACTCCCCCTGCTCGATCGCCGCCGGCAGATCGGGCAGCTCGCGCTCGATGCGCTCCCAGATCTGAGCGGAGATCACATTCCCGAGCGCGTAGGTCGGAAAGTAGCCGATCGCACCGATCGCCCAGTGCATGTCCTGGAGGACGCCCTGCGCCACCGTCGGCGGCGCGACGCCGAGATAGCTGAGCATCCGTTCGTCCCAGATCTCCGGCAGCTCCTCGAGGTCGACCGTGCCGGCGAGCATCTCCTGCTCGAGCTCGAAGCGGAGGATTACGTGGAGGTTGTACGTGGCCTCGTCGGACTCGACCCGGATCAGCGAGGGCTCCACCCAGTTCACGGCCCGGAACCACTCGTCGAGCTCCACCCGGCCGAGCGCCTCGGGGAACGTCTCGCGTAGCGCCGGATAGAAGTGACGCCAGAACGGCAGGCTGCGACCGACGAGGTTCTCCCACATGCGGCTCTGCGACTCGTGCAGTCCGAGCGAGACGCCGCTCGCGAGCGGGCTGCGCTCCAGGGCCTGATCGAGGCCATGCTCGTAGAGGCCGTGCCCGAACTCGTGCATCGTCGCGAAGAGCCCGTCCAGGTGCTCCTCGAAGTAGCGAGTCGTGAGCCGGATGTCCTGGGTGCCCATGCCTGATGCGAACGGATGGACTGCCGGGTCGAGCCGCCAGCTCTCGTCGGTGTAACCGAAGGCGCGGATCACCCGTAGCTCGAACTCCTGCTGGCGCTCGATCGGGAACGGGCCGCCACGGGCAGGCCGCTCGTCCCCGTTCCGGGTTGCCGCGACCTCGGCGACGAGCGGTACCTGGCCCTCCTTCAGTTGCTCGAACACCGTCGTGACTTCCGCGGTCGTCGTGCCGTGCTCGAAATCGTCGAGGAGGATGTCGTAGGGGTCGCCCGTGGGCTCGAAGCAGTCGATGTAGCGGTGCCGCAGCTCGAGCGCCTTGCGCAGGTGCGGTAGGAACAACGCGAAGTCCTGTGTCTTGCGCGCCTCCACCCAGGCCGGCAAGGCGAGCGCGGAGGTGCGTGAGATCTCGGCCTGGAGCTCCGAGGGGACACGCCGTGCCTTCTCCCAGTCGCGCCGTGTGACCCGCACCAGGCTCGCTTCGACCGAGTCGTAGGGCTGTGACGCCTCGAATCCCTCCAGCGCGTCGAGCAGCCGCCCGATCTCAGGCGCGATGAACGCCTCGTGCGCGAGCCGGTCGATCGTCGCCAACTGCTCTGCGCGCACCTCGCCGCCGCCCGGCGGCATCTTCACGTGCTGGTCCCAACCGAGGAAGCTGCTCGCCCGCTCGAGGTCGTTGACCTCCCCGAGGCGCTCCTTCAGCTCCGTGTACCGCGCGTCCACGCGTCGCAACCTACAACGCCCGCCTGCGACGCGGCGGCCCAACTGGCCCTGCCGGGCTCGATCCAACCATGAAAACAGCTTCTAACTTCAGGTTACGAGTTGAAATTCAGGTACCGAATTCAATCGCGGAATGTCGTACTCTTTTTCGCGGTGGGTTCCGTGTTCTTCCGACGACGGATTCAGACCCCGTCCGTCGTCAGCTAGTGAGCGCGGCTCGCGGAGGGGAGGGTCGTCCTCGGAGCCTCCCCTCCGGCCCACCTTTCACCACCGGCCGCCTGAGGCGAAAGGCCGTTCTCGATCAAGATTTCTTAGAGGCTCTTAGTCAGCTGCGAGCTCGACGAGCTTTGCGAGGCGCCGCTGGACCGACGCCTTCGTCGCCGGCGGGTCGCATTTCGCTGCGAGCTCGCGGAGCGAGAGATCCGGATGGCGGAGCCTCAGCGCGGCGATCTCGCCCAGCGGGTCGGCGAGCCGCTCGAGGCGGCCGTCAGCCCGCAGGCGGCGCACGGCGTCGAGTTGCACGCCTGCAGCGCGGCTCGTTCGCACGAGGTTCGCGTGATCGGCGTTCGCGAGCCGGTTCGCCTCGGAGCGCAACGCGGCAACGACCGCGCGCTCCTCGAACGCGAGCACGGTGTCCCCCGCCCCCGCCGAAAGCAGCAGCGCCTCGATCGCGTCGGCCCCTTTCGCATAGGCCACGGCGTGGCGCCCGCGATCGAGCACTCCCAGCTTCGTTCCGCCGGCGGCGGCGAGCCGGGCGAGGAACTCGGCGCCTGCAACGGAGCTGGTGCGGATCTCGAGGTGCGGCGACCGCGGGCCTGAAAGCGAGCCGCCACCGAGCAACGCGCCCCGCAGATAGGCGCCGCGGCAGCAGGCGCGAGCCACGACGCGGCCAGGCGGCTGCTCGATCGGTGCCAGCCGCCGATCGAGCACGCCTGCCTCGCGCAGCAACTCCAGCGCACGCGGCTCTCCCTCGACGTGGAGCTGGTAGCGGGTGGCGCGATCGAACGCCTGCCGGCGGTACGTCCTGATCTCCGAGTGCACACCGAGCTCGCGCAGCAGCGCGAACGCGCGCCGGGCGACCGCCGAGCCCCCGAGATCGAGGTGGACCGAGATCCGGCCCCGACCGAGCAGGTGGACGCTACCCGCCGAATGGAAGAGCGCCGAGAGCTCGGCGAGCCGGTCGCAACCGCGGGCGGGCGCGATCGCGGCGAGCTCGCGGCGCAGCTCCTCAGAGAGCGGCATGACCTTCGAGCCGAAGCAGCCGACGCTTGAACGCGACGCCGCTTGATCCGTACGAGCCGATCCCGTCGGCGCCGACGACGCGGTGGCACGGCAGAAAGAGGAAGAGCGGGTTGCCGGCACAGAAGGTGCCCACCGCCCGCTGCGCGCCCGGGTGACCGGCGAGCGCCGCGAGCTCGCCGTAGCTCACGACCTCGCCCCACGGCAGCGCGCGCAGCACGTCGGCGACGGAGCGCTGGAAGGGCGTACACCAGTCGAGGTCGATTTGCACATCGTGGAATGCGACCCGCGCACCTGAGAAGTACGAGCGGAGACGGACAACGAGCTCGTCGTCATCGCCCTCGGGCTCCCACGCGCCTGGCGACTCGTGCCGGAGCACCTCGCCGTCGGCGCACCACAGCTCGCCGACCCCCCACTCCTCGACCTCGTAGGCCTGTCGCGTCACGCGCACGCCGTCGAATCTACAATCGACGGCAGTGACCGCGCCCGGCAGCTTCCGTCCCCCCGCTCCGACCAACGAGCCCGTGCTCGGCTACGCGCCTGGCTCGCCCGAGCGCGCGGCGCTCCAGGAGCGCGTACGGCAGCTGGAAGGAGAGCGCCTCTCGATTCCACTCGTGATCGGTGGACAAGACGTCGAGACCGGCACGACCTTCCAGGCCGTGATGCCACATCGGCACGCGCAGGTCCTCGCCGACGTGACCAGGGGCGATGCGAGCCACGTCGACCGGGCGATCTCCGCCGCGGCGGCGGCCGCCCACGACTGGTCGCGCACCCCGTGGGAGGAGCGCGCCGCGGTGTTCCTGCGCGCCGCCGAGCTACTCGCCGGCCCCTGGCGCACGACGCTGAACGCCGCGACGATGCTCGGCCAGTCGAAGACCGCGCACCAGGCGGAGATCGACGCCTCCTGCGAGCTGATCGACTTCCTCCGCTTCAACGTCGACTTCATGCTCCGGATCTACGAAGAGCAGCCCGTCTCCTCGCCCGGCGTCTGGAACCGGCTTGAGTACCGGCCACTCGAGGGCTTCGTGTTCGCCGTCACGCCGTTCAACTTCACCGCGATCGGCGGCAACCTGCCGGCGAGCGCCGCATTGATGGGGAACACGGTCGTCTGGAAGCCCGCTTCGACCGCAACCGTCTCCGCCTACTATCTGATGCGGCTCTTCCAGGCCGCTGGGCTGCCAGACGGCGTCATCAACCTCGTCTACGGCTCCGGCGCCGAGATCGGCGCTGCAGCACTCGCGAGCGAGCATCTCGCCGGAGTCCACTTCACCGGTTCCACCGCCGTCTTCCACTCGATGTGGAAGACGATCGGGGGCTCGATCGACCGCTACCGCAACTACCCGCGGATCGTCGGCGAGACGGGCGGCAAGAACTTCATCGTCGCCCACCCTTCCGCCGACGTCGACTCGCTCGCGGCGGCGATCGTGCGCGGCTCGTTCGAGTACCAGGGCCAGAAATGCTCCGCTTCGTCGCGCCTCTACATCCCGTCGAACCTCTGGCCGGAGCTGCGCGAGCGGCTCGTCTCGGAGGTCGAGAGGATCACGGTCGGCGATGTCGCCGACTTCACGAACTACATGGGCGCGGTGATCGACGCCGGCTCATTCGCCACGCAGCGCGACGCAATCGAGGAGGCGAAGGCCTCGGCCGACGCGGAGATCGTCGTCGGGGGCGACTACGACGACAGCGAAGGCTTCTTCGTCCGGCCGACCGTGATCGAGACGCGCGATCCGAACTTCCGCACGATGCACGACGAGCTCTTCGGCCCGGTCGTCACCGCCTACATCTACCCGGAGGGGCAATACGAGGACGCGCTCGACCTCGTCGACGGCGGAGCTCCCTACGGCCTCACCGGCGCCGTCTTCGCCCGCGAGCGCGACGCGATCGCGACCGCGAGCAGCCGCCTGCGCTACGCGGCAGGGAACTTCTACGTCAACGACAAGCCGACCGGGGCCGTCGTCGGCCAGCAGCCGTTCGGCGGCGCGCGGGCCTCCGGCACGAACGACAAGGCCGGCTCGATGTGGAACTTGATCCGCTGGGTCAGCCCGCGCACGGTCAAGGAGACGTTCGTGCCACCGACCGACTACCGGTACCCGTTCCTGGATCCCGACGGCGACGGCGCCTCCGCGCCGGACGCCGACCGCTAGTCAGCCCACGTGCGCGGCGTCCTTGACGCCATCGGCGTCTTCTTCGACCACCTGGCGGCGGTCGACTTCCGCCTGCTCGGTTTCGCGGTCGCCGCCCATCTCGTCAAGATGTGCTGCACGAGCCGCGCCTGGCGGAACGCGATCGCCGCCGCCTATCCGGAGGAACGGGTGCGCTGGTACCGCATCTTCGGCGCGTACGCGGGCGGGGTCGGAGTCAACGCGATCATCCCGGCGCGCGGCGGTGACGTGGTCCGGCTGTATCTCGCGCACCGGGCCGTCCCCGGGTCGACGTACCCGGCTCTCGCGGCGACGCTCCTCGTGCTCTCGATCTTCGACATGGTGATCGCAGGACTGCTCTTCGCCTGGGCGCTCACGCAGGGGTTGCTCCCGAGCTTCGGCGCGCTGCACAGGCTGCCGAACTTCGACTTCCGGTGGTTCCTCGACCACGGCCGCGTCTCGGCGGCGATCGGCGCGGCGCTCCTCGTGCTGCTCCTCGTGACGATCCTCTGGGCGCGTCGTCGCGTCGAGGAGTTCCGCGCCCACGTCGCCCAGGGGCTCGTCGTCCTGCGCGACCGGCGCCGCTATCTCCGCTCGGTCGCGTTCTGGCAGGCGGGCGACTGGGCGCTCCGGTTCACGGCGATCTGGTTCTTCCTCGGCGCCTTCGGCGTCAACCAATCGGCGCGCAACGTGTTCCTTGTGCAGGTGACGCAGAGCCTGGCGACACTCGTGCCGATCAGCCCCGCCGGGATCGGCACGGAGCAGGCGTTCATCGTCTACGCGTTCCGCGGAGCGGTTTCCGGCACGAAGTTGATCGCGTTCAGCGTCGGCATGAAGGTGACGCTCGTTGCGGTGAACGTCGTCGTCGGCTTCTCGGCGATCGGGCTGACGCTGCGCACCTTCCGCTTCCGCCGCGCGATCGGCGACAGCGGGCCGGACGCCGCGTCAGGTCAGCCGGGGGCCTAACCGGTCCGGAAGGTGAAGGCGTTCGCGCCGGCGCTCGACTGGGTGTCGGCGAACGTGACCGCCGTATGCCAGCCCTTTTCGATCGGCTCGACGACGTCGCCGGCGATGAAGAGCTCGTCTGCCGCCAGTTGAGGGACGAGCGTCGTGTCGTCGACCCACATCGCCGACTCGAGGATCGGCTCGTTCGCGGAGAGCTCGCTGCCGATCGAGGGTGTCAAGTCCTTCGACAGCAGGTCGGGGTCGGGCGTCGCGGGGGTGAACGTCACTGTCCCTGTCGGTTCGAGGTACCACTTGCCGTCGATCTGGCGCAGCGGCGTCGCGTAGGCGCCGTGGCTCTGCTTCCCCTTCGTCACGATGTAGCCGGAGATCGCGGCGACCGCCCAGTCCTTCGACGGGCGTGCCGCGACAACGAGCTTCCATTCGCCGCTGCGCACGAACTCGCCCATCGTGGCGCCGAACTCCTTGCCGGCACCGACCGCGAACTGGCCGTCGGTGGGGCCGTATTGGGCCTTCGAGAACGGCGAGAGGAGCTTCCACATCGCCGGTGAGTCCTGGCGGCCGGCGGCGCGGACGAACTCCTCGAGCACCTTGCCGGCCTCGGGCTCGGCCGGGATCTCGGGCCCCTGCGGCAGCGCGGTCGTGCCGACCGTGTCGTTGCCCGACGAGCCGCAGCCGCCGGCCACGAGCGCGAGCAGGACGAGCGCGAACAGGGGAATCGATCTCACGGGTCAGGCACCTCCGGTCTTGTGGAGTTGAGCGTAGATCCGGCGCGCGGTCTTCGCAGGGAGACCCGGCACCCCTTCGAGCTCCTCCTGCGTCGCGGCGAGGAACCGTTCGGGCGAGCCGAAGTGGTTGAGCAGTGCGCGCCGCCGCGCCGGGCCGACACCTTCGAGCTCGTCGAAGATCGAGCCGAACGCCTTCGTCTCGCGCCGCTGCCGGTGGAAGCCGACAGCGAACCGGTGCGCCTCGTCTCGAACCCGTTGCAGCAGCTGGAGGCCCGCGCCGTGCCGGTCGAGCAGGATCGGCTCGGGCCGACCCGGAACGAACACCTCCTCGATCCGCTTCGCGAGCGAGATCACCGCCACACGCGGCAGGTCGTAGGCCTGCATCGCGGTGAGGGCCGCCGAGAGCTGGCCCTTGCCGCCGTCGATCACGACGAGGTTCGGCGTCGCGGCAAAGCTTTCGTCGTACTCGTCACCCGCCGCTGCAGGAGCAAGGCGTGCGAACCGGCGCGCGACGACCTCCGCCATCGCTGCGAAGTCGTCCTGCCCGGCCTGACCACGCACCGCGAACTTGCGGTAGTGGGCCTTCTTGGGCATCGCATCCTGGAATACCACCATCGATCCGACGACCGATTCCCCCTGGATGTTGGAGATGTCGTAGCACTCGATCCGCAACGGCAGGCTCTCGAGGTTCAGCGCCTCCCGCAACTCCTCGAGC
>JBKJML010000027.1:0-5255 GCA_046596415.1 Gaiellaceae bacterium | reverse complement strand
CGCGACGTCGGTCGCGCTCGTCGAGTACGTCAGAGCAGCGATCCCGCGCAGGTAGTCGCCCGGGTTGCCGGGCGTGCCCGACGGGGCGGTCGTGTCGATGACGATCGTGATCGTCTTGGTCGCCTCGACATTGCCGACGACGTCGAGGGAGCGGAACTTGATCGCGTGCGAGCCGTCGTTCGAATGGTCGCCCGGGGCGGCGACGATCGTGCTCGTGCCGGTCGTCCACGTCGTGCCGCCGTCGAGGCTGTACTGCGAGAACGAGACGCCCGAGCCAGAGCCGTCACCGGCGCTCAAGGTCACCGTGACCGGAGCGTTGCTGAGCGTGCCCGGCGAGGCGGCGGCGGTGGTCGTCGGCGCAGTGTTGTCCACCGTGACCGCGACGAGAGCGGAGTCGGTGGCATTTCCGGAGCGGTCGGTGGTGCGAACCTGGAGCTCGTAGGCGCCGTCGGCGACGGTGCCGATGGTGGCGAGCGAAGCGGCGAACGGGGCGGTGGTGTCGGTGGCGATCTCCGTCCACGAGCCGCCGCCGGAGGCGCGGAAGCGGAAGAGGGCAGACGCGACGCCGGAGCCGCCGTCGGCGGAGTCGCTCGCGAGCGAGATCGTGCCGCCCGCGGGGCCGGCGACCGGGAGGGTGAGGGTGCCGGTCGGCGCGGTGTTGTCGACCCGCACCTGGGTGCTGCCCGAGGTGAAGGCGTTGCCGGCGAGGTCCGTCGTCCGGACACGCAGGTCGTAGAGGCCATCAGCGACGGAGTCGACCCCCGTCTTCGTGTTCCAGCTCGCCGGGACTGCCGTCCAGGTGCCGCCCGCGGCCGGCTTCTGCTCGAAGACGACCGTGTCGACGCCGGAGCCGCTGTCGGCGGAGTCGCTCGCGAGGGCTACGGTGCCGGCCAGGTTCGCCGCGGCGGCGGGGGCCGTGACGGAGCCGGTCGGGAGGGTGTTGTCGACGCGGATGCCGACCACGGGCGAGGTGAGCGAGTTGCCGGCACGGTCGGTGGTCGTGACGCGCACGTCGTAGAGGCCGTCGGCGACGCCGGTCGTCGTCCAGCTCGGTGCGCGCACCGTCCACGTGCTGCCGGCGGACGGCTTGGTCTCGAAGACGACCGTGTCCACGCCAGACCCGCCGTCGGCCGAGTTGCTCGTCAGGGTGATTGCGCCGCGGACGTTCGCACTGCCGGTGGGGGCCGTGATCGAGCCCGTCGGGGCGGTGTTGTCGACGCGCACCTGGATTGTCGCCGGGGCGGACTCGGCGTTGCCGGCCGCGTCCGTCGTGAAGACGCGCAGGTCGTAGAGTCCGTCGGCGAGGGCGGTCGCGACGGTGTCGAGCGATGCCGTATACGGCGCCGAGGAGTCGGTCGAGATCGCCTGCCAGGAGCTCAGGCCTGCCTGCGAGTACTGGAAGCTGACGGTGTTGACCGACCCGGGTGCGTTGTCGCTCGCGCTCGCGGCGAGAGCAAGGGTGGCGCGCAAGTCGGCGGCTGCAGCCGGTGCGGTGATCGTGCCCGTCGGGCGCGTCCGGTCGATGCGGACAACGGAGGTCTGCGAGGTCGAGCGGCCCGCGCCGTCGGTCGCGGTCGCCTTGACGACGCGGTCGCCGTCGGTCGGCACCGGCCAAGAGACGGAGTAGGGGCTGGTGGTGTCGACGCCGAGCGAGACCCAGTCCGACGGGGTCGACCCGCACGTCGCACCGGCGGCGAGACACTGCTCGAAGAGCACTGTGGCGACGCCTGTACCGGCGTCGGTCGCGGTCGCGCCGATCGTCGCCGGGTCGGTGCTCGAGGTGTTGACCACTGCCGGGGCGTTGAGAGTGAGTACGGGCGCCGTGTTGTCGACGGTGACCGTGCGGGACGCGGAGGTGAACGAGTTGCCGGCCACGTCGCGCGTGATCGCGCGGAGGTCGTAGTTACCGTCGGTGACACCGGTCGTCGCCCACGAGACGCTGTACCCGCCGACAGCCGAGGTGTCGGTCCCGATCGACGTCCAGCCGTTGACCGGGTGGAGGAACTGGAACTCGGCGTCGAGGACACCCGAGCCGCCGTCGGCGGAGCTCGCGGTGACGGCGACGGTGCCGCTGATAGCGGCGGCCGCGGCCGGTGCGGTGAGCGACCCGGTCGGGTTGGTGGCGTCGACGACCCATGTGTAGCTGGCGGGCGTCGCGTCGGCGTTGCCGGCCGCGTCGGTCGCCTCGACGGCGAGCGTGTGCGAGCCGTCGGCGAGCGCCGAGAGCGTCTTCGGCGAGGCACAGGCGGCGAAGCCGGCGCCGTCGAGGTCGCAGCGGAAGGTGGAGCCCGCCTCGTTCGACGAGAAGGTGAAGGTCGGTGCGGCGACGTTGCTCGGGTTGGACGGCTTCGTGCCGATCGTCGTCACGGGGGCCGTCGTGTCGTAGGTGAAGCTGCGCGTCGCGGCGGCGCCCTGGACGTTCCCGGCGAGGTCGGTCGCCGTTGCGGAGAGCGTGTAGCCGGAGCCGTCGGTGAGCGAGGCGGCGGCGAGCGCGCTGGTCCAGCTCGTGGTGCCGGAGGCGGCGAACGCGGCCTGGCCGACCTGCCACGAGGAGCCGTTCCAGTAGCGGCCGTCGCTCGAGCGGGTCAGCTCGAGGGAGACGGAGGCGACGCCGGAGGTGGCGTCCGAGGCGGAGCCGGCGAGCGAGCCGGGCCAGCCGGCGGTGTTGAACGAGCCGGAGGCGGGCGTTGCGATGCTGCTCGACGGCGCCGTCGTGTCGTAGGCGAAGGTGGCCGTGGTGGCGGCGCCCTGCGCGTTGCCGGCCGCGTCGGTCGCGGTCGCGGAGACGCGGTAGGAGCCGCCGTCGGCGAGCGCCGCGGCGGCGAGGCCGTAGCTCCAGCTCGTCGTGCCGGTCGCGGCGACGGTGGTCGCTCCCGCCTGCCAGGACGAGCCGTTCCAGTACTGGTTGTCACCGAGGCGCTTGAGCTCGAGCGCGACCGTGGCAACCCCGCTCGTGGCGTCGGAGGCGGTGCCGCCGAGGGTGCCCGTCCAGCCGGCTGCGTTGTAGCTGCCGCCCGCGGCCGGGAACGTGACGGCGCTCGCCGGGGCGGTGGCGTCGAAGGTGAAGGTGCGGCTGCCGACGGCGCCCTGCTGGTTGCTGGCGGCGTCGGTCGAGCGGCTGTGGACGACGTAGGTGCCGTCCGCGTCGAGCTTCGCGGCGGCGAGCGTGTAGCTCCAGCTCGTGGTGCCGGTCGTCGTGACGTAGAGCTCGATCGCGCTCGTGAACCCACCGGCGCCCGCGTTCGCGGCCGGATCCCAGTAGAGGCCGGAGGGCGCCTGGACGGAGACGGCGACCGAGGCGACGCCCGAGCCCGAGTCGGCGGCGCTGCCGGCGAGGCTGCCGGGCCACCCCGCGACGTTGTAGGCGCCGGCGGCCGGGGTGGCGACGGCGCTCGACGGCACGGTCGTGTCGTAGGCGAAGGTGTGGGTGTCGGGCGACGACTGCGCGTTGCCCGCGGCATCGAGCGCCGTGCTCGTGATCAGGTAGGAGCCGCCGTCGTTCAGCGCGGCCGCGGCGAGCGAGACGCTCCAGGAGGTCGTGCCGGACGCGGTGAGCGCGACCTGGCCGGCCTGCCAGGCGCTCCCGTTCCAGTACTGGGAGTCGCCGACGCGCCGCACCTCGACCGAGACCGACGCGACGCCGCTCGCGGTGTCGGCCGCGCTGCCCGAGATCGACCCGCTCCAGCCGGCCGTGTTGTAGGCGGCGGCCGACGGGACGGCGATCGAGCTCGTCGGCGCGGTCGCGTCGAAGGTGAAGGTCGTGCTGCCGAGCGTCGTCTGCTGGTTCGAGGCGCCGTCGGTTGCGCGGGTAGCGACCGTGTACTGGCCGTCGGCCGTGAAGCGGGCCACGGGGAAGGAGAGCGACCAGGAGGTCGTGCCCGTCGCCGGCAGGAAGAGCTCGACGGCGCTCGTGAAGCCACCGGCGCCCGCGTTCGCGGCCGGATCCCAGTAGAGGCCGCCCGCGACGCGCCGGATCGAGATGTCGACGCCCGTGACGCCGGCGGTAGCGTCGCTCGCGGTGCCCGAGATCGAGCCGCTCCAGGTGGCGGTGCGCAGGATCGCGGCGGCGGTAGGCGCCGCGAGGGACGAGACGGGGCGGGCCAGGTCGACCGTGAACGCGCGCGAGGCGGAGAACGCCGAGGTGCGGGCGGTGTTGTCCTCGTTCTGCGCCTGCCAGTAGTAGGTCGTGCCGTCGGCCAGGTTGGCGGCGCCGGGAACGGCGGCGGAGCCGTTCGCGCCGTTGGCGAGTCCCGCTGCGGACGACAAGGTCGAGCTGACCGACGAGCAGCCGCTGTCGGCGCAGACGCGGAAGTTCACCTTGCCGGTGTTGAAGGAGTCCGGGTCGCTGAACGTTGCGGTCAGCGTCGGCGTCGCGGTCGGGACGAACGCGGCGGCGGCGGGGGAGACGTGCGCCGGGACGCTCGGATCGACGCTCGAGGTCTGGTTGTCGAGGGCGGCGGCGGTGAACGTGCCTGCCGCGTTCCCGGTCGTGACCGCCGTGTCGCGGAGCGCCGAGCCGGAGTAGGCGACGGTGGCCGTGGCACCCGATTGCGCGGCGGTCGCGAGCGTCAGCGTGACGGCCGAGCCGGCGACCGACACGTTCGTGACTGCGTTGCCGGAGCCGCTCAGGACGACCGTGTAGTCGCCGTTTCCGGGCGCGCCGGCGAGCGCCTCGCCGTAGGTGATCGTGACGAGGTTGCCGGCGATCACGCGGGTGACGACGGCCGGCGCGGTCGTGTCGACCGTGAAGGAGCGCGTGGCGGTGGCCGAGGAGGAGCCGCCGTTCGAGTCGACCGCCGTGGCGCGCCAGTGGTAGGTGACGCCGTCGGCGAGCGACGCGGCGCCGGGGACGGCGGCGGAGCCCGAGGCGCCGTTCGCGAGCCCGGTGGCCGACGAGAAGCTGGAGACGACGGTCGAGCAGCCCGCGTCGGCGCAGACCTCGAAGTCGATCCGGCCGGTGTTCAGCGGGTCCGGGTCGGAGAACGTCGCTGCGAGCGTCGGCGTCGTCGAGTCGGCGCGGACGCCGCCGGCGGGCGAGAGGCTCGACGGGGTGGAGGGGAGCTGGTTGGCGGTCGAGTTCGTGACGGCCGCGGCGCCGAACGTCGCGGCGGCGGTGCCGGCGCGGTCGACGATCGCGGTGCCGGAGTAGGCGACCGTGACGACGTCGCCGTTCAGGACGGCCGAGGCGAGCGTCAGGACGGCGTTGGAGCCGCTGACCGAGACGTTCGTGACCGAGCGGCCGGTGCCGTTGACGA
>JBKJML010000267.1:0-5063 GCA_046596415.1 Gaiellaceae bacterium | reverse complement strand
GACGACAAGGTTGACGGCGCCAAGAACGGCGACACGAAGGTCGAGCTGACGCCGAGCCAGCCGGCCGGCTTCGGCTGCCCGTGCCACGGCGGCCAGTACGACACCGAGGGCAACCGCACCGCCGGCCCGCCCGTCCGCGCGCTCGACCGCGCCGAGTACTCGATCAAGAACGGCAGCGTCTGGCTCGGCTCGTTCTACAGCGTCTCCCACGTCGAGGGTCAGGGCGCCCAGGCGCGGATCCGCAAGTTCGGCAAGGCGGTACCGGGCGTGCACGTCGATGGCATCGAGTCCTGGCTGTACCCGATCCCGGTGCCCGGGAGCTAACGCGATGGCGAAGAAATCAGAGCGGCGCAAGCAGGTTGAGGCGATGGCCGCCTACCCGCTCGACTGGCTCGACGAGCGCTCCGGCCTCGTCGGCGGGATCAAGTACTTCCTCTTCCGCAAGGTCCCGCACGACATCAACTGGATGCAGACGCTCGGGTCCGCGACCCTGACCGCGTTCCTCGTCCAGACCGTGACCGGCGTCGTGCTCGCGATGTACTACAAGCCCGATCCCAACTCGGCTTACGACTCGATCAAGCACATCACGAACGAGGTGACGCTCGGCTGGCTCGTTCGCGGCATGCACCGCTGGGGCGCAAGCGTCTTCATCATCCTGATGTTCTTCCACATGGCACGCGTCTTCCTGTTCGGCGCCTACAAGTATCCGCGCGAGCTGAACTGGATCATCGGCGTGCTGCTGCTCGTGCTCGGGATGGCGGAGGGCTTCACCGGCTACCTGCTCCCCTGGGACGACACGGCCTACTGGGCCACGGTCGTCGGGATCAACCTGAACGGCACGGCGCCGTTCCTCGGCCCCTTCATCGCGCAGTTCCTGTCTGGGGGCGCCGATATCGGCACGGACACCTTGAGCAAGTTCTACGCGCTCCACATGCTCGTCGTGCCGGGTGCGATCATGGGCCTGATCGGCTTCCACCTCTACCTCGTCACGCGGCTCGGGGTCACCTCGCCGCCCTGGTCGGCGACTGCCGCCGGCCGTGAGCGGGTCGAGCGGCCCGCCACCGGCCGCGAGGGCCTCGTCCGTCCGGGCGGGCGCGGAGGGAAGGCAGAGTGAGCCGCCGGATCCAGGAGCGCCGCGCCCAGTTCGCGCGCTACAAGGAGGACGTCAAGAACGAGGGGAAGCCGTTCTTCCCGCACGGCATGTTCCACGACACGGTGATGAGCCTCGTCGTCGTGGCCGTGATCATCGGGCTCACGGTCGTCTGGCACGAGACCGCGGACGGGACGAAGCCGGGCTGGCTCGGACCGCTCTACACCGAGGAGGCCGACCCGGGCACGACGAACTTCGTCCCCCGCCCGGACTGGTACTTCTACTTCCTCTTCTATCTGCTGCGGATCTTCAAGTGGCCGGAGACGGTGTTTCTCGGCACGGTCGGGATCCCGACGATCCTGCTCGTACTGCTGATCGCGCTGCCGTTCATTGACCTGCGCCGCGAGCGCCGGCTGCTGCGCCGCCCGGTTGCGATCGTCGCCGCGATCCTCGTTGTGATCTCGATGGGCGTCCTGACGTATAAGGGCGCGACAGCGAAGGAGTCGCTCGGCAGCGAGGTCAAGCAGGCCGTGCCCGAATGGGCCAAGAAGCAGGGCTTCGAGAACGACAAGGTCGCAATCGCCGGTGCGACGCTCTTCGCGGAGGCGGGCTGCCTCAACTGCCACGTGTACCTGGGCGCCGGCGCGTCGAATCTCGGCGCACCCGACCTGACCGCCGAGGGCGCGAAGAACAAGGGGATCCAGTTCCAGATCGACCACCTGAAGTGTCCGAGCTGCGTCACTCCGGGCTCGGCGATGCCGCAGTTCGCGTCGTACTCGAACGAGATGCTCAAATCCCTCGCCACGTTCCTCGAGGCCTCCAAGGGCCCAAAGGGATGATGTGCGCGTCTTTCTCGGCGTAACCGGCGCTTCCGGCGCTCCGTACGCCGCCCGCCTGCTCCGCGCGCTCGGCGAGGCGGGCTGCGAGGTCGGCTTGACCGCGTCCGCCGCGGGCGTCGAGGTGTGCGGCACGGAGCTCTACGGCGACCCGTCGCTGCCGCGCGAGGAGGTGCTCGCCCGGCTGACCGAGGGCGTCGACGGGGTCACGACCTATGGCATCAACGACTACAAGAGCCCGTATGCGAGCGGCTCCGCGAAGGTCGACGCGTATGTGATCTGCCCCTGCTCGATGTCGACCGTCGGCACGATCGCCGCCGGCGCGATGGCGAACCTGATCCACCGTGCGGCGTCCGTCGCGCTCAAGGAGGAGCGCAAGCTCGTGCTCGTCCCGCGTGAGACGCCGCTCTCGCTGATCCATCTCGAAGGCCTGACGACGCTGAAGCGAGCGGGCGCGACGATCGTCTTCGCGGCACCGGGCTTCTACCACGGCGCGGAGACGATCGACGACCTCGTCGACTTTGTCGTCGGCCGCATCCTCGACCAGCTCGGCCTCGACCAAGCACTCGTGCAGCGGTGGGGCCAGTGACGCACGAGGCGGGCCTGCTGCCGCCGGAGGGCGTCCGCACCATGTTCGACCGGATCGCACCCGTGTATGACGTGATGAACCGCGTCATGACCGCGGGGCTCGACCAGCGCTGGCGCCGCGCGACGGTGCGTCAGGTCGTCAGGCGTGGCGACCGCGTCCTCGACGCCTGCTGTGGCACCGGCGACTTCGCGATCATCGCCAGGAAGGCCGGCGGCTCGGTCGTGGGGCTCGACTTCTCAGCCGGGATGCTCGAGCGCGCGCGCCGCAAGGACACGGTGATCGACTGGGTGCAGGGCGACCTGCTCGCGCTGCCGTTCGAGGAGGCGACCTTCGAAGCGGCGACCGTCGGGTTCGGCGTGCGGAACGTCGCTGATCTGCCGCTTGCACTCGCCGAGCTGTACCGCGTGTTGAAGCCGGGCGGCCGCGTCGGGATCCTTGAGATCACCCGGCCGAAGGGCCTGGTGCGGGTCTTCTACTCGTTCTGGTTCGACCGCGTCGTGCCGCTGCTCGGCAAACTGCTTCCCGGTGGCTCCGCCTACACCTACCTGCCAGCGAGCGTCAAACGGTTCCCGCCGGCCAAGGAGCTGGCCGAGCTGATGCGTGCGGCAGGCTTCGCCGACGTCCGGTACGAGCTCGTGGCGGGCGGGATCGTCGCGCGGCACCTGGGGGCGAAGGCGTGAGCGCGATCGGCGTGGTCCGCGCCGCGCCTGGCCTCGACGAGTACCTCGACCTCGTCGAGGAGCGGCTCCAGCACGAAGTCGCTTCTCACCCGGGGGTCGTGGCGGTCGCCGGTCGCGATGCGCTCACTGCGGGCGGCAAGCGCCTGCGGCCGGTGCTCGCGTATCTCTCCTCCTCGCCCGACGCACCGCCGCCGGTCGCCGCCGGCGTCGCCGTCGAGCTCGTTCACATGGCGACGCTCGTCCATGACGATCTGATCGACGGCGCCGCTGTCCGGCGCGGCCATGCTGCCGCCTGGTCGGCCCACGGGGCTGCGGTTGCCCGTGCCACCGGCGACTTCCTCTTTGCCCGTGCGTTCGCGGTGCTCGCCGCCGAGGGCGATCTGGCGGGCGTGCGCATCCTGGCCGACGCTTCGCTTTGTCTCGCTCGCGGGGAGGCGCTTCAGCGTCGTCAGCGCAACGATCCTGCGACGACCGTCGAGGCCTACATCGAGCGCTGCACGCTAAAGACCGGCAAGCTCTTCGAGGCCGCCTGCGCGCTCGGCTCGGGCGGGAGGCTCGGGGGCTTCGGGCTCAACCTCGGCATCGCCTTCCAGATCGCCGACGACATTCTCGACTGCGCCGGCGATTCGGCGGAGACCGGGAAGATCCCCGGCACCGATCTGCGGGAGGGGACGCCGACCCTGCCGTTGCTGCTCGCGGCGCGCGACGACGACGTCGTCCGTGCTGCGCTCGCCGGGGGGCCGCTGGGCGGCGTCCTGGTGCGCGTCGCGGCGACCGGAGCGCTCGACCGCGCCCGGACGGTGGCGCTCGACTACGCGAACGAGGCGCGCCGGAACCTGAACGGCGCGCTCCGCCGTGACGAGCTGGAGGCGCTCGCCGAAGCCGTCGTCGAGCGGAAGAGCTGATGCTCAGGCTCGGTCGCATCTCCTACGTCAACATGGCCCCCGTCTTCTACGGGCTCGAGCCCGAGGTGGAAGAGGTGACGGGCGTCCCGACCGACCTCAACCGGCGGCTCGTCGCCGGCGAGATCGATGTCGCCCCGATCTCGTCGATCGAGTACGCCCGAAACGCCGACACGCTGCGCCTCCTGCCGCGCCTGTGCGTCTCGTCGGAGGGTGCCGTCGATTCGATCCAGCTCGTCTCGAAGGTACCGCTCGAGCGTGTGCGCTCCGTGGCGGTCACTCCGGAGTCGGCGACCTCGGTTGTGCTGACGAAGGTGCTGCTGCCGGAGGCGGCGCAGGTGCCGCTCGGCGAGGAGGCCGACGCGACGCTGCTGATCGGCGACGCCGCGCTCAAGTCCGCCTTCGAGGACCCGACGCCACACCACGATCTCGGCCGCCTCTGGCTCGAGCGCACCGGCCTCCCGATGGTGTTCGCGGTGTGGGCCTGCCCGGAGCCGCTCGCGGAGGGGCTGCTCGAGCTCGAGGACGCGCTCGTCACCTCGGTCCGGCTCGCGCGAGCGGAGCCCGAAAAGCTCGCGTACGACTCCAGCGAGCGGTACGGCTACCCGGCCGGCTTCCTCGCCCGCTATTTCGAGAAGCTGCGCTACTCCTTCGGCCCGCGCGAGCGAGCCGGCCTGCTTACCTTCCTCGAGATGGCGCGCGACGTCGGCGAGCTCGACCGGGTGCCCGAGCTGCGGTTCGTCACAGCGGAGCGAGCCGCGGTTTAACGATTGAGGGCGGTCGGGCGAGAGGACGCTGGCCCATGCGAGTGTTCGTGTATGTTCTCTGAGTGGCTACTGCACCTGTCCGGGCATAAATCCCAGCCCGAACAGGTGCAGTAGCCACTCAGGGAACATACACGATCACTCGCATGGGCCAGCGTCCTGTCGCCCGGCGGCGCCTCTGCGAGTCCTACGCGGCGTGCCC
>JBKJML010000256.1:0-11513 GCA_046596415.1 Gaiellaceae bacterium | reverse complement strand
GTGAAGCAGACGCCGGTGCCGGAGCCCTCACCCATGTTGCCGAACACCATCTGAACGACGTTCACGGCCGTCCCGAGCGTGTCGGGGATCTCGTACGTGCGCCGGTAGACCTGGGCGCGCGGCGAGTCCCAGGAGTCGAAGACGGCCCGCACGGCGCGGGCGAGCTGCGCCCTTGCATCCTGCGGGAACGGGCCGCCGACCTCGTCCTCGTAGACCTGTTTGAAGGTGTCGATCAGGGCGCCCAGATCGTCGGCGTCGAGGTCGACGTCCTGTCGGACGCCCTTCGCCCGCTTCAGGTCGGCGAGCGGCTGCTCGAAGCGGTGTCCCTCCACTCCGTCTACGACCTCGCCGTACATCTGGATCAGGCGCCGGTAGGAGTCGTAGGCGAAGCGGGGATTGCCGGTCGAGGAGGCAAGCCCCGCGACGGCGACGTCGTTCAGGCCGAGGTTGAGGATCGTGTCCATCATCCCGGGCATCGAGACGGCGGCCCCGGAGCGGACCGACACGAGCAGTGGATCGCCCGGGTCGCCGAAGCGCTTGCCGGCGCGCTGCTCGAGCGCTTCGATGTGAGACGCGATCTCGTCGTCGAGCCCCGCCGGCACCTGCTTGCCCTGCTCCATGTAGGCGCGGCACGCGTCGGTCGTGATCGTGAAACCGGCGGGAACGGGGACGCCGAGAGCTGTCATCTCCGCGAGACCGATCCCCTTGCCACCGAGGAGCTCGCGGCCGCCGTCGGGTTTCTCGTCGAAGTCGTAGACGTAGCGCATCAGCAACCGATCTTCCCACAACGCCGCGCTGCCATACTCGCGAACGTGGCGGGGTCGGACGAGGTCAGGCTGTCGAGCGCCGAGCGGGTGCTCTTTCCGGAGAGTGGGATCACGAAGGGCGATCTGTTCGCCTACTACGACGCCGTGTCGTCCGCGATCGTGCCGCACTTGCGCGACCGCCCCTTCACGATGAAACGTTGGCGGGAAGGGCTCGCCGGGTCGTCGTTCTTCCAGAAACAGGCGCCGCAGGGGATTCCAGCCTGGCTCCCGACGCGGACCTTCACGACGCATCCGCGAGCAGGTGGCTCGCGCGAAGTCGACTTCCCACTCGTGAACTCGCGCGAGGCGCTCCTCTGGATGGTGCAGATGCACTGCATCGACATGAACGCGTGGTACTCGCGGGTCGACATGCCGGAGCGCCCCGACTTCGTCCTCTTCGATCTCGATCCGCCTGATGGCGGCTTCTCACTCGCCGTGCAGGCGGCGCACCTCGTCCGAGAGGCGCTGGAGCAGCTCGGGCTCGAGAGCCACGCGAAGACCAGCGGCGCCGACGGGATCCACGTCCTCGTCCCGATCGCCCGCCGGCACAGCTTCGACGCGACACATGCGTTCGCGGAGACGGTGTCGAAGCGGCTGGCCGAGGCGCACCCGGGCGTCGTGACGACGGAGTGGCTGAAGCGCAAACGGGTCGGGGTGCTGCTCGACTACCACCAGAACGGCGCCGGTAAGACGATCGCCTCGGCCTATTCGGTGCGTCCGAGGCCCGGCGCACCGGTTTCTACCCCGGTGCGTTGGGAGGAGTTGACCGAGCAGCTCGACCCCGCCTCGTTGACGATGGCGGCAGTACTCCGGCGGATCGAGCGCCACGGCGACCTCTTCGAGCCGGTGCTGCACGGCCGCCAGGGCCTCAAACAGGCGCTGTCGCGGCTGGCCTGAGGCGGCTTTCCGCTTTCGAAGCGAGAGCCGCGGTCAGACTCCGGTTCGAGCGGAGCGGGCGTCCACGGTACCCGCGAAGGTGTCACATGTTCGTGACGTCTTTTTTGCGTCTTCGCGACAGGCGCGAGCGCCACTCGGCGAGCCACGCGAGCGCGCGCAGGCCGAGCCAGATCGGGGTCAGGAGCACGTAGAAGGTGAGGTCGGCGGCGACGAGGATCGTCAGCCAGAGCGCCCAGTAGCGCTTCGGGACGGGCGGCTTGTCCTTCACGCTCCGTTCGCCTCGCGGCGGCGCGCGACGAGGCGGAGAATCCGTTGCGCCGTCTCCTCGACCGAGAGCTCCGAGACATCGATCACCGGGCAGCCGAGCCGGCGATGGATCGACGACGCCTCGTCGAGCTCCTCGTAGATGTCCATCAGCTCAGCGTAGTTGCGGTTCTTGCCGCCCATCGTCTTCACGCGAGCTGAACGGATCTCACCGAGCCGGATCGCGTCGATCGTCAAGCCGACGATCTTCGTCGCGTCGATTGCGAACAGCTCGGCGGGCGGCTCGATCCCCTTCACGATCGGCACGTTGGCCGTCTTGTGGCCGAGATAGCCGAGGTAGATCGAGAGCGGGGTCTTCGAGGTGCGCGAGACACCGACGAGCACGATGTCGGCTTCGGCGAGGCCGCTGCCGAGCCCGTCGTCGAACTTGACGGCGAACTCGATCGCTTCCATCCGCTTGAAGTAGGCGGAGTTGAGGGCGGGTAGGGCGCCCGGCTTCATCTTCGCGGCCATGCCGGAGACACGGGCGATCGATTCGATCGGATGCCCGAGCAAGTCGCAGTAGTGCACCTTGGCCCGCCGGCAGAAGGCGCGCATGCTTTCGCGCAGCTCCGGGTCGACCAGCGTGTAGACCATCACTGCCGGCCGCCCCTTGGCGCGGCTGACGGTGAGCTGAAGGTCGTCGACCGTCTCGACCCGCGGATGGCGCACCTCTTCGAAGAGCTGCTCGGGGAACTGCGCCTCGAGCGCCTGGACGAGCCGCGCCGCCGTCTCGCCGGTCGAATCGGAGACGATATGGAGCTCGACCGCCGGGGCCGTGGTCGTGGGCGTCATCGGCGAGAGGCTATCGGCGCTGCCCTACCGCCGGTGAGCGCGAGCAGATCGGCAGGCGCAAGCTCGATCTCGAGCCCTCGCCGGCCTGCGCTGACGTGGATCGTCTCGTGCTCGAGCGCCGAGGCGTCGAGCAGGAGCGGCAGGCGCTTGCGCTGCCCCAGCGGGCTGATCCCGCCGACGACGTAGCCGGTCGCGCGCTCCGCCGCCGCCGCGTCCGCGAGCACTGCCCGCTTGCCGAGCGAACGGAGGTCGAGCTGGGCCCCGACCGGCACAACCGCAACGGTGAGCGTCCCGTCGATCGAAGCGACGAGCGTCTTGAAGACACGCTCCGCCGGGACGCCGAGCTTCTCGGCCGCCTCGAGCCCGTACGAGGTCGCGGCGGGGTCGTGCTCGTACTCGTGCAGCTCGAAGCGAATCCCGGCCCGTTGCGCTGCGACGACGGCAGGCGTCATCGCGGTAGCCTCTCGAAAACGATGAGCACCGACGTCACCATGGATCAGATCGTCTCACTCTGCCGCCGGCGCGGGTTTGTCTTCCCTTCGTCGGAGATCTACGGCGGGCTCGGGTCCTCCTACGACTACGGCCATTACGGCGTGCTGCTGAAGGACAACGTCAAGGCGCGCTGGTTCGAGGCGATGGTGCGCGAGCGCGATGACATCGTCGCGCTCGACTCGTCCATCATCCTCCACCCTCCCGTCTGGGAGGTCTCCGGCCATGTCGGCGGCTTCACCGATCCGCTCATCGATTGCAAGTTCTGCAAGCAGCGCTTCCGCGCCGACCACCTCGCAGACGCGCAGTGCGGCAAGCGGCCGAGCAAGCGCCCTGGCGAGACGTCCGACTGCGACCTGACCGAGCCACGCCAGTTCAACCTGATGTTCGAATCCCGGGTCGGCGCCGTCGAGGAGACCGGCCAGAAGGTCTACCTTCGCCCGGAGACCGCACAGGGGATCTTCATCAACTTCAAGAACGTGCTCCAACTCGCGCGGCGGAAGCCACCGTTTGGGATCGCGCAGGTGGGCAAGTCGTTCCGGAACGAGATCACACCGGGCAACTTCATCTTCCGCACGCTCGAGTTCGAGCAGATGGAGCTGGAGTTCTTCGTCCCGCCGGCGGAGGCTGACGAGTGGTTTCGCACCTGGGTCGACGCGCGGCTCGACTGGCATCGCCGCTACGGCCTGCGCGCGAGCCACCTGCGCATCCGGCCCCACGATCCGGACGAGCTCTCGCACTATTCGAGCGCGACGAGTGACATCGAGTACCTGTTCCCGATCGGCTGGTCGGAGCTCGAGGGGATCGCGAACCGCGGCGACTACGACCTCACCCAGCACACCGAGGCATCCGGCACGAAGCTCGAGTGGGTCGGCCAGGAGGGCGAGCGCTACACACCGCATGTGATCGAGCCGGCGCTCGGGGTCAACCGTTCGATGCTCGCCTTCCTGTGCGACGCCTACGACGAGGAGGTCGTCGCCGACCGCGAGCGCACCGTCCTTCGCCTCCACCCCGCGCTCGCGCCGGTCAAGGCCGCTGTGCTGCCACTGATCGGCAAGAGCGAGGACATGAGCTCGAAGGCGCGCGCCCTCTACGAGGAGCTACGGCAGTTCGCGAGTGTCGAGTTCGACGACAGCGGCCAGATCGGGCGCCGCTACCGCCGCCAGGATGAGATCGGGACGCCCTGGGCGCTGACGGTCGACGACCAGACGCTCGCCGACGATACGGTGACGATCCGAGACCGCGACTCGCTCGAGCAGGAGCGGATCCCGATCGGCGGCGCCCGGAACGTGCTGCTCGACCGGCTCGCGCAGCCGTGGAGCTCGCCGAAGCCGAGCTAGGGCGCCGGACGTTCCAACAGACGCGCGTTCGGCCCGAAACCGAGCTTCGCGTAGAGGCCGTGAGCGTCGGCGGTGTGGAGGAGCCAGCGCCGGTCGGCGAACGGGCCCTCGTCGATCGTGAAGCGGACGAGCTCGACACCGCGGCCCTCACCGCGGTGCTCGGTCAGCACGTAGACGTCGGCCAGGTAGACGAAGTTCGCGTCAGGTATGTCGACGGTGCGGGAGAAGCCCACCTGCTCGCCGCCGTGGTAGAGGCCGGCGACACGGTCCGCACGCTCGATCAGCCCGTCCATCGCCTCGCGTGCCCGTCCCGGCGCCCAGTAGGACTCCTCCGTAATGAATCGGTGCACTGCGGCCCGGTCGACCCGGTCGCGGTTGTCGTCGAGCTCGTAGCCGCCGGGAAGCGACCGCTTCATGCAGAGAGCGTCTTCAGGCGGAAGCTGCCGTACTGCTCGTACGAGGCGATCACGAGCCCTAGCGCCTCGCGGGCACCCCGGTCGGAGAGGCCGGCCTCGTGCGCATCCGCAAGCGGGCTCCGGAGGAGCGCCCCGATCGCGCGCAGGCCCTCGGGCGAGAGCGGCACGGTGCCGGGCCCGCAGGTGCGGCAGACGACACCGCCCGCGGTCGGGAGGTAGCCGACGAGGTCCTCGGTGGCGCCGCACTCGGCGCAGCTGTCGAGGTGCGGCTGGTAGCCGGAGACCCAGAGCAGCTTGAGCTGGAACGAGAGCACGACCGGGTCGAGTGCCGGTCGGGTCGGGGCGAGGACGGGGATCTCGTCGACGCGGTCGAGGAAACGCGTGAGCGCCGTGAACGCCCGCTCGTTGGCCTCCTGCTCGGGAAAGAGCTTCAGCATCGCCTCGAGCCCGATCGTGGCGACCGAGAGCCGGTAGGGCTCCTCGCGGGCGAGCCGATGGCTCGCGAGCAGGTCGACGCTCGTGATCGTGTGCAGCTCGCCGGAGCCCTGGTGAAGCTGCATGTCGACGTGGGAGAGCGGCTCGAGGCGGGCGCCGATCTTCGACTTCGTGCGACGGATTCCCTTCGCGACGGCGCCGACGCGGCCACGATCCGAGGTGTAGAGATGCAGGACGCGGTCGGCCTCGCCGAGCCGAAACGAGCGGAGCACGACGGCCTGCGTCTTGTAGGTGCGGCCCACGCATCAAGTCTAGACCTGGCCCCTACGGGAACGGACTGAGGCGCCTGTTCGTTGTACTACCGATGGCTCGAATCCAGATCTACACGACGGCCTGGTGCGGCTACTGCGTGCGTGCGAAGGCGCTCCTCGACGGGAAGGGGATTCCGTACGAGGAGGTGCGGATCGACGACGACCCGGCGTTCCGCAAGACGATCTTCGATCTGACGGGCGGCTGGACGGTGCCGCAGATCTTGATCGACGGCCGGCCGATCGGCGGCTACGCCGAGCTCTGGCGGCTCGACGCGAGTGGCGCACTGGCCGAGCGGCTCGCCGCCTAGACTGCGCGGCACGGACGCCGCGCTCTTGTCTCTTACGGCCGCCAGGGCGGTGCCGTTCCTGGCCGCGTTGCTGGCCGTGGCCGGTCTCGGGGGCGCGAATGGTGGCTACTTCCCGAGCGAGTGGGGACTCGCAACCCTCGGCTTCGCCGTCGTCGCCGTGACGATCGTCCTCGTTGCGGACGCGCCCCGTCCCGGGCGCCAGGAACTCATTTTCCTGGCCGGGCTCGCGTCGCTCGCCGGCTGGGCCGCGCTCTCGTCGCTCTGGTCGCCGGGCGCGGGCGCGCCGGTCTTGGAGGCGGAGCGAGGGATCCTGTACCTGGCGGCGAGCGCTGCTGCGATCGTGCTCGTGACGTTCCGTGGCGCTGCCGGCGCGCTGCTCGGGGGCGTCGTCGCGGGCGCTGTCGGGCTCTCGCTCTACGCCCTCGCGACGCGCCTGTACCCCGGCCGCGTCGGCGGTGCCTACGACCCCTCGAGCGGCTATCAGCTGGCCGAGCCGGTCGGGTACTGGAACGCGCTCGGACTGCTCACCGCAGTCGCAATCCTGCTCGCACTCGGCTTCGCCGCGCACGGCCGAGCCGCGACCCGCGCGGCCGCTGCGGTCGCCCTCGTCCCGCTCCTCGCGACGCTGTACTTCACCTTCAGCCGCGGCGCGCTCGTCGCGCTCGTGGCAGGCATCGTCGTTCAGGTCGCACTCGAGCCTCGGCGGGTCCGGCTGCTCGCCTCTTCCGCTCTGCTGGGCATGCCCGCCGCGCTCGGCGTCCTCCAGGCGTCGCGCTTGCACGCGCTGACCGGGCCCGGCGCCTCCCTGAGCACCGCTCAGGGTGAGGGCCGCCGGCTGGCCGGAGCGCTCGCCGCGCTCGCGTTCGCGGCGGCGGTGGGCGCGGTCGCGCTCCAACTGGCCGAGCGTCGGATCCGGCTGCCGGACCGCGCGGTGCGGGTGCTGCTCGCGGCCGTCGCCGCAGCCGCCGCACTCGGCGTGGTCGGGGTCGTCGCCGCAGCCGGAGGGCCAGGCGCGCTCGCGGATCGGGTGACGACAGGGTTCTCCGAGCCGCTGCCCGCGAGCGAGGGCGATCTCCAGCGCCGCCTGCTGAGCGTGTCCGGGAATGGCCGCACCGACTACTGGCGGGTCGCCTGGACGATGACTCGAGACGAGCCGCTGCTCGGCACCGGTGCCGGGAGCTTCGAGGCGCACTGGTTGCGCGACCGTCCTGTCTCGTTCCACGCCCGTGACGCGCACAACCTCTACCTCGAGACGCTCGCCGAGCTGGGGCCGGTGGGTCTCGCGGTTCTGCTCGCCACGCTGGCCCTGCCGCTCGTCGCGCTCCGGCGCGCCCGACGCTTCCCGCTCGGCCCGGCCGCCGGCGGCGCGCTCGCCGCCTATCTTCTTCACGCCGGCGTCGACTGGGACTGGGAGATCCCGGCGGTCACCGTCCCAGCTCTCTTCTGCGCAGCAGTTCTCCTCATGCCGGAGCGGCCGGAGGTGACTGTCTCGCTGACGGGGCGCCGGCGCGCCGGCGCGCTCGCGCTCGCCGTCCCCGTGCTCGCAGTGGCGCTCGTCGCGCACGTCGGCAACCGAGCGGCGGCGGCGAGCATCGATGCCGCGACGAGTGGAGAGCCGGAACTCGCCCTCGACCAGGCCCGCCGCGCGATCTCGTGGGCGCCGTGGTCGGACGAACCGTGGCAGCTGCGCGGCGAAGCCGAGCTGCTGCGCAATGACGACGTCGCCGCGCGTATCAGCCTGACGCGGGCGCTCGACCTGAACCCGCAGAACTGGGGCGCCTGGCTCGATCTCGCGGTCGTGAGCGATGGCGAGGCGCGCGACCGTGCCCTCGAGCAGGTGAGTCGACTCAACCCGCTGAGCCCGGATGCCGATCAGCTTCGAACAGAACCTTAACGTCCTTCGGCGCATGACTTCGGGCGCCGCGGCATCTCACGTTCTAAGGAAACACGAACTCACACAGTGTGAAGGGAGCCCAATTGAGCAATCAACGGAAGTCGCGCATCGCGGGCGCCGCGGTGCTGGCGACGAGCCTCGTCGCAGCGTTCGCTGCGCTCGGAGGCATCGGGATCGCTCAGGGCGCGATCAGCGCGGTGCAGTACCAGTACGGCCATAAGGCGACGATCTGCCACAAGGGCAAGACGATCTCCGTCGCCAAGGCCGCCGTGCCGGCGCATACCCGCCACGGCGATACCGTCGGTGCGTGTTCGAGCGCGGCCGCGAAGGCCAAGCACGCGGAGGCCGAGCATGCCAAGTCCAAGGGCGAGCACGGGAAGGCCGAGCATGCCAAGTCCAAGGCCGAGCACGCGAAGGCCGAGAAGCCCGACACAGGCAAGGGCCACGGCAAGAGCAAGTAGCCCGCGCGTCGTTGAGAGTCAGCCGAGGGGCCTGGTCTGTGACCGGGCCCCTCGTTCGTTCGCGAGCGGCTGGCAGCGCGGGCAGAACCAGGTGCCGCGACCGCCGAGGCGGATCTTCTCGATCGGGGTGCCGCAGCGGTCGCAGGGCTCGCCCTCGCGCCCGTACGCCTTGAACTCGTCCTGGGCGCCGCCGTAGGAGCCGTCCGGGAGCGCGTAGTCCCTGAGGGTCGCACCCTGGCGCTCGAGGCCGGCCTCGAGTGAGGCGCGGATCGCCCGGTGCAGGCGGCGGAGCTCGTTGGCGTTGAGCTCGCGTGCAGGCCGGAGCGGATGGATGCGAGCGCGCCAGAGCGCCTCGTCGACGTAGATGTTCCCCAGGCCGGCGAGGGTGCGCTGGTCGAGGAGCGCCGACTTGACGGGCGCCCGACGGGTCGCCAGCCGGTCTGCAAGCCGCGCCGAGGTGAAGGCCGGCAGGAGCGGCTCCTCACCGACGCGCTCAGCGAGGTAGCCGTCGACCTCGCCCGGCTCGAGCAGCAGCCACGTGCCGAAGCGACGGACGTCGCGGTAGCCGACCGCTGTGCCGTCGTCGAGCGAGAGGACGGCCCGAATGTGCGAGCCCTCGCCGGGGGCGCTCAGGAAGCTGCCGGTCATGCGCAGGTGGACGAGGAGCGTGCGGCCCGAGTCGAAGCCGAGGATCAGGTACTTGCCGCGCCTGCCGACTGACGCGACTCGCTCGCCGCGGAGCTCCGCTGCGACCTCGGCCGGGTCGTGCGGTCGCACGAGCCGCCAATCATCGATCTCGACGTCGTCGAGCGTGCGGCCGGTCAGGAGCGGCTCGAGCCGCCGCCGGACGGTCTCGACCTCGGGTAGCTCCGGCATCAGCGAAGGACGTCGAGCAGCAGCGCACGCTCGGGAGCAGGGACGTCACCGATCTCGTACGCCGCGAGCACCTCTGCGACGCCCAAGCGCGCCTCCTCGTCGGTGCGCGCATGAATCTCGGCGAGGACATCGCCCTCAGCCACGACGTCACCACGCTTGACCCGGCAGACGACCCCGACCGAATGGTCGATCGAGTCGGCTTTCGCCTGGCGGCCCGCGCCGAGATGGAGGGCCGCATGCCCGATGTCGATCGCACCGAGGCGCGCGATGTGCCCCCCGATCGGCGCCTTCAGCTCCTGTACGACCGCCGAGCGCGGGAGCGCGCCGGGGTCGGGATCACCGCCCTGGGCGCGCACCCAGCGCTCGTAGAGCGCGTGCGCGCTGCCGTCCGAGACGGCCGCCTCGGAGCGGCGCCGGCCCTCGTCCTCGTCGATCCCGAGATCCGAAAGGGCGAGCAGTCGCGCGCACGCGTCGAGCACGAGCTCGGTGAAATCGGGCGGCCCCTCGCCGCGAAGGGTGTCGATCGCCTCGCGAATCTCGAGCGCGTTGCCGACCGCGGCGCCGAGCGGCTGGTCCATGTCGGTGAGGAGGCAGACAACCTCCTTGCCTGCGCGGCGACCGAGCTCGAGCATCGCCTCGGCGAGCTCGCGCGCGTCGTCCATAGTCTTCATGAAGGCGCCGTCGCCGACCTTGACGTCGAGGACGATCGCGTCGGCGCCGCCGGCGAGCTTCTTGGACATGATGCTGGAGGCGATCAGCGGCACGATGTCGACGGTCGCGGTGACATCGCGCAGCCCGTAGAGGAGCTTGTCTGCGGGCACGAGGTCGGCTGTCTGACCGATGATCGCAAGCCCGAGCGTGCTCACCTGCTCGACGAACTCGTCGAGTGAGAGCTCGACGCGAAAGCCGGGGATCGACTCGAGCTTGTCGAGCGTGCCGCCGGTATGGCCGAGCCCGCGACCGCTCATCTTCCCGAACGGGACGCCGCACGCGGCGACGATCGGGCCGACGGCGATCGTCGTCTTGTCGCCGACCCCGCCCGTCGAGTGCTTGTCGACGACCTTGCGGCCGAGCGCCTGCCCGAGGTGGAGGGTCTCACCGCTGCGAATCATCGCGTCGGTGAGCGCGTAGGTCTCGCCGGCGGTGAGGCCGCGAAAGTAGACGGCCATGCAGAACGCGGCGAGCTGGTAGTCGGGGATCTCGCCCCGGGCGTAGCCGAGCACGAGCTCGGCGATCTCGTCGTCTGCGAGTTCCTCTCCGTCCCGTTTCCGCTCGATCAGCTCCGCGGGGCGGATCACAGTTCGAGGATCGGCTTGCCGGGAATGCCGCGCGAGGGCGCCTTGCCGCCGAGCCAGGCATTCACGGTGGCGCCGACATCGCCGAACTCGCCCCCCTCGTGGATTCGGCCGCCTGCGTTCCTGCCGGCTGCGTAGGCAAGCAGCAGCGCGTGCTCGCGCGAGTGGTCGGTGGAGGGCGTCGTCGGGTCGCAGCCATGATCGGAAGTGACGATCAGGAGATCGCCGGGCTGCAGCGCCTCGAGGATGTCCTCCAGGCGGCGGTCGAAGTCCTGGAGGCAGCGATGGAAGTTGACCGGGTCGTTGCGGTGGCCCCAGAGCTGGTCGGTCTCGACGAGGTTCGCAAACACGAAGCCCGATTCGATCGTCTTCAGCAGCTCGACGATCTTGTTGATCCCCTCGACGTTCGACTTGGTCGGGTTCGACTCGTCGACGTCGCAGCCGGCGAAGATGTCGAAGATCTTCCCGACTCCGTACACCTTCTGGCCTGCAGCGCGGATCAGCGCGAGATAGTTCGGCCGCGGCGGCTCGAGCGAGAAGTCGTGCCGGTTCGTCGTGCGCTCGTAGTTACCGGGCTCGCCCGTGAAGGGGCGTGCAATCACACGGCCGACGGCGTGCTTGCCGGTCAGGATCTCGCGCGCGACGCGACAGGCGTCGTAGAGCTCCTCGAGCGGAACCGTCTCCTCGTGCGCGGCGATCTGGAACACCGAGTCGGCGGAGGTGTAGACGATCCACTTGCCCGTCCGCTGATGCTCCTCGCCGAGCTCCAGGATGATCTCCGTCCCCGAGGCCGGCTTGTTGCCGAGCACGCCGCGCCCGGTGCGGTTCATGAACGGGTCGATCACGTCGTAGGGAAAGCCGTGCGGGTAGGTCGGCATCGGCGTCGG
>JBKJML010000228.1:0-5344 GCA_046596415.1 Gaiellaceae bacterium | reverse complement strand
GATGATCTCCGTCCCCGAGGCCGGCTTGTTGCCGAGCACGCCGCGCCCGGTGCGGTTCATGAACGGGTCGATCACGTCGTAGGGAAAGCCGTGCGGGTAGGTCGGCATCGGCGTCGGCGTGACGATCCCCATCAGCTCCCAGTGGCCCGTCGTCGTGTCCTTGCCCTTGGAGCGCTCGAGGAGCCGGCCCGCGACCGCGGGCGCACCCGGCTGCGGCGGGCAGCCCTCGAGCGGCAGAACATTGCCGAGCCCGAGCGCCTCCAGCGCAGGCAGGTCGAGGCCGCCGACGGCGCGGGCCACGTTGCCGATCGTGTTCGACCCCTCGTCCCCATACGAGGCCGCATCCGGCAACTCCCCCGCCCCAACAGCGTCGAGCACGATGACGCATGCGCGTGGCATGCGGCTATCCTACGTCCGCGATGTCCACGGTCCTCGGTCTCCTCGGCATGCTGGTCTTCATCGCGGGCGTCATCGCGCTCGCATCGGTCATCACCTGGACCGTGGTCAAGATCTCGCCGGCCAAGAAGGCCAAGCCGAAGCCGGCAGAGACAGAGGCTTAGCCTGACGCCCGCGCGAGCGGGAGGAGGTCCGCAAGCGGCGAGTAATCGAGCCCATGCGCCTCGGCGACCGCCTCGTACGCCACCTTGCCGTCGAACACGTTGACGCCGCGGGCCAGTGCCCGGTCGCGCACGACCGCCTCGCGGAGCCCCTGAGCGGCGATCGCCTCGACGTAGGGGAGCGTGACGTTCGTGAGCGCCTTCGTCGAGGTGATCGGGACGGCGCCGGGCATGTTCGCCACGCAGTAATGGACGACGCCGTCGACGTCGTACACCGGATCGTCATGAGTCGTGGCATGCGAGGTCTCGGCGCAGCCGCCCTGGTCGATCGCGACGTCGCAGAAGACGGAGCCGTCCTTCATGCCGCGAATCATCTCGCGCGTCACGAGCTTCGGCGCCACCGCGCCGGGGATCAGCACGGCGCCGATCACGACGTCGGCGTCGGCGACGGAGCTCTCGATCTGGAGCGTCGAGGACATCAGCAGGCTGACGCGGCCGTGCAACACCTCCTCGAGGTGGCGCATCCGGTCGACAGAGCGCTCGAGGATCGTCACCTGGGCGCCGAGGCCGAGCGCAATCACGGCGGCGTTGTAGCCGACGATTCCACCGCCGATCACGACCACCTTGCCGGGTGCGACGCCGGCCACCCCGCCGAGCAGGAGCCCGCGCCCCCCGCGCGGGCGCTCGAGGTAGTGCGCGCCCGCCTGAGCTGCGAGCCGGCCCGCCACCTCGCTCATCGGCGCGAGGAGCGGCAGCGCGCGGTTGTCCGTCTCCACCGTTTCGTAGGCGACAGCGGCGATCCCGCTCTCGACGAGCGCCCGCGTGAGCGGCTCGTCGGCGGCGATGTGGAGGTAGGTGAAGAGGACGAGGTTCTCGCGCAGGCGTCCGTACTCCGCCGCGATCGGCTCCTTGACCTTCAGGAGCAGCTCCGCGCTCTCCCACACCTCGTCGACCGAGGCGATCTTCGCGCCGTTCGCCTGGTAGTCGGCATCCGGGAACGCGCTCCCGACGCCGGCGCCCTGCTCGATCAGCACCTCGTGGCCGCGCTGCACAAGCTCGCGCGCGCCTGCCGGCGTCAACGCGACGCGGTACTCCTGGGGTTTGATCTCCTTGGCGACACCGATCCGCATAGCCGGGGAACGATACAGACCGGCCCAAGCCGACGTGCCTCGATCAGGAGAGGTGCGATCCGGCGAGCCGGCCGGCGGCAAAAGCGGCTGCGAAGAACCAGGGCTCCTCAGCCGGCCCCCGCCCCATGTGCGAGAGCGTGAGGACGGCGCACGCCTCACGCCAGCCGGCGACATCGACCTCGGTCGCCCGCTCCGGCGCAGGCCCGAGTGGGCACCCTGCCGGCCACGCCGTGTCGATCGGGCCGACAAGCGAGAGCACGCCGAGCGAATGGTGCGAGACACCCTGGTGGCGGTCGCGAGCATCGCCCTCGGACAGCCTCAGCGCCAGCACCGGGCGGCCGGCGAGTGCAGCAGCGGCACCGGCCGCCTCGACCGCGGCCAGGCCGCCATGTCCGAGCGTCGTGCCCGTCCCGATGATCCCCGGCCCGATCGCGCAGATCACCACCTCGGCGCCGGCAGCCTTCGCGTAGGCGAGCGCCGAATGGATGCCGACACAGTCGACATCGCCGCCGAAGCACGCCCCGGCACCGATCGCGAGCTCGATCAGGCCTCGCTCTCGCAGGAGGCGCACCGTGTCAGAGAGCGCCACCGGCAGGGCGCCGCCGGCGAGCTGCACGTAGGCGACGCGCCGCCCCGCGAGCGCCGCGGCGGCAGGGGCGAGTTGGCTGTGCAGCGAGCAGCAGACGACGGGCATCCCGTCGAGCTGCTCTGCCAGCGGCCCGTCCTCCTCCCCGTGGCGCACGGCGTGCTGGAGCGGCGTGTAGGGAAGCTTCATCACATGAGCGCCCTCGACCGCCGTCAGGCCGAGCCCGCGGGTCAGGTTCGCGTACAAGATGTCGAAGCCGCCCGAGCCGAGCTCGAGCTCTCGCGCCTGAACGTTCACGAGCACCTCGTCGCGCTCCTCCACGTCGCCGGTCAGGCGCGGGTAGGCGAGGCAGGCGACACCGTCCACTTCGAGCCGGACGAGGCCCGGCACACGCTCGAGGACGGCGGTGACCGTGCCGCGGCGGAGGCTAAGCGGAATCGCGCGCCGCCTCGATAATCGCGAGCGTCACCTCGACCATCGCCTCGAGGTCGGCGACCGCGATGTGCTCGTCGGGCGTGTGGATCGCCGCCATCCCGTTCGCGAGGTTCACACACGGCAGGCCCCGCATGTTGAAGACGTTCGCGTCGGCAGCGCCGCCCGTCAGCGCCGTCTCCACCACGAACCCACACCGGCGGAGCGCCTCGGCGGCGACCAAGACCGCCGGCTCGTCCGGTCGCAAGCGGTAGCCGCGATAGGTCTCACTGACCTCGGACTCGACGCCGCAGTCGGCGACGCTCGCCGCGAACGCGCACGCGTCGAGGATCTCCTGCACGACTTCCGCGAGCTTTCCCTCGTCGTGCGAGCGCACCTCCGCCTCGAACGAGCACCACTCCGGGGTGATGTTCCGTGCGCTGCCGCCCGTGATCAGGCCGACGTTCGCGCTGGTCTCCTCGTCGATCCGGCCGAGGCGCAGGTCGGCGATCGCATGCGCCGCCGCCGCGATCGCCGAGCGCCCCTCCTCCGGGAACATCCCGGCATGGGCCGCCCGACCGTGAAAGCGCACTTTCAACGTCCGCTGTGACGGAGCGCCCAGGATGATCTGGCCGATCGGCGCTGCCATGTCGTAGACGTAGCCGAGCCGCGCCTCGAAGCGCGTGTGGTCGAACGCCTCCGCCCCGAGCAACCCCACCTCCTCCTTGGGCGTGAAGAGCAGCTCGACCCCCGCATGCGGCCGGTTCTCGGCCAGAAGCCGGCGGGCCGCCTCGAGCAGCACCGCTACCGCGGCCTTGTCGTCGGCGCCGAGGATCGTGCCGGCCGCATTGCGCACGACGCCGTTCTCCACGACCGGCTCGATCGGACCCTGCGGCGGCACCGTGTCGAGGTGCGCACAGAGAAAGAGCGGCGTTCCGGCCGTGTCCCCGCCCGGCAGGTGGCAGTAGATGTTCCCCATCTCCGAGCCGATCAAAGGGCCGCAGCCGTCCTCGTCGGCCTCGACGCCGAGCTGCCGTAGATAGGCGAGCACATGGTCGGCGACGGGGCGCTCCGAGCCGGGAGGGCTCGGAATCACCGCCAGCTCGAGGAACAGGTCGAGGACTGCCGACACGCCGCGATCCTAGAGGGGTACTACCCCGTGGCGTGCAGGGTGATGCCGGCGCGGCGCGCTGCCCGCTCCTGGGCGGCCCCCACGAAGCCCCGGAAAAGCGGTGCCGGGCGGGTCGGGCGCGACTTGAACTCCGGATGGAACTGGCTCGCCACGAACCACGGGTGGTCGGGCAACTCGACGATCTCGACGAGCCGCCCCTCCTGGAACGTCCCCGAGACGACGAGCCCTGCGTCGATCAGCTGTTGCCGGTAGTGGTTGTTCACCTCGTAGCGGTGCCGGTGGCGCTCGTGCACGACAGGCTCGCCGTAGATCTCCCTCGTCCGCGTCCCCTCGGCGACCTCGACCGCCTGCGCGCCGAGGCGCATCGTGCCGCCGAGATCCTCGATCTCCTTCTGTTCCGGCAGCAGGTCGATCACCGGGAACGGCGTCTCGGGATCCATCTCGGTCGAGTTGGCCCCTTCGAGCCCCGCGACGTGTCGGGCGAACTCCGACACCGCGACATGCATGCCGAGGCAGATGCCGAGGTACGGGATCTCGCGCTCGCGCGCGACCTGGCAGGCGAGGATCTTCCCCTCCCAGCCACGCGAGCCGAACCCGCCCGGGACGAGCACGCCGTCGACGCCATCGAGCAACTCTGCCGTCTCCTCGTACGACATGTTCTCGGCGTCGACCCACTGGACACGCACCGCGCAGCCTTGGTGGACACCCGCATGCTTCAGCGCCTCGTGCACCGAGAGGTACGCGTCGTGGAGCTTCACATACTTGCCGACGAGCGCGATCGTCACCTCACCGCGCCGCTCGCCGATCCGGTCGATCAGCGTCTGCCACTCGCCAAGCACCGCCGGCGGCGTGTCGAGGCCGAGCTGCTCGCAGACGAGCGCGTCGAGCCCCTCCCCCTGAAGCACCTTCGGGACCAGATAGACGTCCGACACGTCCGGGCACGCGACGACCGATCGCACGTCGACATCGGCGAAGAGCGCGATCTTGTCCTTGATGTCCTGCGAGAGCTCCTCGTGCGAGCGGCAGACGATCACGTCCGGGTGGATACCGATGCGGCGCAGCTCGTTGACCGAATGCTGCGTGGGCTTCGTCTTCAGCTCCCCGGCCGCCTCGATGTACGGCACAAGCGTGCAGTGCAGGTAGAGGACGTTCTCCTGCCCCACCTCCCGCCGGAACTGGCGGATCGCCTCGAGGAACGGCAGCGACTCGATGTCGCCCACGGTGCCGCCGATCTCGCTGATCACGACATCGGCCGGCGTCGCCTTGGAGGCGCGCTTGATCCGCGCCTTGATCTCGTTCGTGATGTGCGGGATCACCTGCACGGTCGCGCCGAGGAACTCGCCCTTGCGCTCCTTGCGGAGGACGGCCTCCCAGATCGCCCCGGCGCTGTGGCTCGCATTGCGAGACATGTTCTCGTCAATGAAGCGCTCGTAGTGGCCGATATCGAGGTCGGTCTCGGCCCCGTCCTCGGTCACGAACACCTCGCCGTGCTGGAAGGGGCTCATCGTCCCGGGGTCGACGTTCAGAT
>JBKJML010000195.1:0-15280 GCA_046596415.1 Gaiellaceae bacterium | reverse complement strand
GCTGGGAGAGCGCCGCGTTTGCAACGCGGAGGTCGCCGGTTCGATCCCGGCACGCTCCATATTTCCTCGCAGAGCAAGACCCCTGAAGGGGCGGCTCTGCCGCCCGGTCACTTCCCTTCCGCAGCTTTGGAAGGGTTCGAGCCCGGTTAGGTCCATCTCTGCGCAAGATGGAGAATCTGCAGGAGCAGATCCTCGATCGCGCCAAGACCCCTGAAGTGGCGGCTCCGCCGCCAAGAGCTCCTGCCGCAAGCCCGAGAACCATTTCTGCGCAAGATCCAAGCCCCCTGAGAAGGCGGCTCCGCCAGCCAAACACCCACCAGTCGTCGCACCGCCCCGTTGCGTTGGCGGCACAAAGACGTCTTCGTCTAGACTCCAAAGTTAGACATGCCTAAATCTCGTCTGACTCGTCGAAAACTTCTGCTCGGGGCGGCGCCGCTCGTTGCGGCTGGGCCGCTCGCGAAGCTCGCTTTCGACGGGAGTGCGCAGGCCGCTGACCGGACGATGCAAACGCACTCCCACAACCATGCGGCGACGGGGCACGCGGCGATGATCGGCGAAGCCGTGCCTGCCGTCGGGGGCCCGAACGACCTCGATGCACTCCTCTACCCCCCGCCCGCGAAGCCGTACAAGCCGGGCCGCGTGAGCGAGCACACGCTGATCGCGACCGACCGCGAGATCGAGATCGCGCCAGGGGTCTTCTTCCCGGCCTGGACGTACAACGGCACCGTGCCAGGCCCGATCATCCGAGCCACCGAAGGCGACACACTGCGCGTCAACTTCCAAAACCAAGGCTCGCACCCGCACACGATCCACTTCCACGGGATCCACCCGCCGAACATGGACGGCGTCTTCGAGATCGTCCCCTCGGGCGGCGAGTTCACCTACGAGTTCGAGGCGCGCCCCGCCGGCTTCCACCCCTACCACTGCCACTCGACGCCGTTGAAGAAGCACATCCACAAGGGCCTCTACGGCGCGATGATCATCGACCCGAAGGAGCCGCGTCCGCCCGCGCAGGAGCTCGTGCTGGTCATGAACGGCTACGACACCGACGCCGACGGCGGCAACAACTTCTACACCGTCAACGGCCGCAGCTTCTACTACGCGAAGTACCCGATCACGATCAGCCGCTCGAAGCTCGTCCGGCTCTACCTCGCGAACCTGACCGAGTTCGACCTGATCAACTCGTTCCACCTGCACGCCGAGTTCTTCCACTACCAGCCGAACGGCACCGGCGACAACTGGGAGTACACCGACACGATCATGCAATGCCAGGGTCAGCGCGGCGTGATCGAGCTCCAGTTCGCGAACACCGGCCTCTTCATGTTCCACGCCCACCAGTCCGAGTTCACCGAGCTCGGTTGGATGGGCTTCTTCAACGTCGTCGCATGAGCGCAGGCACCGAGGCCTCATCGGGTTCGGGCTGGTCGCGGCTCTGGGCGCTCGCGCCGCTCGTGCTGCTGCTCGCGATCGTCGTCGCCTTCAGCGCCTACGGCACGTCGGTCACCGACCTGCTCGGGCGCAACCCACCCGCCGCGGACGCGTTCGACGTGCGCCGGGTCGAGTTCCACCCCGGCGAGATCCGGATCAAGGTGACGAACCCGCAGGCCGACGAGCTGACGATCGCCTCGGTCACGGTCGACGACGCGATCGTCCCCTTCACACTCGACGGGCCGCGCGAGCTCGGCCGGCTTCGCTCGAGCACGATCATCGTCCCGTTCGAGTGGATCGTCGACGAGCCGATCGCCGTCGGGATCACGAGCAGCACTGGCATCGAGACGATCGAGTCGATCCCCGCCGCCTTCGAGACCCCCCAGGCTTCATCCCGCGGCGTGCTCGGCTACGCGCTGATCGGCACGCTCGTCGGCCTCGTCCCGGTCGCGCTCGGCCTCCTTTGGCTGCCGGCGCTCCGCCGCGCGGCACCGCACTGGCTGGCGGCCTTCATGGCGCTGACCGCGGGCCTGCTCGCCTTCCTCGGTGTCGAAGCGCTCTCCGAGGCGCTCGCACTCCAGGCCAGCCTCCCCGGTGCGCTCGGCGGCGCCGGCATCGTCCTGCTCGGGGTCGCCATGAGCTGGCTGACGCTGACGGCGATCTCGCACCGCTTCTCGAGCGGCGAGGGCGGGCGGCAGCTGAACGGCGTCGCGCTCGCGACGCTCGTCGCCGTCGGCATCGGCCTGCACAACCTCGGCGAAGGGCTCGCGATCGGCACCTCCTTCGCGCTCGGCGAGCTCGCCCTCGGCACCTTCCTCATTGTCGGCTTCATGGTCCACAACGTCAGCGAAGGGCTCGGGATCGCCGCCCCGATCGCAGACGGCCAGGCCGCCGCGAGCCGCCTGCGACTGCTGGCGCTCGTCGCGATCGCCGGCGCCCCGACGATCCTCGGCACCTGGATCGGCGGCTACCTCACAAACGATCTGCTCGGCGTCCTCTTCTTCGCGGCCGCCGCCGGCGCCGCCTTCGAAGTCGTCACCGAAGTGGGCCGCTACGTCGCCCGGCGCGCCCCGGGCGGGCTGACATCCCCGTGGGTGCTCGGTGGCTTCATCGCCGGCATCGCCGTCATGTACAGCACCGGCGTGCTCGCCGGCTGAGGCTCACGACCGCGCTCTTTTGCCCCCAACCCGCACGCACGTGAGCTACTCGATCGCCGCGCTGCGCGGTCAGCGCAGTGCGGCCGTGACGCTCTCGACGACCGTGGCGGGCGAGAACGGCTTCTGCAGGAACGCGCGTGCGCCCCACCGCAACGCCTCGCCTTCGTAGGCGCCACCCGACATCACGAGCACGGGCAGGGAGGGGCGCCAGCAACGGACCGCGCGTGCGAGCGAGAGCCCCGAGACGCCCGGCATGTCGACGTCGGTGAGGACGAGGTCAAATCGCGCCTGCTCGAGGCGCTTCGCCGCGTCAAGCGCATCCTCGGCCCCCACACAAACGAAGCCGCCGTCCTCGAGCGACCTGACGACGACCGCACGGGTGAGGCGGTCGTCGTCGACGACGAGGATGCGCGCGCCGGTCATCGCGTGGTCGCGAACGTGACGCTGCTTGCCGCGCTCGGGTTGCCGGCTGCGTCGGTCGCGGTGACCGTGTAGGTGACGGTGACGCTCTTGGCAATCGCGACCGTCACGGTGTACGCGCCGCCGGCCCCCGCGACTGCCGTGAAAGGGCCAGCCGCGCTCGGCGCCGTACGGGTCGCGGTGACGGTCGATCCCGCCTCGGCCAAGCCGGTGATCTGATCCGCGACGGTCTTGTTGTCGACGTACGTCGCCGTCGGAAGGCCCGGTGCGACCGTGTCCTTGACGATGCTTTTCGTGGCAGCGCTCGAGACGTTTCCGGCTGCGTCCGTCGAGGTGGCACTGACGGTCAGAGCTCCCTCGGCGAGCGTGCGCGCGTCGAGGTAGATCGTGACGGTGCCGGCACCCGCCGTCGCGGCCGCAGTCGCGACGACGGTAGCCGGCCCGCTGCCGAGCGTCACGACGAGCGTGTCCGTCGCGAGCGATCCCGCTCCGCAGGTGACCGTGACAGCGAACGCTGCCACGGAGCTGGTGTTGACGTAGGCCGACGAAGCGGCGGCCGGCTGCGCAGGAGCGGTGGCGTCGGCGGTCGCCGTCGCCTGGAGGCTCGCCACGCTGTCGAAGGAGGGGGTGCCGTTCGACACCGCGCGGACGACGTAGCGGTAGCCCGTCCCGTCGACGGTCGCGAGATCGTCGTACGTGGTGCCGACGGCGGTCGCGAGCTTCGCGAGTGACGCGACACCTGCGGCGCGGTACACGTCGTAGCCGCTGAGGTTCGTCGTCGTCGACGCGGGCCACGTGAGCTGGATGCGTCCCGAAGGCTTCGCCGCGACGGCGAGCGACGCGGGCGCCTCGGGCGCCTGGTCGATCTTTAACGCGTACCTGCGGTAGAGCCAGCTCGAGCCCGTCAGGCGCAGCTCGATCACGCCGGCACCGCGGCCGGCGGTGATCGAAGAAGTGCGGATCGCAACCGCCGTCGACGCGCCCGGCGCGAGCGTGGCACCCGCAGAGCCCGACGACGTGAACGTCGCGGCGCCGACCTGTGGGACTCCCGTGACGGAGAGCGTCGCCGACTGCGGCGCCCCGCTCACGTTCGTGACGGTGAAGACCTGCGAGAACGTGAGGGCGGCGGCGACGAAGCCGAGGTCGACGGCAAGCGTGTCGACGCCACCCGTCGCGACAGCATCGGTGCCCGGCGTCACCGAGAAGTAGTTCGCGAGACGGTCGACCGTGAACGTGTTCGCGCTCACCGTCGTTGCCGCGGTGAATGCCGCCGTCGAGCCGCGCAGGCCGAGCACGCCGCCGAGCAGGACGCTCAGGCAGCCGATGGCCAGCGCAGTGCGGAGACGGCCGAACTTCACTGCTGCGCTCGCTCCAGCCGCACGGGGGAGGCCGGCGGCAGCCAGATCAGCTTTAGCAGGCCGCTGAGGATCATCAGGGCGACGAGCCCGAGGAGCGCCGTGCGCACCTCGCGGGTGCGTGCGTAGACGAGCGCGTAGCCGGCGTACGGGACGACGAACTGGAGCTCGCCCACCTGCCGGGGCAGCTCGATCGTCCAGGGATCGCGGTGGTGGTTCGCGTCGCCCTTGGTGCGGTAGCCGACGCGTCCGTCACGTGCGTGGAGGATCTGCACCACCCGGTGCGTGACGAGACTGCCGGGGCGGTACGGGTTGCCGAAAGTGATGACGTCACCGACGCGAACGCCGGCACCCGCGACGGGCCGTTCGATCGCGAGGGAGCCGGTGCCGGCGACAGGCGCCATTGAGCCCGAGTAGACGGCGACCGGCCGGTAGCCGAGCAGGAGCAGCGCCGCGTAGGCGACCACCGCGAGGACGGCCAGCCCCGAGAAGAGGCCGGCCGTTCCCCGCAGAGCGGTGACGAGAGTGCGCCAGGTGAGCATGCGTCTGCTTCGCTCTCTCGCCTACGCCTGAACCGCAGACCAGGTGAAGCTGGCGCTGGCGGTGGCGCCCTGGAGGGCGTTGTCACCGGCGTCCGTGCCCGTGGTCGGCAGGGAGACGTGGACGTAGAACGCGTGCGAGTCGCCTGCGGAGCCACTCGCGGCGAAGGTGCCGAGCGACGCCGAGGTGAAGCCGGACAGCGAGCCGTCGTAGAGCTTGTCGGCCGCCGAGTTGTCGGTGTTCTTGTAGACGACGAGCTTGAGCGCCGACCCGAGCGTCGCGCTACCGGACGCGGAGCCCGAAAGCGTGTAGACGCCCGCGAGCGAGCCGGTGTTCGAGATCGTGACCGAGCCGGTCGCCTCCTGGCCGATCTTCAGCGCCGACGCCGAGAGAACCGCGCCGGAGCCGGAGCGGCTCATGGCCATCGTCCCGGTCGTGAACGCGTTGCTCGAGATCGTCGTCGGCGTCGCGGTGAAGTTCGCGTACGTCCCGCCGACGGCGACGACGCCGACTGCGGCGACCGACGCGAGCGAGAGAAGAATCTTCGTGTTCAGTGTGCGCATTGCCTGCCCCTTCGGATCGGGTTCGTTCGGACAGGACAAGCGTGGGCGAGGCCGGGAAAGCCTCAGGGTGGGGCCAGGGAAAAGTTCGGTAAAAGCCGCTAGGGGCTAAGAAGCTCTAACGCTGGGTGCTCAGGGCTTGCGGTAGCGGTAGCCGAACCCGCGGGCCGTCTCGATCAGCTCCGGCGCGCCGAGCTTGCGGCGCAGGAAGCCGACGTAGATCTTCACCTGGTCGCCGGCGCCGTAGGCGTCGCCCCACACGAGCTCCATCAACTGCCTGCGAGACAGCACCTGACCCGGATGCTGGACGAATGCCGCAAGCAGCCGGTACTCGAGCGGCGTCAGCGCGACCGTCTCGCCGCGAACGCGAACCTCGCTCGCCGCGTAGTCGATCGCGACGAGACCGTCGTCGTAGACCTCCCGCACGTCTCCCTGGCCGCCGGCCCGTCGCAGCACCGCCTCGACGCGCGCGACCAGCTCGCCGGCCGAGAACGGCTTGCCGACGTAGTCGTCGGCGCCGGCCCTCAGGCCGCGAATGCGCTCGACCTCGGTGTTGAGTCCGGTGACCATGATCACGGGCACCTCGGAGACCTGGCGGATCAGCTCCAGCGTGTGCCACCCGTCGAGCTCCGGCATGACGATGTCGAGCAGCACGAGGTCGGGGTGCGTCTCGTAGAGCCTGCGCAGCCCCTCGCGGCCGTCCACGGCCGTGACGACCGTGTAGCCGGCGCTCGTCAGGCGCTTCTCTACCGCGGCCCGCTCCGTGGCGCTGTCGTCGATGACGAGAATTGTCTGTGCGTTCACCGCAGCCCCACCTGCGAGCCGATCGTCTCGGCCGGCTCCTCGGTGCGGGCCAGTCCCTTGCGTTCCATCGCGCCCCACTCGCCGCCGCGCACCAGCTGCCAGAAGCCCTCGAGCCGCCAGAGGTGGTTCAGCTGGCGGTAGCCGAGGTTCTCGAGCAGCGAAAAGAGCACGACACGCCCGAGATCGTCCCAGCCGGGATGCCGGCCGAAGCCGAGATCCTCCAACGCGATCGCCCCGAGCGAGAGGAAGAGCCCGAAGAGGACGGACACGGCCAGGAAGAGGAGGAGCGTCTGCGGGTCGACCGCCCCGACCGACGCGCCCACGGCCACGACCACGTACCCAGAGAGCTCGATCAGCGGTCCGAGCACCTCGAAGAGGAGGACGGCAGGCAGGGCGAGCAGCCCCGCGGTGCCGTAGCGCGGGTTCAACATCATCCGCCGGTGGATCAACAGCGTTTCCAGCGTCCCGCGCTGCCAGCGACGCCGCTGCCGGCGCAGCACGCGCGCGCTCTCCGGCGCCTCCGTCCAGCAGACGGGGTCGGCGACGTAGACGATCCGGTACGGCGACCGACGCTCGCGCATGGTTCGGTGGAGGCGGACGATGAGCTCCATGTCCTCACCGACGGTATCGGTGCGGTAGCCGCCCGACTCGATCACGATGTCCTTGCGGAAGAGACCGAACGCGCCAGAGACGATCAGGAGTCCGTTGAGCGCGCTCCACCCGACCCGCGCCGCGAAGAACGCGCGCAGGTACTCGACGACCTGCATCATCGGCAGGAAGCTGCCGGGCAGCCCCGCCTCGACGATGCGGCCCCGCTCGATGCGACAGCCGTTCGCGATGCGGATCACGCCACCGGTCGCGACCACGCGGTTCGGATCGTCCACGAACGGCAACGCGGCCTTCACGAGCGCGTCCTGCTCGAGGATCGAGTCGGCGTCGATCGCACACACGAGCGGGTAGCGCGAGAAGTTGATGCCGGCGTTCAGCGAGTCCGCCTTGCCGGCGTTCTCCTTGTCGACGACGAGCAGGTTCAGGCGCCCACGAGGCTCGTAGATCCCCCGCACCGGCGCGTGCGCGACGTACGGGGGAATCGGCCGCTCGACGAGCACGAGGTCGAACGCGTCGATCAGGCGCTCGAGCGTCTGGTCGGTCGAGCCGTCGTTGACGACCACGAGCTCGTGCGTCGGATACTCGAGCGCGAGCAGCGAGCGGATGCTGTCGACGATCCCGAGCTCTTCGTTGTAGGCGGGAACGAGGATCGACACGGGCGGGGCCAGCGGCGACCGGATCGTGCGGCGCAGGCTCGACCCGACGAGTCGCCGCTTGTAGCGGCTGGTCTCGAGGGCCGCGAGAACGAGCAGCACGGCGTGCCAGGCGGCGAACACCAGGAAGTAGACGAGGACGGCGAGGACGTAGATCTTCATCCGAGCGCCGTTCTGGCGTGCGCGTCGCCGTCGGCCGCCGCCCGCTCGAGCACGCTCCGCCCCGCCGGGCCGAGGCGAGCGAGGGCCGCCGCCGCGCGGTCGTGGAGCAACCAGGCGCCGTCGCGTAGCGCGTCGGCCAGCGCGGCCGTGGCGGCGGGGTCGCCGATCGCGCCGAGCGCGGTTGCGGCCTGCACGCGCACGAATAGCGGCCGTTCGGCGTCGCGGAGGAGCGCAAGCAGCTCCGGCACGGCGTCCCCCTCGCCGATCGCCCCGAGACCGTGCGCACCACGCGCGACGAGCTCGTCGTCGTCCGAACCGAGCGCATCGTGCAGCACCTCCGCCGCCTCGACGAGCCGAAGCTCGGCGACGACCGCGGTGACGAGCCGCCGCAGCTCCGGTGAGCTCGAATGCGCGTAGGCGGCCCGCAGCACGCCTGGTGCGCGTGCACCGAGAGCGAGCAGCAGCTCGGCCGCGGCACCGGGCGCGACGGATGCAGCGTGCTCGGCAACAGCGATTGCAGGCTCGAGCCGCTGCTCGTCGCCGAGCTCGACGAGGCCCCGCGCGCACGCGACGGCGACGGTCGGATTGCGGTCGAGAACGCCCACCGACAGGGCGTCGGCGCCGAGTGTCGAGCGCGCCTCGGCGAGCGTCTCGGCACCCCTGCGCCGCACGACCGGGCGACGCGACCGAAGCTCGGCGATCGCATCGTCGACGATCCCTGTCTCCTCGAGCAGCGCCGTCACACGGGCGCGCTCGCGGCCGCGCAGGTCGGCCAGCGCCGCGAGCGCCACGTCGCGCAGGACCTCCCGCTCCTCGCGGGTCGACGGCGGGTGCGGTTCCTCGTCAGCCGCGAGGTACAGCGCGAGCGCGAGCTCCCAGCGGTCGCGGAGCGGCTGGACGCGCGCACGCCGGCGAGCACCGAAGGCACGCACCACGACGATGAACAGGGCGAGCACGAGGATGGCGGCCGCGAGGCCGATCGCCGCCGCCGCCGCGATCGTGTTCACCGGCGTTCGAGTGCGCGCTGGACGCGGAGCGACAGCTCGCGCGGGCTGAACGGCTTCGGCATGTACTCGTCGACACCGATCCCGAGGCCGTCGAGGACGTCCTCCTCGCCGGAACGCTCGGTCAGCATCACGATCGGCAGCGTGCGCGTCTCCTCCCGTTCGCGCAGGATGCGAACGACCTCGAAGCCGTCGAGCTTCGGCATCACCTTGTCGAGCACGATCAGGTCGGGGTGCTCCGACAGCGCGAGGCGCAGCGCCTCGTCGCCGTCTTCGGCTTCGATCACCTCGTACCCGTCGGCGATCAGGCGTGCGGCAACGAGACGGCGGACCGTCGAGGAGTCGTCGGCGACGAGGATCTTCATCTTGGCAGTGTCGCCGATAATCCCGCCCGGCAAGCCTCGGCGATGTCGCCGAGATCGACCTGGGCGAGAATCCGGTCGTGGCGCCCCTCCTCGGGGGTGAGCGTCCGCAGCGCCTGCTCGTACGAGCGCCTCGCCGCTCCGCGGTCGCCGACCGCGTCGTGGGCGCGCGCGAGCTGGAATGCGGCGAGGCCGAAGGCCGGATCGACGTAGAGCGCCCGCCGGAACGACAGGACGGCGCGCGCGGGCTCGCCCTCGTCCAACTCGACGAGACCGCGCACGAAGTACGCGTCCGCGTTCAGCGGTTGCTCGCGAAGCAGCCGCGCGACGATAGCGAGCGCATCCCCGGCACGGCCCTCGTCCGCGGCCGAGAGCCCCTGCGCGAGCAGATCGTCCTCACGTCCGAGCGGCTGCCGAAGCGCGCGAGCCACTCCACCGACGCGACTCGGCGGCGGCGGTGGCGCCGTACCGGCGGCAGCAACGCGCATCGCTGCGCCGCAGAGCGTGTCGGCCGCGCCGAGCACCATCGTCCCGGTCGGGCGCACCGCTCCCTCGAGCGAGGCGATCACCCGTTCGACGGTCGGGGTATCGAAGTAGATGAGCACGTTCCGGCAGACGACGAAGTCGAAGCGGTCCTCGCCGAGCGGGGGAGCGGGCTCCCGCACGAGATTGTGCCGCCGGAAGCGCACCAGCGCACGCAGTCGCTCGTCGACCTCGAAGCTGCCGTCGCCGGTCGGCTGCAACCAGCGCGACTTCAGCGGTGCCGGGAGCTGTTGCACGGAGCGTGGCCGGTAACGAGCGCTCCGGGCGTGCTCGAGCGCGGAGATCGAGACGTCCGTGGCGAGGATGTCGACCGGAGGTGCCGCCGGCCCGAGCGCCTCCGAGGCGAGCATCGCGAGCGTGTACGCCTCCTCACCGGTCGCGCAGGCTGCGACCCAGACCCTGATCACCGAAGCGCCGGCCTCGTGGGTGCGCTCGAGCAGCAACCGCCAGGAGATCGCCTGAAGCTGCGCGGGATCGCGGAGGAAGTACGTCTCCTGCACCGTGACGTGATTGATCAGGCGGTCGAGCGCCGCACGACCCTCGACCGGGTCCTGGGCGAGCCGAAGGAAGGTCTGAGGGTCGGCGGCACCCGTACGCCGGACGGCCGCTTCGAGCGCCGACGCCTGGTTCTCGCGCATCACGATCCCGACCTCGCGGCGGACGAGCTCCGCGATCTCTTGCAGGGCGGGCCTCACTGCTTGGCGTTGTCCGGCGACAGCGCGCGAAGCCTGGGCGCGATCTCCTCGAGCGGCAGCACCCAGTCCGCGCCGCTGTCGGCGACCGCTTTCGGCATCCCGTAGACCGCCGAGGTCGCCTCGTCCTGCGCAATGACGAGCCCACCGCTCTTTCGCACGGCGCGCGCACCCTCGGCACCGTCCTTCCCCATCCCTGTGAGCACGACGGCGGCGGCGCGGGATCCGAGCGTCTTCGCCAGGCTGAGCAGGAGTGCGTCGCCGGACGGTCGGTGGTAACCCTGACGCTTCGTCTGGTCGAGGACGAGCCTCCCTCCCTGCAGGACGAGGTGCGCACCCTCTGGAGCAAGCCAGACGCCGGGGCCGAGCCGGGTTCCATCGACGGCGAGTGCGACGGGCAGCGGCACGGCGCCGTCCAGCCAGTTGGCAAGACCTGCCGTGAAGCCGGGCGAGATGTGCTGCACCACGAGCAAGGGAATCCGATAGGAGCGTGGTAGCCCCGCGAGCAGTGTCGCAAGCGCGGGCGGGCCGCCGGTCGAGGCGCAGATTCCGACCGCGGCGATCGTCCGCGCCTCCGCATCGCGCGGCTTGCGCGCGTTGAGGCGCGCGCGCGGGTGCCGGATCACGCGCGCGCGGCTCAGCAGCTTCACACGCCGACGCAGAGCGGCGGCGGCGGCGCCCGTCGGGTTGAGCAGGTCGAGGTCGTCCTTGGCCACCGCGTCGAGCGCTCCCGCAGCGAGCGCCGCGGCCGCGTTCGGCGTCGTCGGGCCAACGTGCGACGAAAGCACGAGGATCGGGATGGGTCTCGCGCTCATGATCTGCTCGACCGCCTCGAGCCCGCCTATGCCGGGCAACTCGAGATCCATCGTGATGAGCTGAGGCTCGAGCCGCGGCAGGGCCGCGATCGCTGCCTCAGCGGTCGTGAACGAGCCCACGACCTCGATCTCGCCGCCGTGCTCGAGTGTTCGCCTGAGCACAGCGGCGTAGGTCCGCGAATCCTCGCAGAGGACGACGCGCGTCGGGCCTTGCGTCACCGCCCTATGAGCCGTTCGACGATCTCGAGGAGGGCCTGCTGGTCGAAGCTGCTCTTCGTCATGTAGGCGTCGGCCCCGGCCTCGATCCCGCGACGACGGTCGTCGTCGCTGCCGCGCGTCGTGACGACGACCACCGGCAGCGACTGCGTGCGCGGGTCTGCGCGCAGCGCCTCGACGAGCTCGAGCCCGTCCATCTCCGGCATCTCGACATCGGTGAGGACGAGCGCGACATCGTCCTCGTCGGCGAGCCGCTGCAGCGCGTCGCGGCCGTCTCGGGCCGTCGAGACGCGATAACCGGCCGCCTCCAGGATGCTTCGTTGCAGCTGGCGCACAGTGAACGAGTCTTCCACGACGAGCACTTTGGGCGCGCCGGCGTTCGCCTCGAGCTCGGCCTCGGCCGCCGCCGGAGCACGCCGCGTCAAGGCTCCCTGCCCGCGGGCAACCGTCACCGGGTCGAGGATCAGGGCGATCCGGCCGTCGCCGAGGATCGCCGCGCCGAGGTAGCCCCGCACCGAAGCGAGGAGCGGCCCGAGCGACTTGACGACGACCTCCTCCTCCCCGTGCAGCCGGTCGCAGAGGAGCGCTACACGACGGCCGCCCCCGAGAAGGACGATCGCGGGTGGGCGCGGCGGCAGCGCCGGAGCGGCAGCGCCGAGCACGTCGGCGAGGTCGGAGAGCGGAACCGCGTGTCCCCGCAGATCGAGCGACGGCCGGCCCGTCAGCGACAACGTCTCGCTCACCGCGACCACCTCCTCGACGGCCGGCAGCGGCAGAGCGAATACCTGGCCTCCGCGCTCGAAGAGCAGCACCTCGAGCAGCGCGAGCGTCAGCGGTAGCTGGAGCCGAACGCTCGTCCCGACACCGGGCTCGCTCGTAACCTCGAGGCTGCCGCCGAACGTCTCCACATGGTGCTTGACGGCGCCGAGGCCGACGCCGCGCCCGGCGAGGTCGGTCACCTCCTCGGCAGTCGAGAACCCGGCCCGCGTCAGCACGTCGGCGAGCGACCCTTCGCGCTCGGCCCGCGCAAGCAGCTCCGGCGAGACCCCGCGACCGTCGTCGGAGACGGTCACGATCACCGTCGCGCCGCGCTGCTCGGCGCTCAGCTCGATGCGTCCAGTCGGCGGCTTTCCGGCCTTTGCCCGCTCCTTCGGCGTCTCGACACCGTGCGCGACGGCGTTGCGCAGCAGGTGGACGAGCGGGTCGGACAGACCTTCGAGGATCACGCGGTCGAGCTCCGTCTCCGTGCCCCGGACCTCGAGCTCGACATCGCGCCCTTCAGCGGCCGCGATGTCGCGCAGCGCTCGAGGGAGCGGGCCGGTGATCGTTGCGAGCGGCAGGGTACGCATGCCGACCGCCGCATCCTTGAGCTCGTCGAGCAGGCGATCGCCGGCATCCAGCTCGTCTCCCACCGGGTCGACACGGCCGCTCTTGCGCTCGCCGAGCACGTAGTCGAGCCGGCGGCGGTGCAGGACCGTCTCGCCGACGAGGTCGAGCAGCTGGTCGAGCTTCTCGGCCGGTACGCGGATGTTCCGGCGCTCGGCCGAGGCACCGGAGGACGGAGTGGTAGGAGCCGCGGGCGATGCGGGCGTTGCGTCGCTGCTCGTGAGCTGCGAACGACGAACGGACAGCTCCTCCAGCAGGTCGGCGCCGCTCTCGGCGTCGCCCGCGACCTGGCGCCGCAACGTGTCGGCCGCACGCAACAGCGGGTCGACGAGCTCGGGCGGGAACTCGCCGTCAGCGCGGATCACGGCCAGCACGTCCTCGAACGCATGCGCGAGTGCGCGCACGTCGTCGAGGCCGAGCATGCCGGCGGCGCCCTTGATCGTGTGGGCGTCGCGGAAGAGCTCGTCGACCGCGTCGGCGCCTGCCCGGCTGCTCTCGACCGCGAGCAGCGTGTCGACGATCCGGTCAAGACGCTCGTTCGCCTCGTCACGGAAGATCTCGAAGAACTCGTTCTCGACCGGGCTCATACGGCCTCCTCGGCAACGGCGTCGAAGAGGCGCGGCACATCGACGACCCCGACGAGCGCGTCGTCGACGAGCGAGGCGCCGCGCAGGAACGCGGACTCGCCGTCCTCCGACGGCTCCGGGAGCTCGCCGACGTCGGTCACCTCGTCGATCGCGAACCCTGCGCGCCGAGCGCCGTCCTCGGCCACGACGAGCTTCTCCGGCGTCCCTTCGCGCTCGACTCCGAACACGCGCGCCAGGTCGAAGACCGGCAGCACCTGACCTCGGAGGTTCCGAACGCCGAGGACCGCGGACGACGCGCCCGGTACCGGCGAGAGGTGGCCGAGCTCGGCCACCTCGAGGACGTGCTCGACTGCAAGCGCGTAGCTCTCTCGACCCACTCGGACGCGGACGTGAACCGTCATTCGGCCTCCTCCGAGTCTCCGGCGACGCCGTAGTTACGGAGGGTGTCTTCGAGTTGGGTGACGAGCTCCTCGACCCGCTCCGCCGTCGCGACACGCTGAGTCTGCTCCGCAGCCAGCTGATCCGCAGCCTCACGAATCTGCACCATCGCCGCAGCAACCTGATCCGCCGCCGACTTCTGCTGCTGCGTCGCCAAAATCGACTCCTCCAACATCGACGCCGTCGAACCCATCAACTCACCCACCTCACGCGCCTGCCGCGTCCCCTGCTCAGTCGCCATGATCGTCGCATTCGTCTCATCACGAACCGCCGCAATGATCTCCCGAATCGACTCCGTCGACCCCACCGTCCGCTCCGCCAACTTCCGCACCTCAGACGCAACAACCGCAAAACCCTTCCCCGCCTCACCCGCACGCGCCGCCTCGATCGCCGCATTCAACGCCAACAAATTCGTCTGCTCCGCAACCTCATTGATCAACTCCAAAATCTCGCCGATCCGCTGCGAACGCTCCCCCAAACTCAACGACCGCGCCGCAATCGCCTCCACCTTCTCCTGCATATCCCGCATCGTGTCACCCGTCTGCTCCGCAACCCCCGCCACCGCCCGCGCGTTATCCGCAATCGACGACGCCGTCGCAGCCAACTCCTCAATCGTCGCCGACGTCTCCGCCACCGCCGACGATTGCTCCACCGTCGCCGCAGCCGCCTCCTTCGTCGCCGCCCGCAGCTCGTAGGAGACCTCACCGAGGATGCGCGAGCTGTCGCGCACGCGATCGAGTACCTGGGTCAGCCGGCGTTCGCGGTCGGCGAGCTCCTCGTTCGAGGTCTGCAGTGCCTGCTCGCGGGTCGCGAGGCGGTACACGAGGCGCACCGCATACCAGGCGAGCGCGACGACGGCCGAACCGCCGACGAGCGCCGCGAGCAGCGCGATCAGAAACGCGCGGCTGCCGCTCGAGTCCGCGGCGCCCTCCGCCTGACGCACCTGCACGGCGTCCCGCCGTTGGAGTTCCTCCAAGCCACTGAGGACGGCGCTCTCCGCGCGCTCCTGCTGCTCGAGAGCGCCGGCGAGACGGTCCGTGCCGACGGCGGGCCGCACGAGATTCTCGAACTGCTTGACCATGCGGTTGTGGGCCGCCACGGTGTCGTCGACGACCGTCTGCTCCTCGGCGTCGTCGGTCTCGAAGCGGCTCAGGATCGATTGGAAGTCAGAGCGTGCCGCCTCGATCTGTACGAGCTCGGCCGTGCTACCAGCCTGGGCATAGTCGGAGACCGACGAGCGCTCGCGCCAGAACGCGCTAGTCGCAGCCTCGACGTCGAGCTGGGTGTGTACCTCGGCGATGGCGACGTCGTTGTTGCTGTCCGCGGCGCGGTACAGCGTGATCGTGAGCGTCGACGCGAGCACGAGCAGCACGATCGCGACGATCGCGGCGATCAGGACCCGCCGTGCCGGGGCGGCGCCGTTCATCGCCGCCCACCGTTCGGCTCGAGCCCGTACGCGCGGAGGGTGTCTTCGAGTTGGGTGACGAGCTCCTCGACCCGCTCCGCCGTCGCGACACGCTGAGTCTGCTCCGCAGCCAGCTGATCCGCA
>JBKJML010000149.1:0-4395 GCA_046596415.1 Gaiellaceae bacterium | reverse complement strand
GTCGTCGCGAAGATCGCATGCGACCTCGGGGCGCTCACCGTAGGGATCGTGACAACGCCCTTCAGATTCGAGGGAACGCGCCGTCGCCAGTCCGCCGAGTCTGGTGTCGAAGCGCTTCGCGCCGCCTGCGACACGGTGATCGTGATCCCGAACAACCGCCTGCTCGAGGTGCTCGACCGTTCCACCTCGATGCTCGACGCATTCAAGATCGCCGACGACGTGCTCCGCCAGGGCGTCCAGGGGATCACCGATCTGATCACGATGCCGGGCCTGATCAACCTCGACTTCGCCGACGTTCGCACGGTCATGTCCGACGCGGGCTCCGCGCTGATGGGGATCGGCTTCGCGACGGGCGAGAACCGCGCGAAGGAGGCGGCCGAGCGTGCGCTGCGCTCGCCGCTGATCGACACGGAGATCACCGGCGCCCGCGGCATCCTGCTCTCGATCGCCGGCGGTGAGGATCTGACGCTCCTCGAGGTGAACGACGCGGCCGAGGCCGTGCGTGCCGCCGCTACCGACGACACGAACATCATCTTCGGCGCCACCGTCGACGAGCGCCTCGCCGGGCAGATGTGGGTGACCGTGGTCGCGACCGGCCTCGGCGGCCGCGGGCGCCGTCCGTCCTCGCCGAGCTTCGCGCCGACGTCGGCGCGAAGCGACGACCCGCTCGAGCCGCCCAGCTTCCTGCGCCAGTAGCTCCGCGAAGGTGCTCCTTTAGTCAGCGGTTATCGGCGCCGATGCGGTGGTCATGGCCTATGACCCTGCGACGCGCGCCGGTGGTTGGGTAACGGCGAGATCGCGCCGGTACATCGTTGTCGCGGCCGGAGGCTCCTTTGCGGTCGGGGCGGTCTTGCTCGCCCTGCTCGCGGCGCGCCCGGCCCACCACATCTTGCTGATCGCGTCCGGCGCAGCACTGCTCGTCCTAGTGGGGCTCTTGAGGCCGATGGGCGAGCTTGCCGAGCGGTATCGCAAAGGAAGCGTCGCCGAACAGGCTGTCGGAGACGCGCTCGACGGGCTGCGCCGCGACGGCTTCTTCATGCTCCACGACGTGGACGACCCGCAGGGCGGGAACATTGATCACATCGTCAGCGGGCCGACAGGCGTCTATCTGATCGAGACAAAATTCAGTTATTTCCGCGATCGCGATCTCGGAAAGGTGATGCAACAGGCCTGCCGGTTGCACGACGAACTTGGCGTGTGGGTGACACCCGTGATTTGCCTCGGACGCCGCGACCGCAAGCCGTGGCTCCAAAAGAAAGTGGCCGTCGTGCCGCTGCAGCACCTCATCGACTGGATCAAGCAGCAGAGCAATCAGACGCTCGACTTCGAGCGGTTCGCCCGCTTCGCCGACGGCCTCTAACCAGTAACCGGTCGAGGGATCGGGGCGCCGGCAGGCGCGGCCGATCAGGGGAGCAATGCGGCTATTCCCGACCCGCTGGCTGCGTGCGCCGGTGGGAATCACGTCACTGCTCGGAAGCGGCTTCGCCGTGCGCCGGGACCTCGACTCGCCCGACGGGCCGATTCCGCTCGTCGTCAGCGGCGAGAACGGCGTCTTCGTCGTCGAGCTGCGAGCCGGAGCCGATCTCGACCGGCTGGCCCGCCAGGCGCAATGGCTCGGCGACCAGCTCGACGCCTGGGTGACGCCTGTGGCGTGCGTCGACGGTGCGGAACCGCACAACATCGGCCGGGTCTCGGTCGTCTCGCCTGATCATCTGGCAGCGTGGCTGATCGCACTGCCGCGCAAGCCGGCCACGCCGATGCGCTTCTCAATCGACGTCGCGGCGTAGCCGGGGGCTTTGCGGCCACGTCCAAGGGACAGTCCCTGCCAGTGAGCGCTGACTAGACGAGCGGCGCGAGCACGGTGAGGCTGAAGGCGCCACCCACGGCGACCGCTGCGAGCGCTGCAGTCGCCGGGATCGCCCAGCGGCGGAACCCGACCGGCAGGTGAGCGAAGTAGAGCAGCGAGCCGGCGCCGAACAGGAGTGATGCAGCCGTCTCGACCGCGTGGAACGCGAGCCCGGCGGAGAGGGCGAGGCCGCTGTCGACGCCGTGCGCTTTCAGCGCGAAGGCGACCGCGGCGGTGACCATCCCGACGTTGCCCGGGGTGATCGGGAGGATCCCGGCCACGTCGAGCGCCGGCACGATCAGGAAGGCGGCTCCGATCGCGCCAGGAACACCGAAAGCTGTGACGAGCGCGGCTGCGGCAGCGAGACGGGCGACGGTTCCGAGTACGGCCCAGCCGATGATCGGCAGCCCCTTGCGCGGCTCGGTGCCGAGGGTGCGGAACGCGTCGAGGACGTGGCCGATGCGGGTGCCGGGGTGCGAGCGGCGCGTGAAGTAGGAGACGGCGATCGCGGTGCCGACGAGGAGTGCGAGCGCGGCGACCGGCCAGACCGGGACGACACCGCCGGCAGCGGCGATCGCGATCAACGCAGCCATCGTCAGCCCGCGCGCGGCACCGATCGCAGTTGCGATCCCGCCGGTCGTCCAGACGCGTCCGTCGGAGTGGAGCACGCGGGAGAAGAGCGCGATACGGATCGCGCTGCCGACGTTCATCGGCAGCGCGGTGTTGACGAGGCAGCCGACGCCGTAGCGCGAGCAGGCGTCGGCGCCGCTCGTCTCGCCGCCGCAGAGGCGCAGGCCGGCCCGCCAGCCGAGGCCGGAGCACGCGAGCGCCGCCACGAAGCAGGCGCCGGAGATCCAGAGCCAGGTCGGCGAGGCGAGCATCACACCTTCGAGCCCGTCGGCGAGCGTGCCGCGCAGCAGCTGGGGCGAGGCGATCAGGACCGCGAGCGCCACGAGGGGCAGAGCGAAGAGCAGCAGATGGCGGCCGCGGATGTTCAGTCCGTGCACAGTGCTCTAACCGTAGAGGCGGCGTACTCGATACCTGGTTATCGGCCGGTAAGGTCTTTGTATGAATGGTGCCGTCGCCGCCGGCCATCCGCTGACGGCCGAAACGGGCGCCGCGGCCCTTCGTGCGGGCGGAAACGCGGTTGACGCGGCCGTTGCTGCCGCCTTCGCCGCGGCGGTGCTCGAGGGCCCGCTCACCGGCCCGGGTGGCGGCGGCTTCCTGCTTTTGCACCTCGACGGCGAGCCGCTCGTCCTCGACTGCTTCTTCACAGTCCCGAGCCGCCCGCCCGCCCCGATGGAGGAGCTCGTGATCGACTTCGTCGACGCCGGCGAGCAGGTCTTCCACGTCGGCGAGGGATCGGTGGCCGTGCCCGGGCTCGTGCACGGCCTCGAGGAGGCGCACCGCCGGTTCGGCCGGCTCGAGTGGGCAAGCCTCGTCCAGCCCGCGGTCGAGCTCGCCGAGGCAGGCTACGAGCCGCACGAGGCGCAGGCCTTCCTGCACGAGATCCTGACCGGGATCCTGCTGCGCGACGAGGAGGGCCGCCGCATCTACGGCGACCCGGCTCGCATCCGCACCCACGAGCTCGCGGCGACCCTGGAGGCGATCCGCGACCGCGGCGCCGCAGCCGTCTCGGAGCTCCTGCCCGAGCTCGCCGCCGACCTCGCCGGCTACCGGGTCGAGGAGCGCGAGCCGCTGCGCGGGCGCTTCCGCGGCCGCGACGTGCTGGCGACCCCGGCCCCCTCGCGCGGCGGGCAGATCGTCGTGACGGCCCTCGGGAAGATCAACGAGCTTGGCATCGTGGGCGCGCTCGCCGCCGGCTACGGCGGTGCGGCACCGGGCAAGATCACCGGCACGACGCACGTCTCGGTGCTCGACGGCGACGGGAACGCCGCCTCGCTCTCCTCGACGCTCGGCTCCGGCTCGGGCGTCTTCCGCGGCGGCGCGCAGCTCAACAACATGCTCGGCGAGCTCGACGTGATCGGCCGCGATGCGCTCCAGCCGGGCGAGCGGCTGCCGAGCATGATGACCCCGACGATGCTCGTCGAAGACGGCCGCCCCAGGCTCGTGCTCGGCAGCGCCGGCTCGGTGCGGCTAGCGGGCGCGATCGTCCAGGTGGTACTCAAGGTGGCTCAGGGCCGGACGCTTCAGGAGGCGATCGACATCCCACGCCTCCACGTCGACGGCTCCACGCTGCACTGGGAGGGCGGCCGGGAGGGCGACGATCCGGCAGGCTGGGAGGTCGTGCGCTGGAGCGGCCGCAACCTCTTCTTCGGTGGCGTCTCGGCGGTCGAGCTGCGGGCCGACGGCTCGCTCGCTGCGGCGGGCGATCCGCGCCGCGGCGGAGCCGGGGTGGTCGTGTGAAGATTCGCCCCGCCGAGGCCGCCGACGCGGAGCAGCTCGTCGAGCTCGCGGAAGCGGTCGGCAGCGAGGAGGGCGAGTGGTTGATCTCGACCTCGTCGTGGCGGAGTGTCGCCGAGGAGCGGCGGTATCTGAAGGCGATCCGCGGTCATCCGGACGCCGCCGTGTTCGTCGCCGAGGACGAC
>JBKJML010000013.1:0-5469 GCA_046596415.1 Gaiellaceae bacterium | reverse complement strand
CGGTGAGCGCGCCGTCGGCGGCGAGCCGGGCGGCGTACTGCTCGCGGACGGTCGGCTGCTCCGCGATCCGCGCCACCATCAGCGGTTGTGTGTACGCGGCTTCGTCCTGCTCCTGATGGCCGAAGCGCCGGTAGCCGATCAGGTCGACGACGATGTCGTGGCCGAACTCCTGCCGGTAGGCCATGGCGAGCCGTATCGACGAGATCGCCGCCTCGGGGTCGTCGGCGTTGACGTGGACGATCGGAACGTCGAAGCCCTTGGCGAGATCAGAGGAGTACCGCGTCGAGCGTCCCTCCGAGGGATCGGTCGTGAAGCCCACCTGATTGTTCGTGATGATGTGAAGCGTCCCACCGGTCGCATAGCCCTCGAGGCTCTGCAGGTTGAAGGTCTCCGCAACGACGCCCTGACCGGCGAACGAGGCGTCGCCGTGGATCAGGATCGGCACTGCCACGGCCGGATCGTGGATTCCGGCCCCGCTCGACCGGTCGGTCTGCTCGGCACGGGCGCGTCCCTCGACGACAGGGTCGACGGCCTCGAGGTGGCTCGGGTTCGGCGCGAGCTCGACGCTCACCTCGCCGAAAGGCGTCTGGCGCGGGCCGGACGCGGCGAGGTGGTACTTGACATCGCCCGTGCCGCCCTCCTCGTCCATGACGACGGCCTCGATCGTGCGCTCGCCCTCGAATTCGCGCAGGATCGACTCGTAGGGGCGCCCGACGGTGTGTGCCAGCACGTTGAGTCGACCGCGGTGGGCCATGCCGATCACGATCTCGTGCGCGCCTGCCCCTGCGCCGAGCATGATCGCCTCGTCGAGCATCGGCACGAGAGCGTCGAGCCCCTCGAGTGAGAATTGCTTCTGGCCGAGGAACGAGCGACGCAGGTAGTGCTCGAAGCCCTCGACCTGCGAGAGGCGTTCGAGCAGCGCGCGCTGCTCCTCACCGTCGAGCGGGCGGCGGTAGCGGCCGGACTCGATCGCCTCGCGCAGCCAGACCCGCTCCGCGTGGTCGGAGATGTGCTCGATCTCGTAGGCGATCGTGCCGCAGTAGGTGTCGCGCAGCGCCGGCAACGCCTCGAGCAGCGTCTCGCCGGCAACGTGGACGCCCAACAGCCGCGAGGGGATGCGGGCCTGGAGCTCGGGTGTCAAGGGCGGCAGCATCCGCAGCTCGTCGAGCGCCGGGTCACCGAGCGGCTCCGAGCCGAGCGGGTCGAGACGGGCAGCGAGGTGACCGTTCGTGCGGTGCGCCTCGACGAGCGCTACCGCGGCGGCGACCCCGCCGAGCAACTCCTCCGCCGGAGCCGGTGCCGCCGGTGCGGCCTGCGTCGGCGCGACGGGCGCAGGCGGCGCCGTGACCGTGTGGCCAGTTCCGTTGGCGAGTGTGGCCAGGATGCGTGCGAGCCCGGGGTGCGACTCGACCAGGGTGCTGTCCCCGCTCTCGAACAGAGCGCGCCACTCGGCGGGGACCGCGCTCGGATTCTCGAGGTACTCCTCGAGCAGCAGTTGGGCGTACCCGGCGTTCGGGCCGTCGACGTCGCTCATCTACGGGTGTTGTAGCAGCGCGCCTCGCGGCTTTGCCCGCTCAGAACAACCCCGCTCAGAACAGAGGGTTCCGGGTCAAGACTGCGATTGTCATGCCGAGGAACCAGCACACAGTCGCTGTGCCGACCGCGAAGGCCGCAAGCCGGCCGTGGGTCGTCGTCATCCGGGCGGCGACGAGTGCGAGCACGATTGCGACGGGGGTGATGCGTGCAGGGCGGTAGACGAGAGCGAGCAGCGAGACGAAGATCGCGGCTGACGCCAGGAGGCCGGCGACGGCTTCGGCGGCGCCTCCACGTCCCTGCGGCACAGCATTCATGGGCGAGCCTCGGCGCGCAGCAGGGCGATCTGGCGTGCGGGTGCGCGGCCGCCGCGAGTCGGCTTCGGCTGGCGGGGGCGCGTGCGGGTCCGGCCCCGCCAGTCGCACGGGGTCGTGGGCCCAAGGCTCGGCTCGAGCGAGCCGGAGGTTACGGCGCCTTCTGCCGGGCGAGGCTCGGCCCGGACCGCCCACCAGACGACGGCGCACAGGTAGACAACCGGGATCTTGAGGATGACAAGCATGAACACGACCTCCCAGAGCACCGGCCGAGTGTACGCGATGTCATGGCTTTCGGCGCTGGCCGAGCACCACCGCGGCGGCCGCATTGAGAATGCCGCCGAGCACCGCCACGACGACGAGGCCGGGCCCGAACGTGGTTGCGCTCGAGCCAGCCGCGGCACGCTCGACCTGGACAAGGAGGAGCGGCCCGGCACCGACGCGAAGGGCATCGAGATCGCCGCCGACGGCGAGGAACGCGATCGTCGCAGCGCCCGCATAGGCGATGACGCCGAATGCGACGAGGCCGAGCCCGAACGCCTTCAGAGCCCGCACGCCGACCTGCCGTCGGAGGTGGCGACCGTGAGCCCGAGCGCGTTCGCACCCAGCGGCGCCGCCGTGAGAACGAGGGCCTCGAGGGCGAAGACGCTTGCCGCAACGAGGACGAGCGCGCCCACGGCGACGGTGAACGCAGGCCCCGCGAGCGCCACGGCGCCGCGCCGGCGGTCGAGCGGAGGGTGCAGGATCGCGGTGCGACCGCGCTGGAGGACGAGCGCACACGGCACGCCCCGCAGTGCGGCTGCGTGGGCTGCCTCGTGCAGGAGCAGCGCGCCACCGACCCCGGCTGCCAGTGCGAGGGCAGCCGTCGCACCGAGCGGGAGGCCGAGTGCGCCTGCCGCGGCCGCCCAGCGGCCCGCACGACCGGCGAGCCCGCGTGCGGTCGTCGCAGCCGCCCTCAGGCCACTGCGACTGTCGACGTGCAGACGCCGGGCGGGCACGGACGGCGCGATCCCGAGCGCCGCGAGCCTGAGCGCGAGCTGAGCCAAGCTCCCCCGCCGCCGGAGCCGGACGTTCAGCAGCAGCCTGTCGTTCAACGCCTCGGCGAAGAGCGCGACATCGCGGCGAGTCTCGGCGGGATCGAGCGCATGGCCCTTGGCGAGGCGAGCGGCGATCTCCCCGAGAGCTGATCCGCTCTGGCCCAGGACGAACGCGCCGCTCTCGTTCAGCGGCCAGGACGCCTCCCTGACGCGATCGTGCAGCTCGAGCCCCCGAACCTCGACGCCGGGCGGCAGGATCAGAATATCTGCGCCGTCGACGATCATCGGCAACGTCCAGCCAACGCGGCCGCTCCAAGGCCGCCAGCGACGCAGACGACCACGAGCGAGGCCGCCGCAGCTGCGTCGGGCAGGCCCGCAGCGGCAGCCCGCCCTGCCAGCCCGCCGAGCACTGAAACCGCCGTCAGCGCCCCGGCGAAGGCCGCGAACGAGGCGAGTTGGTCGGCGAGCCTCTCGCCCCGCCACGGGACGAGCGACCCTGCCGCGAGCGCCGCAAAGGCGCTCACGAGTGCGAGCAGGGCGAGCTTGGGCAGTTCCGCGGGCACCGCGACAGCAAACGGCGCACTGACAAGCAGCGTCGCGGCGATCGCAACCCCCGCGGCCACCGCGCCGCCGGCCGCCGCAGCCCCCACCCTGGTGACAGGAGCGGTCGCCACCAGCCAGCGTGCTTGCCGGGCGAGACCTGGCTCCGCGAGTGGAAGGAGGGACGCGCCGAGCGACGCGGTGCCGGCCGCGAGGACTGCGCTGGCGGCCGGCGGCGAGCCGCCGGCCGAGGCCACCCCGGCGCCGGCAGCGGCCAGGATCAGGGTAGCGCCGACCGAGCGCCGTAGCTCGCGGCGACGAAGGAGCCGCTTCAACGACAGCACCGCCACCGCAGGGAGCGGGCGGCTCGGCACCCGTATGAGGACGCGCGGGCTCGAGACGGGGCGCTCGGCAGGCCGACGAGCGGCGAGCACGAGCCATTCGCAACTCAGCGCGACGAGGACGAGGGCGGCCGAGCCACCTGAGGCGATGGCGCTGTGCGACCCGGCGAGCGAGCGGGCCGCGGCATCGAGCGGGCCGAGCACGGAGCCCCCGGCGGCGAGCCACACCGCCGCCGCGGTTGCGACCCCGAACGCGCCGGCGATCTTCCCGCGAACGGCTGCGAGCAGCGACTCGGCCGTGGCCGCGCCGGCGGCGGTGGCTGCGGCAACGGCGAGAAGGAGCGGTAGGGCGGCGACCGCTCCCCCCGGGGCTGCGGCGGCGAGTGGAACGATGAGCGCCATCAGGGCGGCCGCGGCTGGCGCGGCTCCGAGCGAGGCAGGCAGGAAGGTGAGCGCGAGAACGACGTCGCGCCGCCGCAGCGGTGCGGCCAGGAGCTGCGGCCCGAGCCCGGCAGCTCCGGGCGCCGCCAGCGCCACGGTGGCGCCGGCAGCCGCAGCGGCCAGCCCCACACCGATCACGAGCGCACGCGCCGCGTCGGCATCGAGGCCGGGCCCGAGCTCCGCGCCGAGCGACCGTCCGCCGAGCACGAGCGCAAACGGTGCGGCGAGCCCGGCCAAGGCGACCGCGACGGTGACGGCCGGGCCGTGCTCGAGCGCGCCGCGCAGCCGGCGCGCCAGGCAGACGAGCACGGCGCTACAGAGAGCGGAACGACTCACGGACCGAGACGATCAGGTCTGATTGGCCGACAGCCGCCAGGAACGCTGTCTCGAGGGTGGGCGCCGCGTACTGGGCGAGCACCGATTGCAGGGTGCCGGACGCAACGGTTCTGCCGCGGGCGAGCAGCCATACCTTGTCGCAGACCGTTTCCGCGAAGGAGAGATCCTGCGTGGCGAGGAGCGCCGCCCCGCCGCGGGCGGCGGCGGCGCGCAGGGCTTCGCGCAGCACGATCACGGCCTCCGGGTCGAGGGCAGCGGTTGCCTCGTCGACGACGAGGAGCGGCGTGGCAAGTGCACATGCGGCGACGATCGAAGCCTGTCGGCGCAGTCCATGCGAGAGCGCCGCGAGTGGGTCGCTGGAGCGCTGGCCGAGCCCGAACGCGGCGAGGAGCAGGAGCGCGCGACGGTCGAAGCCCTGGGGGCGGCCGTACAGAGCGCCGACGAGATCGACGAACTCGCCGACGGTCAGCTCCTCGAGCCCACCCGGCTGGTCGGGGACATAGGCGAGGGAGCGGCGGGCGGCGAGCGACCCGGCGGGATGGCCGTCCACGGCAGCTTGGCCGGCATCCGGGGAATCGAGCCCCGTGACGAGACGGAGGGCGGTCGTCTTGCCCGAGCCGTTAGGGCCGACGAGCCCCACGACCGATCCCGATGCGACCGTGAGGTCAAGGCTGTCGAGCGCGACAAGCTTGCCGTAGCGCCGGCCGAGCCCGTGGGTGGCGAGCGGCACCACCGGCTCGAGGCATGCGCCGAGCCCTCTCAGGCTCGGCGCATGCAGGGTCGGCTCACCGGTAGCAGGCAACCTTGAAGCCCTTCCAGCTGAGCGAGATGTCGGCGCTGCCGCCGGTCTGCCGGCAGTAGGTGGCGTACGCGATGGCGACCGCGTAGGCGAAGCCGACGAAGACCGCCCACCAGACGATCTCCTCC
>JBKJML010000251.1:0-2892 GCA_046596415.1 Gaiellaceae bacterium | reverse complement strand
GCGGGGCAGCACGAAGTACGAGCCCGGGATCGACCGGCCCGGCCCGTAGATCTGCGTCGGGCCGACCGCGATGTAGTTGCTCGTGACCGAGTCCTTGCGCAGCAGCTTCCCGCCCTCGTAAACACGCCGGTAGACCGTCACGTCGAAGCCCGCCTGATTCGACCCGGCCACCGTACGCACCGATCCGCGCGGCGCGTAGGGGTCGAGCGCGTAGCTCGCCTGCGGGGAGCGCCAGTTCCCCTTCGGCCCGGCGGAGATCGACACGCGCCGGTCGGGCTTCGTGCCGTAGAACTGGAAGGTCAGCGTCGAGCTCGTGTAGCGGGCCTTGATCAGGATCCCCGTCTTCAGGTCGTTGCGGAACTTGAGGTCGGGGCCGCCCCAGGAGACGGTCGCATCGCGGCCGAGCGGATAGTGGGAGATGTAGAAGCTGTGGTTGTGACGCTCGACCAGCGGCAGCCCGAGGTCGAACGCGTTGTTGAAGAGGGTCGTCGCCGTCTGGCAGACACCGCCGCCGATCGAGGGTAGAAGCAGCGAGCCGATGATCATCTGGCCCTCGCGGAAGCCCCGCTCGACGGTACGCGGGCCGACGGAGCCGTTGAACGAGAAGACCTCGCCGGGACGGACGATCGTGCCGTCGATGTAATCGGCCATCAGTTGGACGTTGTGGATCCGGTTCGACGAGGAAGGCCCCATGTCGGTCGTGAAGCTCGAGATGCGCTCGCGGATCCCGAGCCGCTCGGCCTCCGCGGTGGTGATCTCGGCACGGACCTGGCGGAGCGCCAACTCTGCCGTGCGGCCACTCGTCGAGTAGGCGGCCGCGGTGACGGCGTCGAGGACACGCTGCGGCGCGACGTCCAGCCCGGGGCGCGACGGCAGGATCGTCACTCCGCCGCCCTTCAGGACCCTGAAGCGGGCATTCGTAGCGCGCTTGCGCCATGGCGTCACCGCGGGCTTCACGGCTAGCGTGAGCCGGCCCGCGTCGAAGGAGACGAGAAACCGGTCGTCGCGCGGCTCGAAGCGAACGAGCCGGGCGAGCCGCTCGGGCTCGAGCCAGCCGACCGGCCGGCCGCGGAAGGTGAGCGCAATCCGCTCGGCAACGAGCTCGCGTGCCGTCACAGCGGCCTGCTCGGCAGCCGCTGTGTCGAGGCGCGGATCGACGCTGAGGAGCGTGACGGTGAACGGCCTGCCGAGCGCGAGGCTCGCGAGCAAGCGACCGCGGTCAATCACCTTCCCGGGTCTCGACGGCATGACGACCGGGCCGGCGGCGGCGAGACGCACGCTGGCCCGTCTCGGCGGCTGGAGGTCGCGGGCGAGCCGGCGGAGGACGACATCGGCGCCCACGGTCGGGCGTAGGGCCTCGGTCACCTCGCGGCGCGGCGGCGAGGGCGACGCCAGCGCGACGAGCCGGTTCCAGACGCTGCCGCGGCCCGCCTTAAGTGCCGCCGCGCGGGTCGCAGCTGCGTCGACCTCGAGTGCCTCACCGGGTCGGACACCGAAGGTGTGCCTGCCGACCCTGACGGTGACGGTCTGCTGGAGCGGCGCCTTTGCGACGGCGACGCCGGGCAGCGGCCGGTCGCGGTAGAGATGCTGACGCGCGAGCAGGCCGAACGCGCCCGCCGCGAGCAGGCCGCCGACGAGGGCGGCGGAGACGACTGCAGCCCGTCCTTTCATGGAGGCGATGGTACGCAACAGGCATGCTTCTGCCCATGCGACTCCGGGATCTACCCTCGGTCGACGAGCTGCTGCGCGACGAGCGGCTGGCGGCGGCGCCCCGCGCGCTCGCAGTGGCCGCCGCCCGCGCGGCACTCGAGCGGGCCCGGGAAGAGATCCGAGCCGGCCACGAACCCGGTGACCTCGCCGAGCGGGCGGTCGCAGAGCTCGCCGCCGGCGAGCGCCCGGCGCTGCGGCGGGTACTGAACGCGACCGGCGTGATCGCACACACGAATCTCGGCCGGGCCCCACTCGCCGCCGCTGCGATCGAGCGCGTCGTCGAGGCCGCGCGCGGCTGGTCGAACCTCGAATACGGCCTCGCGGCCGGAATGCGGGGCTCGCGGCAGGATCACGTCGCCCCGCTGCTGCGCGAGCTGACGGGCGCCGAGGCGGCGCTCGTCGTGAACAACAACGCTGCGGCGGTACTGCTCGCACTCGCCGCGCTTGCCGAGGGGCGGGAGGTGCTTGTCTCCCGTGGTGAGCTGGTCGAGATCGGCGACGGCTTCAGGATCCCCGACGTGCTCGCCCGCTCGGGCGCCGTGCTACGGGAGGTCGGGACGACGAACCGCACGCGGGCCGCAGACTACGACCGCGCCGTCGGCCCCGACACCGCTCTACTGCTGCGCGTCCACCAGTCGAACTTCCGGCTCGTCGGCTTCACCGAACAACCGCGGCTCGCCGAGCTCGCCGCCGTCGCCTCGCGTCACGGGTTGCCGCTCGTCGACGACCTCGGCTCGGGCTCGCTCGTCGAGGTGGAGGGCGAGCCGACCGTCGCCGCGAGCCTCGCCGCCGGCGCCGACCTCGTCTGCTTCTCGGGCGACAAGCTGCTCGGCGGCCCGCAGGCAGGCATCGTGGTCGGCCGCGCCGACCTCGTCGAGCGTCTGCGCCGCCATCCGCTCCAGCGCGCCCTGCGGGTCGACAAGCTCTCGCTCGCAGCGCTCGAGGGAACGCTCCGCCTGCACCTCGATCCCGAGCGGGCGCGACGCGAGATCCCTGCACTCGCCCTCCTGCACGAGCCGGCGGCTGCGGTGCGGGAGCGGGCCGAGCGGCTCGCGGCGCTCGTCGGCGGCGAGGTCGAGGAGACGGTCGCCCGCTTCGGCGGCGGCGCGCTGCCGCTCGCCGAGCTGCCGAGCTTCGCCTGCGCCGTCGACGAGGAGCTCGCCGCGCTGCTGCGGGGCGCCG
>JBKJML010000016.1:0-5526 GCA_046596415.1 Gaiellaceae bacterium | reverse complement strand
GGCGCTCGGCGGCCTCGTTCAGTCGGTGAGCGACCGGGGCGACGTCCGCGAGCGCTGGCCCGCGCCACAGCGCGAGAGCCGCGTGCAGCTGCTCGGCTCGCTCGGCGGGCGCCAGAGAGCGCGCCTCCTGGAGGAGCCGCTCGAAGCGGCTCGCGTCGACGGCCTCGGGGTCGACGGCGAGGGCGTAGCCGGGATCGCGGGTGACGATCGCGTCGGCCCCGAGCAGCCGGCGGAGCTGCGAGATGTGGCCCTGGAGCGCGGTGGCTGCGGTGCGCGGCGGGTCCTCGCCCCAGAGGGTATGGATCAGGCTGTCGGCCGAGACGAAAGCTCCTGGACGGGTCGCCAGGAGCGCCAGCGCGGCGCGTTGTTTCGGGCCTCCCAGCTGAACAGAGGTTGTCTCTCGTTCCACTGCTACTGGGCCGAGCAGGCGGATCTCAAGACCTGACGCCGCGGGGTCGATGCGACGGATGTTAGTGGATCGTTAGTGGGGCTGGCAATGCTCGGCGGGGCCATCACCGCGGCAGGTGATGGCCTGAAATGCATTCGGCAGCGGCAGTCCTAACGAAAAGGCGGTCAGGCAGATGAGGGCACAACACTTTCGGCGTGGTGCGAACGGGCGCGCGTCGCTTCTTGCGGGTCTCGTCCTGGGAGCGGTCATCGCGTCGCTCGCACTGAGCTCGGCCGCCGGCGCGACGCCGACGGCGAGCTTCTCGTTCACGACCGACACCAGCTGGACGGTCAACGGCTCGCCCGCGGCGGTGATCAACCCATCGTGCTACGCCGGGTACGGCGCGTGGACGACGGCGCTCGGCTTCAACTGGATCGGGACGAACTCCTGCGCGGCCCCACCGCCTGTGGTGGACCGCTACTCGAAGACGTTCAACGTGCCGGGGACGCCCACGGCCGCCACGATCGGGATCGCAGCCGACAACCAGGTCTCCCTGTACGTCAACGGCACCATCATCCTGTCGCAGGTGGACGCGTACAACAACTTCCACCTGGTCACGACGCTCGATATCGCGCCCTACCTCCACAGTGGCTCGAACACGATCGACGCCGTGGTGACGAACACCGGCACCGGGCTGAGCGTGTCCGGTGTCGTGGCGCGCGTGTCGGTCACGTACGAGCTGCCGGATACGACGCCGCCGAGCGACCATCCCGTGGTTTCGCCGGGGGCAAACGGTGCGGGCTGGAACAGCGCGGACGTCACGGTGAACTGGAACTGGACGGACGGCGGCTCGGGCATCGACGCGGCGAACTGCTCGCAGTCGAGCACGTCCGCGGGTGAGGGTGCGATCACGCTGACCTCGACGTGTCGGGATCTCGCCGGCAATTCGGCATCCGACTCGGTCACGGTCAACGTCGACAAGACGGCGCCGGCCGATCACCCGGTCGCGTCACCTGCCGCGAACGGCGCCGGGTGGAACAACTCGGACGTCGCGGTCAGCTGGAACTGGAGCGACGGGGGCTCCGGTCTCGACGCCGCGAACTGCACGCAGTCGAGCACCTCTACGGGTGAGGGCTCACTCACGCTGACGTCGACGTGTCGCGACCTCGCAGGCAACTCGGCGTCTGACTCGCTCAGCGTCAAGGTCGACAAGGCGGCGCCGGGCGTGGCCTACTCCGGGAACGTCAGCTCCTACATGCTCGACCAGACCGTGTCGATCTTGTGCTCGTCGAGCGACGCGCTCTCAGGGATCGCCTCGAGCACCTGCGCGGGCGTGTCCGGGCCGGCGTGGTCGTTCGGTCTCGGCAGCCACACGTACTCGGCGTCCGCAACGGACAATGCCGGGAACCAGGGCTCCGGTTCGACGACTTTCACGGTGAAGGTCGAAGCGTCGAGCCTGTGTGCTCTCGTCACGCAGTGGGCGAGAAACGCGGGCATCGCGAACAGCCTGTGCGTGAAGCTGAAGGCGGCAGCGGCCGCGGCAGCGCGCGGGCAGACGAAGACGAAGCAGAACAACATCGCTGCGTTCAACCACGAGGTAAGCGCGCAGAGCGGCAAGGGATTCACCGCCGCGCAGGCGAGCCTCCTCGTGCAGTTCGCAGCGGCGGTTTAAGGCCTGGCGGCAGAGGGGCCGGCGTTCGCGCCGGCCCCTCTGCCGGTCTTCTGGTTGAGGTCCCTTCTTTCAGTTAGAGCTTCTAAGCGACTGCGGCGGCGATTGCCGGGTGCAGTGCGCGACGCTCGATGAGGTCGACGAGGTTGACGAACGGGTCGAACCCCACGACATCGTGTGGATTGGCGACGAAGTTCGACAGCGCGTTGATGTCGTAGAACGTCGGCCGTCCATCACGAGCGTTGATCAGATACTCGACGCCGCCGAGGTCCATGCCGGCTGCAGCGACGATGCGCTTCGCGTCGTTGATCACGCCCGCAGGAGGTTCGTAGGCCTCGATCGGCAAGCCGCGGCCGGAGACGCCGTCTGCCACGCCCGGAAGCTCGCAATAGTCGGCCGGGCAGAGGTTGAAGCTCCCCGGCAGGATCAGGATTCTGATCGCGTAGAGAAACTCTCCGCCGAGGATCTCCACCCGGACGATCGAGTCGCCAGCGGCGGGTAGGTGCTCCTGGAGCACCAACGTCCCGTCCAGACCTCCGTCCAGCTCCGCCGCTGCCAGCTCCTTCATCGAATCGAACGAAAGGATGCCGGCCCCGCTGCCGCCGATGTTCGGCTTGACGAGGACCGGAAATTCTAGGTCAGCCGCAGCATCCGCCACGACGGTCGGATCGGAAACCACACGCGTCCGTGGGTGCGGCACCCCCAGCGCCGCGAGCAATGACACCTGGCGTGCTTTGGACAGTTCGAGCTCGTAGGCGGGCAGCCCATTGAGAACAGGAGCCTGGATCCGCTCGAGCTGCGCGAGATAGTGCAGCGTGTGAAAGATCGCGCGCTCGTTGCCGCGCGTCCACGCCGACGGGCTCATCCGATTGACGAGCAGTGAATGAGTAGGCTCCCGCTCGGCCGGATCGAAGCAGAGCTTCGTCGCATCGAGCTTCTCGTAGGGGATCTGACGGCGGTCAAGCTCCGCAAAGAGCGGCGTGAACCACTCCGGGTGCTCGTACAAGATCCCGACGGGCAAAGGCATCAGCTCTGTTAACGCAGCCCGCCCGGCGCTCATTCCCACGCTCTGCGTGAACCGACAAGAACTAGCCGATGAAGTGACCGAGGTGCACCGATCTCGGTGGGAGCCGGGTCTGAACAGTCGCGTGCGAGGCATCGTCGCTGAGCCCGCGCGCGGCGTGATTCGGCTAGCGCGGCAGCCCGGGTGGCGGTGGGTAGTACTCGCCGGGTGGCGTCGCCTCTAGAGCGGAGCGGAACTGCTCGGCGGCGTCGGGGGGCTGCTCGAGCGCGAGCGCTTGACGCCGGAAGTTCCAGCTCCGCGGCCGCAGCCGCACTGCCTCCGCAAAATGCTGGTGCGCATCGAGTCCGCGGTCGTGAAGGTAGAGAGCGAGGCGGAAGTGGGCCGCAGCAAGACTCTCACTGGCCTCCGGCAGCGGCCGGTGCAGCTCGTGCTCTCCCGCGAGCACCCACGCACGGATCGCATCGAGATAGGCGCTACGGGTGCGCTGGTGCTCGGCGCGGCCCGCTTCTGTGACCCTGCCGGTCTCGGGGTCGATCTCCGTTCGCCACGCCTCGCTCGCGCCCGCTGTCTCGGTCGGTCGGGCGATGCGTCCGTGCTCGTCGATCCAGACGGCGCTCGGGACGTTGACCATCCCGTACAGTTCCGCGACGACGTGCCGTTCGTCGATCAGGCACGGGTATGTCGGCTCGGCCCGACGGATCCACGCCGCCGTTCCCTCGGCACCGCTCGCGTCGAGTGCGACGGCGATCGGTGTGAACGCTTCCGTCTCGAGCTCGCGGTGGAGTGCCTGCCACACGGGTAGGTCATGGCGGCATCCTCACCAGGACGCCCAGCTGACGAGTAGCACCTTCTGGCCACGGAAGTCGGCCAGCGAGTGCAGGCGCCCGTCGAGATCGGGCAGCGTGAAGTCGGGAGCGTCGAGTGAGCCTGCCGCACGCTGTGGCTCGCCGAACACCCACGTGTCTCCCTCGCGCGCAACGGGCTGGCCGAGGCGCTTCGCGAAGGCGGCGAGATCCACGCGGCCGTTGTCGAGCGGGAACGGCACACACACCTCGCCGCGGCAGAGTCCCTGCGGTTTCGCGTCCCAGCCGATCGCCTTCGGCTCGACGACGAGGCTCGGCGACTCGAACGGTTCGCGTAGGCCGTAGATAATCGTGGCCACTCGGCTAAGCCTAGGCCCTCCGGTCGCTCCTGCGCGTCGCCTTCGCGCGTTTCGACTAGCAGCGACCCGAAGTCGGGGAGGGTGTGGAGGACAGCCTGCGCGGAGTGGCTCCGCCACACGTGGCGCGACAGCCCGGCCCGCGAAGTGTTGTCAGTCGAGAAGACGATCGGACTCGTGCTCTGTTTGCGGTGTTCGCGCTCAGCTAGCGCGTGAGCTTGGCGGGCGCGTTGTTCTGCGTTGCCGGCAGGGTCTCGTCGATCAGGCTGAGGAGCGCCTGGAGGATTGCCTCGGGTGTGGGTGGGCGGCCGGGAATGCGGAGATCGACGGGGAGGATCGCTTCGACGGGGCCGACGATCTCCTCGCTGCTGCCGAGCAGGTCGCGGCCGAGCGCGCTGTCGCCGAGCGCGACGACCCGGCGCGGTTCGGGCATTGCGGCGTAGGCGATCAGAAGCGGTTCGCGCATCCGGCTGGTCACGGCGCCGGTTACGAGCAGCACGTCCGCGTGGCGGGGGGAGGCGACGAGGTTGAGGCCGTAGCGCTGCAGGTCGTAGTAGGGGCTTGCAAGTTGGTTGAGCTCGTGCTCGCAGCCGTTACAGGAGCCGGCGTCGACGTGGCAGATGGCGAGGCTGCGCCCGCGTCTGGGCGCGGCCAGGGCGATCGCCTTGCGGGAGCGGCGGAGGTCGCGGAGCAGGGTCAGCATCAGCGATCCACGCAGGCGTAGCAGAGCTCGAAGCTCTTGTTGATCAGGGGGAAGTCGGGCAGCAGGTTGTCGGTTGCGGCGTAGGCGACAAGGGGCCAGTTGGCGTAGGAGCCCGTGCGCAGGCGCAGGCGTTCGATCCGCTCGCCCTGGCGTTCGACGACGCAGCTCGTCTCTCCGCGTGGGCTTTCGACGCGGCCGGTCCCGATCGGGTGCTCGGGCCCGCCGGCCTCGCTCGTGGCCGCTCGGAGCGGGCGCTCGAGCTGCTGGTCGAGGATCGTGAAGCTCTGCCAGAGCTCGAGCGCGCGCTGCTCGAGTCGCGCCTGCACATCACCGGCCGCCCGCTCCGGCATGACGGCGGCGAAACCCGCGTAGGAGAGGAAGGGGCTGTGGGTGCGCACGTCCTGCGCGAGCCCGGCAGCGCGCGCGGCCGGCCCGACGGCGCCAAGCCGCGCCGCGTGGAGGGCGTTGACGACGCCGATCTCAGGGAGGCGATCCTGGAAGGAGGTGTTGAAGAGGAGCTCGCGCCAGCCGCGGAGGGCTGCGGTGTTGATCGAGGCGAGCTCTTCCCGCGCCAGCGCGATCT
>JBKJML010000158.1:0-2639 GCA_046596415.1 Gaiellaceae bacterium | reverse complement strand
CACGAACCCGAGCGTCGCGAGCCCCACCGTGAAGAGGAGCGCGCCTGCGGCGCCCCCGACGCCGCCGCCGAGCAGCAGGCCGACCACGGCGCCGCCGATCGCGAAGCCGCCCTTCGCAGCGAGAAACGCGGTCGCGCTGATCCGCCGGCCGAGGCCCGCAGAGAGGAGTCGGGCGGCGACGAGTTCGTGCGTTGCCTTCGGGTTCACGCGCAGCGTGAGCGACGCAAGCCAAGCGGCGGTCGGGTCGAACACCCGCTCGCGGAAGTGGAGCCGCTCGACGCCGCCCGGCAGGCGCACCCGGCCGTAGTGGGCCGCACGGCGGATCGAGCGCACGCGCTCGCGGGCGGGCAGGGTCACGACCTCGCCGGCGAGGTAGGCGGCGAACGCGAGGAGGAGAACGGCAAGCGCGAGCAGCATCGGCATCAACCTTTGAAGGAGACGATCTTTTTCAGGATCAGCGACCCGAAGGCCATCATCACGAGGCCGCCGACGATCAACTGATGCCCTGTGGACGTTGTGTAGAGCGGGGACATGTATTCGGCGTTCATGAGTGTGAGCGCGGCGGCGAGGAAGAACGGCAGCCCGAGCAGGACGTAGGCCGACATCCGCCCCATGGCCGTCAGCGACTTGATCTTCAGCGCGAACTGCTGCCGCTGGCGAACGGTGTCGGCGACCATGTCGAAGATCCCGGCGAGCGACCCGCCGACCTGCCGTTGGATCGTGACGGCGGTGATCACGAACGAGATGTTCTTCGAGCCGAGCCGCTCCGCCATCTCGTTCAACGCGTCGTCCATCGGCCGGCCGAGGCGCGTCTCGGTGAGCACGCGCTTGAACTCGTCGCTGGCAGGCACGAGGCCCTCGTCGACGACGGCCTGGATGCCCTGCCGGAAGCTGTGACCGGCTTTGAGCGACGCGGCGAGCGTGATCAGCAGGTCGGGAAGCTGCGCCTCAATCTGGGCGAGCCGGCGCCGGGCTCGCCACCACACCGCCCCGACCGGCAGCAGGCCGCCGGTCACCATCGCAAGGAGGATCGCCGCCGAGCTCGCGCCGGTGACAGCGACGACGAGGCCGAGCACGAACGCGGCGCCGGCACCGATGTAGACGAACTCGACCGTCCGAAGCGGCACGTCGGCACGGTCGAGCAGCCGATGCAAGCGGTGCCAGACGGCGAACCGGCCGAGCACCCGCTCGGTCGCGGCGAGCAGGTTGGAGGCGGTCGCGAACCGCTCTTCGACGAGCCCCCGTCCCGTTCGGGACTCCTGCGGCCCGCCCACATGCGGCGCAAGCCGCCGCCGCAGCCGCGTCCCGCCCGGGACGGCCAACAGGAACGCCACTGCTGCCGCGATGCACGCGGCGACGGCGAGAGCGACCGCGAGCGGGCCGCCACGGTCGAACAGGAAGGCCGGTACGAGGGGCGACGGCGCGCGCCCGGCAGCCGCAACCGAGCGGCCCGGGATGACGAGCTCGGCCGAACCGGCCGGAACGCCGGCGACAGTGGCCGTGAGCCGCACACGCTCGCCGGGGCGGGCGGCAGTGACGTAGGAGAGCAGCCAGGTGCGACGCAGCTCGCCTGCGATCGCCGCATAGACACCCGCGAGCGCCGCGGTGGAAGCCGAGCCATACGCGCTGCCGCCGGTCGCCTGCGCGAGCTCGCCGAGCGGCTCCGGCGAGAAGCCCGGGCTTTCGATCGCGATCGAGTAGACCGAAGCATTCGCGTCGCGCGCGGCCCGGATCGCCTGCGCCAGCGAGGCGCGGCTGGAGACGTCGTCGCCGTCGGTGAGCACGATGATCACGCGGCCGCCCGGTGGCTCGGCGGCAAGGGCACGCGCGGAGGCACGGATGGCGTCGTAGAGGGCAGTGCCGGAGCGCCGGTCGACATCGAGCCCGCCGAGCGCCGCGTCGGCCTCGATCGTCGCGGTCGAGAAACCCGTCAGCAGACCGGCGCGCGAGCCGAAGCCGACGACCGCGATCCGATCGGCGGTCGGCTTCGCCGCCACGAAGGCGCGCGCCGCTGCGGCGGCGGCTTCGAGCGCGGCGCCGCGCATCGACCGCGACCGATCGACAGCCAGCACGATGCTCTTGACGGCGCCGAGATTGACCGCCTCGAGCCCGACGACGGGCGAGCCCGCCTCGCGAAGCACGGGTGGTCGCCGCGAAACGGTTGGCGCGACGACCGTGACTCTGATCGCGGGATAGCCGGACGCGTCGACGGCGACGATGCGCGACCCGCCGGCAGCCACCGCGCTCCCCGGTACACAGGCGAGCACGACCAGCCCGCACACGAGGACGCGCCTCACTGTTTGCCTCCGTAGCCCGCGGCCGAGAAGCTCGGCCGCGGATCCGTCGCCTCGATCCGGAAGAAGGTCGGCGGCAACACGACGCCGTTCGCGGCCAGCTTCTCGAGGAAGTGCGGCTTGAGGCCGGTGCACGCGAGCGGCAGCAGCAGCCGCCGGCCACCGCTCGACGCGGCGCTCTGCTCGTTCGGTGGCTTCGCGACGAAGACGTCCTGGAGCGTCACCACATCCGACTCCATCCGCAGCACCTCCGTGACGTGCGTGACGCGGCGCGACCCGTCGACGAGCCGGCTGATCTGGACGAGCACGTCGAAGGCGCTCGAGATCTGCTCGCGAATCGCCCTC
>JBKJML010000071.1:0-4600 GCA_046596415.1 Gaiellaceae bacterium | reverse complement strand
GCGGTCCGCGCGAGCGGGGAGGAGCTGACACTGGTGCTCCGCTCGGGCCTCGAGCTCCGGCTCGGCGACGGGTCCGACCGGGCGCTCAAGCTCGAGATTGCACGCAGGATACTGCGTGCCCTTGCCGGAACGAGTGGGTACCTGGACGTGAGCGTCCCCCAACGTCCGGTCACCGGTGAAAGCCTCGAGTCTCAGGTAGAGGTTTACGGTTGAGTCTCGATCTGGGCTTGAGCTTGGCGTTGACAGTGCCGACAAGGAGACGTACCCTGCACGCGGAAAGGATGGGTCAGACCCCGATGCTCAACGCGAGCTTCAGGTCGAGCCAGGTTTAGACATGAGAGATCAATCCGGTAATTACCTCGCAATAATCAAGGTCGTCGGCGTCGGCGGCGGCGGTACGAACGCCGTCAATCGCATGGTCGACGCGGGCCTTGGTGGGGTCGAGTTCATCGCCGTCAACACCGACGCGCAAGCGCTGATGATGTGCGACGCCGACGTGAAGATCCACATCGGCTCGAAAGTGACGCGCGGCCTAGGCGCCGGTGCGGATCCCGTCGTGGGCCTGGCCGCCGCGCAGGAGAGCCGCGACGAGCTGAAGGAGGCGCTGAAGGGCGCCGACATGATTTTCGTCACGGCCGGTGAGGGCGGCGGCACCGGGACGGGCGCTGCGCCGATCGTCGCCGAGCTGGGCCGCGAGCTCGAAGCGCTCACGGTCGGGGTCGTCACCAAGCCGTTCGTCTTCGAGGGGCGCCGCCGTGCCGAGCAGGCCGAGGTGGGAATCCAGAACCTGCGCGACCGCGTCGACACGCTGATCGTGATCGAGAACGACCGCCTACTGCAGGTCGTCGAGAAGCGGACGCCGGTCACCGAGGCCTTCCGGATCGCCGACGACATCCTCCGCCAGGGCGTGCAGGGAATCACCGATTTGATTACCGTCCCCGGCATCGTCAACCTGGACTTCGCCGACGTGCGCACGATCATGCGCGACGCCGGTTCCGCGCTGATGGGCATCGGCACCGCCTCAGGCGAGAACCGCGCCGCCGAAGCGGCTCGCCACGCCGTCTCGTCGCCGCTCCTCGAAGCGTCGATCGACGGCGCAACCGGCATCCTGCTCAACATCACCGGCGGTACGGAGATCGGCCTCTTCGAGGTGAACGAGGCGGCTGAAGTCGTCACGAGCGCCGCCGACCAGAACGCGAACGTGATCTTCGGTGCCGTGATCGACGAGTCGCTGACCGACGAGGTGCGCGTCACCGTCATCGCCACCGGCTTCGGCGGCCGGCCGCGCCGCCGCCGCGCGGAATCGATGACCAGCACCCCGAGCGCTCCGCGCGACCCGGGCTCGCCGACCGACAGCGAGCTCGAGATCCCGTCCTTCCTCCGCGAGGACTGAGCAGGACCGCTCGATGTTTTGGATCTCGCCGCCGAGGCGATAACGCGAGCATGCCCTCTTGACGAGCCGCCCCGCTCGTCCAGGAGACCCAATCCAACGCCCCGGCTCGTAGCCGGGGCGTTGTGCTTTCGGGAGTCGTTAGCATCGACCGGGTGCAGACCTTGAGGACGACGCCGCTTGCCGAGCGCCACGTTGCGGCGGGGGCGCGGATGGTTCCCTTCGCCGGCTGGGAGATGCCCGTCCAGTACGAGGGCGTGATCCCGGAGCACCGGGCTGTTCGTACCGATTGCGGTGTCTTCGATGTCTCGCACATGGGCGAGATCCACGTCGAAGGCCCGACCGCCCACGTCCTGCTTCAGTCGCTTCTTTCGAACGACCTCGACCGGATCGGTGACGGTGGCGCGCAGTACACGCTGCTCACGAACGAGCGCGGCGGCGTCATCGACGACCTGATCGCCTACCGGATCGACCCCTTCCACTACCTGCTCGTCGTGAATGCGGGGAATCGAGAGGCGGCGTACGCATGGCTGAAGGAGCGCGAGATCCGAGGTTCCGAGGTGCGCGACGCCTCAGACGAGTACGCGCTCCTCGCCGTTCAAGGCCCGCGGACGCTGGAGCGGCTCGGGCTTCCCTCGGCGTCCCCGTTCACCCACGCGATGGGGGAGCTCGACGGCGTCGAGGTGATGATCTGCCGCACCGGCTATACGGGCGAGGCGGGCTGCGAGCTGATGTGCGCAGCCGAGGACGCCGGCGCTCTCTGGGACGCGGTGGTCGCGCGCGGCGCCGTCCCCTGCGGCCTCGGCGCGCGTGACACGCTGCGCCTCGAGGTCTGCTATCCGCTGCATGGCAACGACATCACCGCCGAGACCGATCCGATCTCGGCCGGCCTCGGCTGGACGTGCGCGCTGGACAAGGAGTTCACCGGCGTCGCCGAGCTGCGCCGGATCAAGGAGACTGGCCCATCGCTTCGGCTCGTCGCCTTCGTCATGGAGGAGAAGGCGGTGCCGCGACAGGGCATGCCGATCGTCGGGGGCGGCACCGTCACCTCCGGAACTCATTCGCCGATGCTCGACCAGGGCATTGGGATGGGCTACGTCCCCGCCGCGACCGCAGCGCCTGGGACCGAGCTCACGATCGACGTACGCGGCCGCGACCGGCGCGCGCGCATCGTCCCGAAACAATCTACGAGCGAGAGGAGACCTAGTCGTGGCAGCAGCCGAGAGCTACCCGGACGGATTGAGGTACCACGCGGAGCACGACTGGGCGAAGGTCGAGGGAGACGAGGCGGTGCTCGGCATCACCTGGTTCGCCCAGGACGCGCTCGGCGAGCTCGTTCACTTCGAGGCACCCGAGGTCGGCGCGACGATCGCCAAGGACAGCTCCTACGGCGAAGTCGAGTCGGTCAAGGCGGTGTCGGACGTGATCGCACCGCTCTCGGGGGAGATCCTCGAGGTGAACCAGGCAGTGGTCGACGGGCCTGAGGTCGTGAACGAGGATCCGTACGGCACCGGTTGGCTGCTGAGGATCCGGCTCTCGGATCCGGGCGAGCTCGACGCGTTGCTCGACGTTGCGGCCTACCAGCAGTTGATCGCCGACCAGTGAGCTACCTCTCGCTGACGGAGCGCGACCGCGAGGAGATGCTCGCGGCGATCGGTGTCTCGTCGGTCGAGGAGCTCTTCGCCCAGATCCCGGAGCAGGTGCGACTGGGCCGCCCGCTCGACCTCGAACCGGCGCTCTCGGAGCAGGAGCTCGTCCGCCACCTCGCGGAGCTCGCGGCGAAGAACGTCGACACGACGCGCGAGCTCTCGTTCCTCGGCGCCGGCATCTACGACCACTACGTGCCGGCCGTCGTCGACGCGGTGCTTCAGCGCGGTGAGTTCCTGACGGCGTACACGCCGTACCAGCCCGAGATGAGCCAGGGCGTCCTGCAGGCGATCTTCGAGTACCAGACCGCGATCTGCGAGCTGACGGGGATGGAGATCTCGAACGCCTCGGGCTACGACGGCACGACGGTCGCGGCCGACGCATGCTTTGTCGCCAAGCACCGGACGGGCCGCTCGAAGATCGTGCTCTGCGAGACGCTCGCACCGCAGGTGCGCCAGGTCGTGAAGACCTACGCACTCGGCTTCGAGCTCGAGGTCGTCGAAGTGCCCCACGTGGGCGGTGTCACCGACCCCGCGGCCGTACGCGCGGCCGCTGAGGACGCCGCCGCCGTGATCTTCCAGCAGCCGAACTTCTTCGGTTGCCTCGAGCCGGCCCCCGCGCTGGCTGCCGCGGCGGCTGAGGCCGGCGCAGTACCGGTGGCGCACGTCGACCTCGTCTCGCTCGGCGTCCTCGAGGCCCCCGGTGCCTACGGTGCCCAGATCGCGATCGGCGAGGGCCAGAGCGCGGGCAACTACCAGTCCTACGGCGGCCCGCACTACGGATTCCTCGCGGCGCGCTCCGACTTCACCCGGCGCATGCCGGGCCGTATCGTCGGTGAGACAGTCGACGCCGCGGGTGAGCGCGGCTATGTCCTCACCCTGCAGACCCGTGAGCAGCACATCCGGCGTGAGAAGGCGACGTCGAACATGACGACGAACCAGACGCTCCTGGCGCTAGCGGGCCTCGTCCACCTGTCCTGGCTCGGACCGCAGGGGCTGCGCGAGCAGGGGGAGACCTGCATGGCCCTCGCCGCTTACGCGCGCAAGCGACTGACCGGAGCCGGGTTCGAGCTCGCGTTTCCTGAGCAGGCAACATTCAAAGAGCTTGCCGTCCGCGTCGGACGACCTGCGCGCGAGGTCATCCGTGCGGCCCGCGAGCGCGGCGTCCACCCTGGCTATGCGCTCGGGCGCGACTACGAGGGTTTCGACGATGTGCTGCTCGTTGCCGTCACCGAGCAGCGCACGCCGGCCGAGATCGACCGGCTCGCCGAAGTGCTGGCGGAGGTGACCGGCTGATGGAGCTGATCTTCGAGCGCAGCCAGCCCGGACGACGCGCCGGAACGCTCCCCCACTACGACATCCCGGCCGTCGAGGTGCCCGTCGAGCTCGCACGCAAGAGCCCGCCGCGGCTGCCTGAGCTCTCCGAGCCGGAGCTCGTCCGCCACTTCACGGCGCTCTCCGACCGCAACTTCGGCATCGACACGGGCTTCTACCCGCTCGGCTCCTGCACGATGAAGCACAACCCGCGCGTCAACGAGCGGGTCGTGATGCTGCCCGGCTTCAA
>JBKJML010000028.1:0-6826 GCA_046596415.1 Gaiellaceae bacterium | reverse complement strand
GAGGACGCGGCGGCGTTCGCTGCCCGCGTCCGGAACGCCGGCACCGTCTTCATCCGCACCTCCGCCGTCGTCGGCGACTACGCCGCCGGAGCGACACACGTCCTGCCGACCGGAGGGCTCGCTCGCGGGGCGGGCGGGATCGGGCTGGAGACATTCCTCAAGCCGGTGCAATTCGTCGAGGCCCTCGACCTGGAGGCGGCGCGTGCGATCGGGCTGCCGCTCGCCCGGGTCGAAGGGATGGAACGGCACGCCGAGGCGCTACGGACATGACGCGGCTCGTTCCCGTCGCCGACGGCTTCGGCCCGTACGCCTGGTCGCCGTCCTCCGCCGAGGTCGCCGCCCGGCACGGGCTTCGCGAAGAGCAGGTGCTTCGCTTCGACCAGAACACGCCGCCAGTCCCGGGCGTGCCTCAGGTGCCGCTCGCCCAGAGCTTCGCCCGGCTGAACGAGTACCCCGACGGCACCTACAGCGAGTTGCGCAATGCAGCGGCCGCCTATGTCGGCGTCGAGCCGGAGCAGATCGTCGTGGGGGCCGGCGCGGACGATCTGATCCTGCTCTGTGCCCGTGCGTTCCTCGCGCCCGGCCGCAGGGCGGCGATCGAGCCGCCCACCTACGCGCTCTATGCGATCGCGAGCCGGCTCGTGGGTGCCGAGGTCAGCGAGGGGCCGGCGGGCGCCGACCTCGTCTGGGTCTGCAACCCGAACAACCCGACCGGGTCGACCCTTCCCGCGGCGGTGATCGCTGCCCGCGCTGCCGCCCATCCGGCCGCCGCGGTCGTCGTGGACGAGGCGTACGTCGAGTTCGGCGGCGAGAGCGTCGTACCCCTGCTCGCCGAGCTCCCGAATGTGATCGTGCTCCGGACGCTCTCCAAGGCCTTCGGCTTCGCCTCCCTGCGGGTCGGCTACGCGGTCGCGTCGCCCGAGCTCGCCGCCGAGCTCGACGCGCGCCGAGCCCCGGCCCCGATCGCCGGGCCTGCCGCCCGCCTGGCGGCAGCGGCGCTTCGAGCCCCCCGGCTCGACATCGAGGAGACGGTCGTCGAGCGCGAACGGGTGCGTGCTGCGCTGCTCGCCGCCGGCCACGATGCGCCGCCGACCGCGACGAACTTCGTCTGGATCCGCACCGAAGGCAACGCCGGTGCCGAGCTCGAGCGGCACGGCCTCGTCGTGCGGCGGTTTCCCGAGGGGATCCGCGTCACGCTGAGACGGCCGCCCGAGAACGACGTGCTGCTGCGCGCGCTCGGCGCAGAGCCGGGGCCGGTTCCTGGCCGGCAGGCGTTCGTAGTGCGCACGACCACCGAGACCGCATTGCGCCTCACACTCGATCTCGATGGCGGCGGCAAGGCCCGCGTCGAGACCGGCGTCGGCTTCCTGGATCACCTCTTGACCCTGCTCGCCTTCCACGCCGGTTTCGATCTCGACCTCGTCGCGGGCGGCGACCTCGACATCGACGACCACCACACGGTCGAGGACTGTCTCGCCTCACTCGGTGATGCGCTGGCCGAGGCCCTCGGCACGCGTGAGGGCGTGGCGCGGTACGGCTCGGCGGTCGTGCCGATGGACGAGGCGCAGGCGACAGCCGCCGTCGACCTCGTTCGCCGCCCGCACGCCGAGATCAGGCTCGCCTTCGGAGGAGACCGGGTCGGAGCGCTCACAACGTCGCTCCTGGCGCACGCCCTCGAGCGCTTCGCGATGCAGGCCGGTTGCACGATCCACGTCACGGCAGCCGGGCAGGACGATCACCACCTCGCCGAGGCGGCGTTCAAGGCCCTCGGCCAGGCGCTCGGGCAGGCATGCGCTCCGGGCGCGGCCGGCGTGCGCTCCACGAAAGGTGCCGCGTGAGAGTCGCGATCACCGACTACGGTGCCGGGAACGTGCGCAGCGTCGCTGCCGCGCTCGAGCGGGCCGGGTCGGACCCGTTTCTCACCGTCGACCCCAAGGCCGTGCGCGAGGCGCCGCTCGCGCTCGTTGCGGGGGTCGGTCACGTCGAGAGCGCCGCGCGCGGCCTCGCGGCCAACGGGCTCGACGACGCCCTGCGTGAGCGCGCTGCGAGTGGTCGGCCGGTCTTTGGCATCTGCGTCGGCATGCAGCTCCTCTTCGAGGAGAGCGAGGAGGGCGGGCGCGGGCTGGGGCTCTTGCGCGGCCCCGTCCGGCGGCTGCGCGCCCGCCGCGTCCCGCACATGGGCTGGAACGAGCTCACGGTCACGAACGGCGGTACGCTCCTGGCCGGGCTCGACGGAACGGACGCCTACTTCGCACACGGCTACGCCGCCGAGCCCGAGGCCGCAGCGCTCGCCGCCACGGCGGATCACGACGGGCCGCTCGCCGCGGCGGTCGAGCTCGGCGCCGTCGGCGGCGTTCAGTTCCATCCTGAGCGCAGCGCCGCCGCCGGGGCACTCCTCCTCCGGAACCTGCTGGCATGGTCAAGAAGCGCCTGATCGCCTGTCTCGACGTGGCCGGCGGCCGGGTCGTCAAGGGCGTCCGCTTTCAGGACCTCCGGGAGATCGGCGACCCGGTCGAGCTTGCGGCGCGCTACTCGGAGCTCGGCGCCGACGAGATCGTCTTCCTCGACGTGACGGCGACGATCGAAGACCGGCGACCGCCGCTCGAGCTCGTCGAGCGCGCGGCCGCCGAGCTGACGGTGCCGTTCACGGTCGGTGGCGGGATCGGCGGTGTCGAGGATGCCCGGGCGCTGCTGCGCGCCGGAGCGGACAAGGTGGCCGTGAACCGGGCCGCGCTCGAGGAGCCCGGCCTGATCGGTGACCTCGCGGGCGAATTCGGCTCGCAGGCAGTCGTTTGTGCGATCGACTCCCGTGCCGGCGAGGTGGTCACTCACGGGGCACGCAATCCGCGCGGTATCGGTGCCGTTCTGTGGGCGCAGGAAGCCGAGCGGCGCGGCGCCGGCGAGATCCTGCTCACCTCGATCGACGCCGACGGGACGCGTGCGGGCTACGACCTCGAGCTGACCCGTTCGGTCGCGTCGGCGGTCGCCTGTCCCGTGATCGCGTCGGGCGGGGCGGGCTGCGGAAGGCACCTGATCGAGGCGTTCGAGGCGGGCGCCGAGGCGGGGCTCGTCGCCTCGATCGTCCACGAGCGCCCCGAGCGGATCGGCGAGCTGAAGCGCGAGTTGGAGGAGGCGGGATGGCCGACGAGACGCTAGTCGCGGCGATCGTCCAGGATGTCGACACCGGCCGGGTGCTGATGCTCGCCTGGATGAACGAGGAGGCGCTGCGCCTCACCCGCGAGACCGGGGAGGCGTGGTTTTGGAGCCGCTCACGGCAAACACTCTGGCGCAAGGGTGAGACCTCCGGCAACACGCTCGCCGTCGAAGAGTTGCGAGACGACTGCGATGGCGACGCGATCCTGCTGCGGGTCCGTCCGGCCGGTCCGGCCTGTCACACCGGCTCCGTCTCGTGCTTCGCACCTTGGCTCTGGCGGACGATCGCCGAGCGGAAGCTCGAGCGGCCGCAAGGCTCGTACGTCGTCTCGCTCCTCGACGACCCGGCGCTCGCAGCCCGGAAGGTGGGGGAGGAGGGGCTCGAGGCGGCGCTCGCCGGGGCGGGTGAGTCGGACGAGCGGCTGATCGAGGAGCTCGCCGACCTCTGGTTCCACAGCTACGCACTGCTCGCCGCCCGCGGTCTCGACCCGACTGCGGTCGAGGACGAGCTGTTACGCCGCCGCGGCTAAGAAATCTCGCGCGCCAGGAGATCCTCGACTGTCTCGCGTCGCCGGATCTCGCGGGCCTCGCCGCCGCCGACGAGCACCGCCGCCGGGCGCGGGACGCCGTTGTAGTTCGAGCTCATCGCGAGCGTGTAGGCGCCGGTGACCGGGATCGCCAGCAGGTCGCCGCGGTGCGGTGCGGGTAGCGCGACACGGTCGATCAGGACGTCGCCCGACTCGCAGTGCTTGCCGGCGACGGTCACTTCCTCGTCGGCCTCCTCGTCGGCGCGACCCGCCGAGAGCGCTGCGTAGCGCGCCCCGTAGAGCTGCGGGCGGGGGTTGTCGGACATGCCGCCGTCGATCGCGGCGAAGACGCGGTCGCCCTGGTGCTTGACGGCGCCGACCCGGTAGAGCGTCACTCCAGCCCGGCCGATGAGTGAACGGCCCGGCTCGAACGCGAGCGCCGGCGGTGCGAGGCGGCGCATCACCCAGGCGTGCGAGACCGCGTCGGCGACGGCCCGGATCAACTCCGCGACGGGTGGCTCGGGCTCGGCTTCGACGTGGCGGACGCCGAAGCCACCGCCGACGTCGACGAGAGCGGGAACCCAGTCGATTTCCTCCTGGCAGCGGAGCGCGAGCTCGGCGAGCTGCTCGACTGCGGCCAGGTGCGCCCGCGCGTCGGCGAGCTGGGAGCCGACGTGCGCGTGGAGACCCGCCACCTGAAGGCCGGCGTCGCGCGCGGCCGCTACCGCCAGCACGGCGTCGTCGGCGGCGAGGCCGAACTTGGCGCCGTAGTGTCCGGTGCGGATCGCGGCGTGTGTGTCGGCATCGACGTCCGGGTTGACCCTGACGAGGACACGCTGCACGCCGGCGGCGGCCGCTCGCTCCGGCTCGTCGAGCCCGTCGAGGACGACGAGCGCTCCTGCCTCGGCTGCGGCACGGAGCTCCTCGTCGCTCTTGTTGTTGCCGTGCATCACGAGCCGTGCGCCCTCGATCCCTGCGGCGCGGGCGAACGCAAGCTCACCGAGTGACGAGACGTCGGCGCCGATCCCCTCCTCGGCGAGCAGTCGCATCAGCGCCACGTTGGGGAAGGCCTTCGTGCCGTAGACGAGGAGGGCACCGTCGGCCGCGGCGGCCAGCTCTTGTGCCCGCAGCCGGAGCGTCGCTTCGCAGTAGACGAGCAGCGGCGTTCCGAACCGTTCGGCGAGTGCTGCCGCGGAAAGGCCGCCGAGCGTGAGCTCGCCGTCCTCGACCGCCGCGGTGTCAGGGAACAGTTCGAGCATTCGCGCCCTCTCGCTCGACGCTAGCAGGTGCTAGGATTTCCACCGATGAAGCAGCTTCTTGGCTAGGACAGGAAGCGAACGCGGCGGCGCCGCGGCAGCTTCCCACGGCCTCTCGGAAGAGAGGCTTTTTTGTACCCCGGGAAGATGGGAACGACGATGAAGGGTTACGACCCGAAGACGATCGAAACGAAGTGGCAGCGCGTCTGGGAGGAGGCGCGTGCCTTCAACGTGCCCAATCCTGAGCCGTCCGAGGCGGGTGAGCACCCGCAGAAGACCTACGTCGTCGAGATGCTCCCCTACCCGTCGGGTGAGCTCCACATGGGTCACGTCCTCAACTACACGATCGGCGATGTGGTGACGCACGTCCGGCGACGGCGGGGCTTCCAGGTGCTGCGGCCGATGGGCTACGACTCCTTCGGGCTGCCCGCCGAGAACGCGGCCATCCGGGAGGGTGCGCCCCCGCGCGAGGTGATCGAGCGCAACATCGTCGCGATTCGCGAGCAGATGAAGCGTCTGGGCTGGGCGTTCGACTGGGACCGCGAGATCTCGACCCACGATCCACGCTACTACCGGTGGACACAGTGGCTCTTCTTGCGCTTCTTCGAGAAAGGGCTCGCCTACCGGAAGGAGGCGCCGGTCAAGTGGTGCCCGAAGGACCAGACCGTGCTCGCGAACGAGCAGGTGATCGACGGCCACTGCGAGCGCTGCGGCACCGAGGTCGAGACGAAGGACCTGACGCAGTGGTTCTTCAGGATCACCGACTACGCCGACGCGCTCCTCGACGAGATGAGCCTGCTCGAGTCGTGGCCGGAGCGCGTCCTGACGATGCAGCGCAACTGGATCGGCCGCTCCGAGGGTGCGCGGGTCGTCTTCAAGGTCGACGGCTCCGGCGAGCAGCTACCCGTCTTCACGACCCGGCCCGACACGCTCTTCGGCGCGACGTTCTTCGTCGTCGCTCCCGAGCATCCGTTCGTCGACTCCCTGACCGACCCCGAAGTACGCGAGTACGTCCGTCATGCGCAGAGCCGTACGGCCGTCGAGCGCGAGCAGAAGGACAAGGACGGCGTCTTCACCGGCAGCTATGCCGTCAACCCGGTCGACGGGCGCAAGGTGCCGATCTGGGTCGCCGACTACGTGCTGATGGAGTACGGCACCGGCGCGATCATGGCGGTGCCGGCGCACGACGCGCGCGACCGCGCTTTCGCGGAGCGCTACGCCCTGCCGATCGAGGAGGTCGTGAGCGAGGAGGGCACGCTCGTTGCCTCGGGCGCGTTCACGGGCCTGACGGCCGACGACGGCAAGCGCGCGATCACCGCCTGGCTCGCCGAGCGCGGCGCGGGGGAGGCGACGATCGGCTACCGCCTGCGCGACTGGCTGCTCTCGCGGCAGCGCTACTGGGGCTGCCCGATCCCGATCGTCCACTGCGAGAGCTGCGGCACCGTGCCCGTGCCCGATGCAGACCTGCCCGTCGTCCTGCCCTACCTCGAGGACTACCTGCCCAAGGGCCGCTCACCGCTCGCGGCCGCCGAGGACTGGGTCGCGACGACGTGCCCCGCTTGCGGCGGCCCGGCCTCGCGCGAGACCGACACGATGGACACGTTCGTCGACTCGTCCTGGTACTTCATCCGCTACACCGACGTGGGCAACGAGACGGCGCCCTTCTCGAAGGAGCTGGCCGACTACTGGCTGCCGGTGAACCAGTACATCGGCGGCGTCGAGCACGCGATCCTGCACCTGCTCTACGCGCGCTTCTTCACGAAGGTGATGAACGAGCTGGGCCTGGTCGGCTTCCGCGAGCCGTTCGCGCGCCTCTTCAACCAGGGGATGATCTACCGGCACGGCGCGAAGATGTCGAAGTCGAAGGGGAACGTGGTCGACCCGCTCGAG
>JBKJML010000288.1:0-2560 GCA_046596415.1 Gaiellaceae bacterium | reverse complement strand
CGGGGCGGTCGCGCGTCGGCTACTCGATCAGGTGCGCCTGGGTGGACGCCTCGGCAGTGGCGTCCCGGACCTGATCGCAAAGACGCTCTCGGCCCGCGAGGTCGAGGTGCTCCTCCTGCTCGACGAGCATCTCTCGACCGACGAGGTCGCGGCGCGGCTCTACATCTCCGAGCACACCGTGCGCTCGCACGTGAAGAGCATGCTCCGGAAGCTCGGCGTCTCCTCGCGCCGAGAGGCGCTCGGGCGCCTCTCCGTCGCCCGCGCCGCCTAGGCCGCTGCCAGATCCCCCATGGCAGGGGATGCGATTCCCGTACGTGGGGCGATGAGGCACAGCGGGCTCCAGCCGATACTTGAGCCAGGTGATCGCTTCTTCTCGGAGAGAGGAAAGCTGCTGTGGCAACGGTTCACCTGCGGACTCGACGGCCGGCGGAGACGCCGGCCGTCGTACGTAAAGGGATAAGGCGCGTTGCCGTTTGAAGGAAAAGGACGACCTGCCAAAGGGCGGAGACCGTCCCTACGAACCGCCGAACCGGCGCCAGGGGCCTCGGAGTGTGCGAGGCGGCGGGTTCAAGGACAAATACGGGAATATCTGGGAGACGGACAAGTCCGAGCATGGCGGCCCGCACTGGGATGTCCAACACCCCAAGGACAAGACATACACGAATGTCGACCGAGATGGGATCGTTATAGGTGACGACCATTTCCCAAACACTCGACGAAAGAAGTGATGACAAAAACGATGTCGGTTGAAGCTGTCCTGGCAAGACTCGGGAAGAATGACGGGTGGAAGGCGATCGAGTATGTCGCTCGAACCGCCGATCCGACTGTCTTGGATGACGCGCTTCGCAGCACGGTCAACCCGGTAGAAGCAGTTGCGCTGGTTAACACTCTTGCCCAGGCACGACGACCCACACCGATCGGCGGGCTCGTGCAGCGACTCAGCGATCCTGACCCCACAATCCGCGATGCTGCCGCTGACGCGCTGGCCAAAGTTGGAGACCCTGAGGCGCTTCCGGGTCTCGTGAACCGGTACAAAGTCGAACGCCGTGTCGGAATCCGCGTATCGCTCGTAGTCGCAATCGGTGCTCTAGGGGACGTCCACGTTGTCCCGCTGCTCGCATCGGTCCTGAAAAACGAGGATGCCATGCTCCGACGAGTATCGGCGTGGGGACTCGGCCACATAGGCGGCGCGCGGGCAGCAGAGGCGCTTGCGGAGGCGCGGTCGAAGGAAACCGAGCCCATGGTGGTGGACGCAATCAACGATGCGCTCAGCAAGATTGCGCATGAAGCTAAATAGTGACGAGTGGCGCATCACCGCCGTTCTTGTCGTCCAGCTCCTTCTGATGCCGATCGTGGCTAGCCTCCTAGTGATGTGATCGGACGCGAGACAAATCCGAACGGCAGGGGGGTCTGGGACGCCGTTCTCGACGAGTCGTCTCCTTGGGGAGCACTCGTCGTTGGCCCGCGCGAGGCGTTGTACGACCTTGAGTGGGCGGTCCCCGATGGAGTGGATCTTCGGGTCGTCCGCGGCTACTTCTGCCGGACTGACCAGGATCTCTTCCGCGAATGGTCGGCCGCGCTCCAGTTCCCGTGGTATTTCGGAATGAATTGGGACGCGTTCAACGAGTGCATCAACGATCTGGAGTGGCTTCGGAGCGAGCGTCTTGTCGTCGTCGTCAGCGCCCTCGAGTCCGTGCTGGCTGAGCCGGAGCGCCCCGACCGGTTTCCCGATCGTTTCGAACACACGTTTCTGCGGATCCTGTGCGCTGCGGCGCGAACGCCAGGTGCTCCGCCCACGCCCGCACGGGGGAACGTGGAAGGGCTCCCGTTCGTGCGCTTTGTGCTGCATTGCGAGACGGCGGCTGCGGCCAACGAACCTCGCCAAGCCGCACTCGACTTGCCGCGGTTCGCAATCGTTGAGCGCAAGGTGCCTCGGAAGCCGTTGTTGGAGCCATGACCGTGATCCCGGATGCTCGATTGTCACTGGCTACGGCCGCGTCCGCCTTCGACTGACCGTATCGGTCTCTAGCTTCCGAAGCCCTCCCAGGCCGCCGCGACGAGGCCCGGCAGCGTGTGCAGGTTGTAGCCGCCTTCCAGCACGGCGGCGCAGCGGGGAGCCAGCGCTGCGGAACGCGCCGCGAGGTCGCGGAAGCCCGCCTGCGTGACGTGCATGTCGGCGAGCGGATCCTCCGCGTGCGCGTCGAAGCCGGCCGAGACGAGCACGAGCTGCGGGTCGAACCTCCGCACCGCCGGCTCGACGAGCTCCTCGAAGGCGCGCGCGTACTCGGCGTCGCCCCCGCCCGCGTCGAGCGGGATGTTCAGGGTGCTCTCGTCGCTCGTGCCCGGCCCGCCGCTCGTCCACGGGTAGAACGGCCACTGGTGGATCGAGACGAAGAGGACAGAGTCGTCGCCGCGGAAGATCGCCTCGGTGCCGTTGCCGTGGTGGACGTCGAAGTCGACGATCGCGACCCGCTCGAGACCGAGCTCGGACTGGGCGTAGCGAGCCGCGACGGCGACGTTGTTGACGAGGCAGAAGCCCATCGCCCGGTCGGCGAGCGCA
>JBKJML010000254.1:0-17108 GCA_046596415.1 Gaiellaceae bacterium | reverse complement strand
CGCTCGCGGAGGGCCGGCACGAGCAGAGCGCTGTAGTCCGCGATCCCCGACCGCTCTGGCGGCATCGGCGAGAAGTAGGCGACCTTCATGCCGAGAGGAGCCTCTCGACGACATGCTGCCACGTCAGGCGCTCGGACACCGCGCGGCCCGCGCGGCCGTAGGCGCCGGTCTCGTCGGGATGCTCACGCAGCCAGGCGAACGCCTCGGCGACGGCCGCCGCGCGCGGCTCGCAGACGAGCCCAGTGCGCCGGTCCTCGACGGCGACCGTGACCCAGCCTGCATCGCTCGTCGTGACCACGGGCTTCTCTGCCCGGTAGGCCTCGTACGGGACCATCCCGTAGTCCTCGTCGACCGGCGCGTAGTAGACGGCGAGGCAGGTCGCGTAGAGCTCCGCGAGCTCCTCGTCGCCGACCCGCCCGAGGAAACGCGCGCGACCGTCGAGCCCCCGCTCGGTGGCGAGCGCCTCGAGCCGCTCCCGGTCCGGGCCGTCGCCGGCGATCGCGACCGTGAGCCCGGGGTCGAGCGCCGCTGCCTCGAGCAGCAAGTCGATCCGCTTCGCCCGGTCAAGCCGGTTGACCGAGAGCACGAAGTCGCCGTACCGCTCGAACCGGTAGGGCAGCTCCTGCGGAGGTGGGAGCAGCACCTCGGACTCGAGGCCGAGCGTCCGCTCGAGCCGTCCCGAGACGTTGCCGGAGATGGCGAAGAGCTTGCGGGCCTCGCCGAGCGAGCGGCGGTCGAGCTCGTGGATCCGACGGCGGATCGCGCGGTCGGTGGGTGTTTCGTCGAACTGGCCGAGCTCCGTGCCGTCGAGCTCGTAGGCCTGGCGAAACTGGTGCACGAGCCAGGCGACCTTGTTCGGATGGCGCACGACGTAGGACGGGAACTTGGTGGCGATCACCAGGTCGACCGGTCGCCCGTCGACCTCGTCGAGGTCGACCATCCGCCAGAGAAAGGCGTTGGTGAGGACGCGCTCGCGCGGGTACCAGCGAAACGGGACGGTGACGAGATCGGCCTCGTGCCCGCGCGCTGTCAGCTCGTGGGTCAGCCGCTCCGCGAGGAGCTCCGCCCCGCCGCGCGCGAACGGCACCTGCGGCGAGCAGACGGCGATCCTCATCGGGAGCCGCGAAGCTCGCGGACCTCGGCCTCCAGCCGGTCGACCTGCTCCTGGAGGTCGTCGAGCAGCCGCAACGCGGCCGCGTTGAACGCACGCTGGTCGTAGGCGAGCGGCTCGACGTACCAGCGCATCAACTTGCGGAGGATCGCCTTGACCGGGGTGCCGAGGCCGCCGCGGAGCCCGGGCCGGAGGCGAAGGCCGCGGTCGGCGCTGACCGGCCAGAGCCGTTCGGCGGCGTCTCGCGCGGCCCGCCGTTCGAGCGGCCCGTCGACATGCGTCGCGTACGGCGCGGCGCCCGAACGGGCCACCTCGTCGCGGAGGCGCGCGTAGAGCGCCGGCACATCCACTGCCGGGGTCGGAGAAATCCCTGCTTCCGCCCCGTTTTCCTCGGTCTCGTCCGGCACCGCCACATCGTACCGGGGTGATCGGAGCCTTTATGTAAGGGGCGCCTGCTCGACCGGCCAGTCCTGCGCGGGACGGTGCTCCCGCGCCGCATCGAGGCGCGCCAGGTCGGCGTCGACCATCAGCTCGATCAGCTCGACAAAACCAACCGACGGCGCCCAGCCGAGCTCCGCCCGCGCCCGCGACGCGTCCCCGACGAGCTGGGCACTGTCGTCCCGCGGCCGCACGAACGACTCGTCCCGCAACACGTGGTCACGCCAGCCGAGGCCCACCCGGCCGAACGCGACCTCGACCACGTCCGACACGGTGTGGAGCTCGCCCGTCGCGATCACATACGACACGGGCTCGTCCTGCTGGAGCATCGACCACATCGCTCGCACGTAATCGCCGGCGAACCCCCAGTCACGCCGGGCCGAGAGGTCGCCGAGCGAGAGGTGTTGCTCGAGCCCGAGCGAGATCGCGGCGGCTGCATGGGTGATCTTGCGGGTCACGAACTCGAGCCCCCGCCGCGGCGACTCGTGGTTGTAGAGGATCCCGGAGGTCGCGAACATGCCGTAGCCGTCGGCGTAGCGCTGCACCATCAGATGGCCGACGAGCTTCGCCACCGCGTAGGGGTTCTGCGGTGCGAGCGCGGTCCGTTCGTCCTGCGGTGCAGACTCGGGGCGGCCGAAGATCTCGCTCGTCGACGCCTGGTAGAAGCGGATCGCGGGATCGGTGACGCGTACCGCTTCGAGCAGGCGCACCACGCCCATCCCGGTTTGTTCGACGGTGAGTGCGGGCTGCTGCCACGACTCGGGCACGAACGAGGTGCCGGCGAAGTTGTAGAGCTCGTGCGGCCGCGACTGCTCGACGGCGGCGATCAGCGACGCCTGATCCAGGAGATCGCCCCGCACGAGCCGGATCCGCCCCGTCAGGTGTGCGAGCCGCTCCGGCATCTGGCCGGTCGATTGCCGGACGAGGCCGGTGACCTCGTAGCCCTTTCCGAGCAGGAGCTCGGCGAGGTACGAGCCGTCCTGGCCACCGATCCCGACGATGAGCGCGCGCCTGCCGTCCATGGGGGTAGCTTAGGCGCTCGAATGATCGGGATCTCCCTCCTCACGCTCGTGCCCGGCGAGATCGGCGGAGCCGAGACCTATGTGCGCGAGCTCGCGCTCGGCCTGGCGGAGCACGGGACGCTCGACTACACCGCGTTCACGCCGCCTTCGGCGCCCGGATCGGGCGGCGGCCTCCACGAGGTAGCGGTGCCCGAGTACCGGCTCGCGCAGACCGTGCCGGAGCGCGCGCTCGCGATGCTCCTCGCCCGCGCTCGACCAGGCCCGATCCGGCGGCGGTTCGGGCGCCTCGACGTGATCCACTACCCACTCGGGATTGCGCTACCGCCCGTGGACGTACCGACGGTCGTGACGCTCCAGGATCTCCAGCACCTCGACCTGCCGGGTCTCTTCACGCGGGGCGAGCGCGCCTTCCGGCGCCTCACGCACGAGCGCTCGGCGCGCAACGCCGCTGCGGTGATCGTGCCGAGCCAGTTCACGCGCCGCTCGGTGATCGAGCGGCTCGGCGTGAAGCCGGAGCGGATCCATGCGATCCGTTACGGCGTCGACCACCGGCGCTTCTCGGCCACGGGCGAGCCGCGCGAGGATTTCCTCCTCTATCCGGCGCGGCCGTGGCCGCACAAGAACCACGAGCGACTCTTCCAGGCGTTCGCGTTGCTACGGCGGGAACGACCCGCGCTCCGGCTCGTGCTGACGGGCGGCGGCCACGAAGGCCGGCCCGTTCCCGAGGGGGTCGAAGTCCACGGGCTCGTCTCGGCCGAGGAGCTCGTCTCGCTCTACCGACGCGCGGCGTGCATGGTCTTTCCGAGCCTCTACGAGGGCTGGGGCTCACCGCCGATCGAGGCGATGGCCTGCGGCTGCCCGGTCGCCTCGTCGGGCTCGGGCTCGCTGCCGGAGTCGTGTGGCACGGCCGCTGCTCTCTTCGACCCGCTCGACCCGGAGGACATCGCAGCGGTCGTCGCCGCCGTGCTCGACGACCCGGCGAGCTACTCGCGACGCGGGATCGAGCACGCGGCCGCCTTCACCTGGGAGGCGACAGCGTTCGCACACGAGGCCGTCTACCGAAAGCTGCTCTAGCTTCGCTCGAAGAGCAGGCGTGCGACGTCACCGCCCGGCCCCCGCCGCTCACGTGCGAGCAGGCCGTAGAACGGGCCGAGCGGGACGAGCTTCGGGAAGTGTCGGCTGTAGTGCTCGTGCCAGTTCGGCTGCAGCCGAACGACGCTCGAGCGAACGAGCTCGAGGCCCGGCACAGCCGCAGCGAGCCGCTCGATCCGTTCGTCGTCGTAGTGCCGCTGGAAGAAGTAGCGGCCGTCCGGCCCGGCCCCCTGGTCGCCGTACACGGGCTCGTCGCGCCAGTCCTCGCGATAGGCGCTCGTATAGGGGAGCGTGACGGCGACGCGGCCCCCCGGCCGGACAACTCTGGCCAGCTCGGCGAGAGCGAGCTCGTCGCCCGGCTCCTCGATGTGCTCGATCACCGAGACGCTGTAGCCGTGATCGAAGCTCGCGTCCGGGTAGGCGAGCGCCCGTCCGTCGCCCACCTCGAGCGACAGGTTCTCCTCGCCGTCGGCTAGCCGGCGCCAGGCCTCGATCTCGCGCTCGAGCGCGTCCACCGTCGTGACCTGAACGCCGCGCCGAGCGAGGTGCACAGCGAGGAGCTTCGGACTGGCGAGGTCGATGACCCGCTCGCCGGTGCCCGGGGCGAGCTCCTTGAGCACCCAGGGCAGCTCGAGGTAACGGCTCGGGTCGAGCGGAATCACCAGCCGGGTCCACGCTTCCCGGTCGTAGCCGCGCCGCACGAGGCGGTGCAGGCCGAGCGAGAGGCTCGTTCGGTAGAGGCTCCCCCAGCCGCGCATCGGCGGAGCCTAGAGAGCGCGCGCGTAGGCCCAAGCCTCGCGCATGCCGCGTGGTCGGAGGACGGCGAGCAAGAGCACATACGTGGCGCTGCCGCCCAGAGCGGCGGGGATGCCGCCGACGAGCAGGCCGAGGCCGCCGAAGGCGAGGAGCGCGAGACCGCCGATCCAGACGACGGTTTCCGCGAGCCCGACGGCCGCGAGCACGAGCATCTGCGGTGCAACGAGCGCTTGCAGGACGGCGATCACCGCCAGCGTCGTCGCGGCGAGCGCGATCGCCGTCCCGGTCAGCCCGAACGCATCCCGCAAGACCCAGACGACAGGCACATGCACGACGAGCGCGACGAGCGCGAGCGGCACGAGCAGCCGGTCGCGACCCGTGACGAAGAGGAGTGGAAAGCTGAGCGAGAACGCGGTCGCCGCGAACATCCAGGGCGCCAGCGCGACGACGAGCCGGCCGAGGTCGGATCCCACCTCGCCGGAGTACTCGGCGCCGAGCACCGCGGCGACGAGGCGCTCACCGACGAGCGCGAAGACGCCCGCGGCCGCGGCAATCACAGCGAGGCTGAGCCAGGCGGCGTGGACGACATACGCCGCGGCCTGCGAGGGGTTGAGGCCCCGTCGTGTCAGCGGGGCCGATGCGACGAGCGAAAGGGATGCGGCAGTCCCCGCGACGAGCGTCGCAGCGAGCAGGTAGCCGTAGGAGAAGGTCGTGGCGGAGCCGGTGCCGAGGTCGGCCGCGAAGCGCAGGCAGACGAGATAGAGGAGCTGAAGCGCGAGCGGGACAGCCGCTCCCTCGAGCAGACGCCTCAGCCGGCGCAGCACGGCGGCCTCCGCGGTGCCGCCCCCTCGCAGGAGGCCGCGGCGCCAGAGGGCTGCGAGCGGCAGCACGACCGCGATCGCGCCGTTGGCGGCAACGCCCCAGGCAAGTGAGACGAGCCCATGGCCGTCGGCGAGCGCAAGAAAGAGCGCCAGGTTCGCTACCGCGCCGGCGGCGTAGCCGACGGCCGCGGTGGCGTAGCTCCCGGCGGCGGCGAGCGAGCTGGCGGCGAGCGCCGCCAGGAGCTGTGCGAACGCGGCCGGCACGAGCCATGGCAGCGCGCGCCGGGCGACCGCAGCTGCGTCGGGCTCGGCGGTCAGCGCATCTGCGATCGGCCCACGCGCAAGAATCGCGACGACACTGAGGAGGACCGACGGCACGAGCAGCGCGACCGCGTACGCCCGCGTCTCGGCGGCGAGGCGGCCGCGCTCGACCGCCCGCGTCAGGTCGGGCACGACGACGACGCGAAACGTCTGCGCCCCGAGCACGAGCACGAGATAGATCCCGTAGGCGGCGAGAAAGCCGTCGGTCTCGGCGTCGCGGCCGAACTTCCGCGCGAGCAGCGCCCCGGCGACTGCCGCCGCCCCGTTGACGATCGAGAGCGACAGGCCGGTCAGCAGGCCACTAGAGAGGACGCTCCGGCGCGTCGAGGCGGTACCCTTTCTCAACCCGCCGAGGAGCTTACGCCCATGCAGACCGACACCATCTGGTCCACCGACGACTTCGAGCAGCTTCGCACCGAGTTCGGCCCGATCTACGGGGGCCGCACCGTGCTTGTCACCGGAGCCGACGGCTTCATGGGCTCGCACCTCACCGAGGCCCTGGTCGAGATCGGTGCGACCGTCCATGCGTTCGTGCGCGCCACGTCGAGCGGAGCCCTGAACAACATCGGGCATCTGCGCCGACAGCTCAAGGTGCACTTTGCCGACCTGACCGACAAGACCTCCGTCGACTACACGATCCGTGAGCTCTGCCAGGCGGACGACAAGCCGACCATCTTCCATCTCGGCGCCCAGGCGCACGTCGGCGAGTCGTGGCACCGGCCCTACGAGACGGTGATGGCGAACACGGTCGGGACGCTCAACCTGCTCCAGTCGTGCATCGACCACGGGCTCGAGCTCGAGAAGTTCGACACCGCCGGCACCTCGGAGGAGTACGGCAACGTCCGCGAGAACGTCCGCGAGCACCACGACTTCGATGAGGACGGCGCCCTGATCCTGCACGAGCGCTCGCCGATCAACCCGAAGTCGATCTACGCGACCGCGAAGGTCGCCGCCGACTTCCTGACGATGAACTACTTCGACGCGTTCGGGCTGCCGGGCGTCGTCACCCGCATGTTCAACAACTACGGCCCGCGCCAGAACCCTCGCTACGTGACCGGCACGATCATCACCCAGGCGCTCGAGCGCGAGCAGATCGAGCTCGGCGCGCTCGAGCCGCTGCGCGACTTCTGCTTCTGCACCGACGGCGTCCGCGGCCACCTGACCGTCGCCGCCCATGGAACCCCCGGCGATGTCTACGTCTACGGCCAGGGCGCGAACATCTCGATGCGCGACTGGGCCGACCTGATCATCCGGGTCGGCGAGGAGCAGGGTTACTGGCCTGCCGGCCGTGAGATCGTCACCACCGAGCGGCGCATGCGCCCCGGCGCGAGCGATGTGATGGCGCTCCGTGTCGGCCACGAGAAGCTCACCCACGAGACCGGCTGGATGCCGCGCGTCTCGTGGGAGGAGGGCGTCGGCCGCTCGATCGCCTGGTACGCCGAGAACCGCGAGCGGTGGATGGGGCGCGTGGACTGGCTCCCCGTCGGAAGCTCGACGCTGCCGGCATGAGGACGCTCGTCACCGGCGGCGGCGGCTTTCTCGGCTCACGCCTCGTCGAGCGGCTGCGCACCGAGGGGCTCGACCCGTTCGTCGCGCGCAGCCGCGAGTACGACCTGACGGTCGCCGCCGACGTCGAGCGCCTCTTCGCGGAAGTGAAGCCAGAACTCGTGTTCCACCTCGCGGCCGAGGTCGGCGGGATCGGTGCGAACCGCGCCAACCCAGGCCGGTACTGGTACGCAAACCTGATGATGGGCGCGCACATCCTCGAGCAGAGCCGGCTCGGGAACGTCACGAAGCTGATCCAGATCGGGACGATCTGCGAGTACCCGAAGTTCGCTCCGACACCTTTCCGCGAGGACGACCTGTGGAACGGCTATCCCGAGGAGACGAACGCCCCGTACGGGGTCGCGAAGAAGGCGCTCCTCGTCGGTGGGCAGTCCTACCACGCCCAGTACGGGCTGAAGGTTCTGCACCTCCTGCCGGTGAACCTCTACGGGCCTGGCGACAACTTCGACCTCGAGACGTCACATGTGATCCCGGCCCTGATCCGGAAGATGGTCGAGGCGCAGGAGCTCGGCGCACCCGAGATCACCCTCTGGGGCGACGGAACGCCGACCCGCGAGTTCCTCTACGTGGACGACTGCGTCGAGGGGTTCTGGCTCGCGTCGCAACGCTACGAGAGCGGCGAGCCCGTCAACCTCGGCACCGGCGAGGAGATCTCGATCCGCAAGCTCGCCGAGCTCGTGGGCGAAGCGACCGGCTTCGAGGGCGAGATCGTCTGGGACACGTCGAAGCCGAACGGCCAGCCGCGCAGGAAGCTCGACACCTCGCGCGCGGAGCGTGAGTTCGGGTTCACGGCTCAGGTGCCGCTGCGCGAAGGCCTGGAGCGGACGGTGGCGTGGTACCGCTCTGCGGCGCGCGCCTCCTATGCGACCTCCTGAGCTTCCCGAGCCGCTGCGCCGCGTCCTCAGCGCCCCGTGGAGGGTGCTGACGCTCGTCCTGGTCGTGCAGTGGCTAGCGACGCTCGCGTTCGCTCTGACCGTCCGTCACAACGGCTTCCTGTTCTTCCAGGGTGGCGACCAGGCGTGGTTCTGGACGACGGCGGTCGCCTTCGGCCACGGCCACATCCCGGCGAGCTACGTCGGTTACGGCTGGTCGCTGCTGCTGGCGCCGCTCGCCGCCGTTTTGGGCCCCGACATGCTGCGCGCCCTGCCCGGCGTCGTGCTGCTCCAGCAGCTCGTACTCGTCCCGGTCGCGATCGCGAGTGTCTACGAGATCCTCCGGAGCGTCGGTGGGCGCCGCCTCGGGTACCTCGGCGCGGCCGTCTGGGTGGCGGCTCCGTTCGCCGCAATCCCGCTGTTCGACGTGCGCTACCACGACCGCTACGTGGAGCAGCTCCTGCCGCAGGTACTCGGGCTCACCGCGATGTCGGACTATCCGTCGCTGGTCTTCCTGCTCGCTGCTGCTGCCTTCCTCTGCCGCGCGATCGACGACCATCGGGGCCACGACGGCGCGATCGCCGGCCTGCTCGTGGGCTTCGCGATCGGGATCAAGCCCGCGAACGCCGTCGTGCTCGCTGCGCCGCTCCTGGCCCTCGCGGTGGCACGCCGGCCCCGGCAGGCGCTCGCGTTCACCGTTGCGCTCGCCCCCGCGCTCGTGACGCTCGCGCTCTGGAAGCACCGGGGGCTCGGCTTCGTACCGCTGCTCGCTTTCGGTGGCCAACAGGTCGCGGCGGGGGAGTCGCTCGTCGCGGCCGGCGTCCAGTTCCGGCCCGACCGCTACGTCCACCTGGACTGGGGACACCTGTACAACAACATCCTCCTGATCCGCGAGTTCTTCTGGTCGGTTCGGCTGGTCGAGTGGCTGCCGGTCGCGGGAGCGATTGCAGTGGCGCGCCGGTCGGGCCCGAAGGCGGTGTTGCTGCTTGCCTGGCTCGGCTCGTTCGTGCTCCTCAAGGGCAGCGCCCCCCAGGCGTCGGTCGAGGACGGGACGTTCTGGCGGCTGATCATGCCGGGCTTCCCGCCGCTCCTGATCTTCCTCGCCGCGCTGCCGCTCCTGCGGCCGGGGGTGCGGTCCGCGGCGCGAGCAACAGCGTCGCGAACGAGCCTGAGAGCGGTCGTCGTGGCGGCCGCCGTCCTGGGGGTCGCCCCCGTCGTGGCGCTTGCGTCCTTCGGCCCGCAAGAGGGTCTGTCGATCGTGCAGCACTACACGGAGCGCTCGATCCTGCCGATCGACTCGAGCTTCCGCTCGCGCCTCGAGCCGCTCGGCGGCGGGCGCGTGCGCCTCAGCTGGGACACGCCCGACACGGGATCGGTCACCCCCTCCTACACCATCTTTCGCGTCAACCGCGCTGTCGACTGGCGCTGCGAGCCGCTCGGCGACTCACGCCGGTCCTGCATCTACGACAGCGACCAGGTGCACTTCACCGCCGAGACAGCCTGGGTCGACAGGCCGCCGAAGGGCGTGTGGACCTACCGGGTCGGCCTCTCCGCCAACTGGCAGAACGAGCCGAAGTTCGGCGACGTGGTGATGCTCGGCGCGCCCTCGCACTACCGCTCGCGCTGACGGAGCTCCTCTTCGAGCAGGCCGAGCCGCTGCGCAAGGATCGTGCTCTGGTCGGAGAGCTTCGAGATCACCGTCGAGTAGTGGAGCAGCACGACGAGGATGAAGAGCGTTGCGACCGCGAAGAGGAGCGCCGGCGGGTAGCTGACGCCGGTCCAGCGCGCGATCGTGTTCAGGCCGTCGCGCCAGGCGGAGAGCACGAGCAGGACGACGCCGGTGACGAGCCAGAGCAGCGCGTAGCGCTCGCGCAACCGGCGGCTGCGGATCAGCTCGAAGACGACGAGGATCAGCAGGACCGACGCGACCGACGCGGCGATCGAGACCTTGAGCGGGGTCACCGCGTCACCACGTTGCGGCGGAACATGCCGACGAGGAGCGCCAGCGTCACCTTGACCATGTAGTAGAGGGAGCGCAGGACGGTGATCGACGAGTCGCCATGCTCCCGCTCGCGCATCCGGACCTGCACCTCCAGCAGCCGCAGACGGTGACGGAAGACCATCACCGTCGCCTCGACCTCGGGGTAGTCGTGGGGATAGTCGGCCGCGAAGAGCTCGATTCCGTGCCGGTTGAGCGCCTGGAAGCCCGACGTCGTGTCGGTGACCCGCTGGCGGACGAGCACCGAGACGAGTTTGGCGAAGAAGCCGATCCCGATCCGGCGCGCGAGCGGCGGGCGGTAGCTGCGGTCGCCGCCGTGGAAGCGCGAGCCCACGACGATGTCCGCCTCGCCTCGAGCAACCGGCCCGATCAGCTTCGGCAGTTCCGCGGGGTCGTGCTGCCCGTCGCCGTCGAGCCGAACGGCCAGCTCGTAGCCGTGGGCGAGCGCGTACTTGAAGCCTGTCTGGACGGCGCCGCCGATCCCGAGGTTGAACGGCAGCGAGACGACGGCGGCGCCGCGCGAGCGCGCCACCTTCGCGGTCGCGTCGGTCGAGCCGTCGTCGATCACGACCACGTCGAGCAGCGGGTCGAAGGCACGGATCTCGTCGACGACACCGCCGATCGCTCCGGCCTCGTTCCGCGCCGGGACGATCGCGATCGTGCGAGTGCTCACCGGGTCGCCGCCGGCACTGCCAGATCGAGGAGGGACAAAAGCCGCCGGGCACGGTGGGCGTAGGTGTGCTCGTCGAGCACCCGCTCCCGCGCTCTCGCTCCCATCGCCTCGGCGGCGCCCGGATCGGCGAGCAGGTCACGGTAGGCGGCGAGCGCCTCGCCGGCGTCGTTCACGACGAGTAACTCCCGGCCGGGCTCGAACCACCGCTCGATGCCCTCGTGCGGGTTCGAGACGATCGCCGCGCCGGCGGACGCGAGCTCGAACGGCCGGCACGTCGACGAGAACGGCACCGTCGCGTGCGACCGGCGCGTCACGTTGAGGTTGATCCGGGCGGCGGAGATGGCGTCCGCGAAGACGTTGAACGGCACGTCGCCGGCCAGGCGTGCGTTGCCGATGTCGCCCTGGAAGTCGCGACCGCCGAGCGCGAAGTCGAGCTCGGGCGCGCGACGGCTCGGCTCGCCGATCAGCGCTTGCATCCACTCGCGGCGGAACTTGTCGCCGTACCCGTAGAAGAAGACGTCGCAGCTCTTCTCGATCGCGCGGGGTGCGAAGAACTCGGGGTCTGCGCCCCAGAAGACGGGCTCGGCGCGGCGGGCTCCGAGCTCGAGCAGGCGCGGGATGCCGCCCTCCGAGTTCGAGAGCACGAGGTCGTACTCCGACGGGTCGGCGCCGTGGTAGTAGTTGAAGCCGGTGTCCATGCCGCCGAACTCGGGCAGGCTCATCGGCACGTCGCCGTCGTAGAAGACGACGGGGATCCCGAACCGCTCGCGCAGGAAGGTCGGGATGCCGCGAAGGTGACTCATCGGCACCGTGAAGACGATGACGGCGTCGGGCCGCTCCGCCTCGACGAGCCGTTCGAGGTGACGCTGCCAGCGTGGCGTCACCCAGCGCCAGATCGTCTCCCGGGTCAGCCGGTCGAGGCCCGACTCGCCAGGCGAGGCCTCCGCGCGGCGCAGGTAGCGGTCGCCCTTGAGGCGCGCCAGCCCGTCGCGGACCCGCGCGTAGCTCTCGCCCTCGGCGTAGGTCGGGTTCGGGGCGGTGCGCCACCACGGCGATTCGACGGGCCGGCCACGGTACGGCGTCACGACGAGGTCGATCCCGGCCTCGTACATCCCCTTCCAAAGCTGCCACCAGGCCGGCGTGCAGCCGTAACGGAAGTCGAGGTCGATCGCGGAGGCGACGGCGAGGATCTTGGGGGGCTTCATCGCGCGCTCAGTCTACGACGGGGGAATGAAGGATCAGTAAGCCCCGCGACGCGAGAAGACCGCCGCCGGCGTCTTGACGAGGATCGAGACGTCGAGCCAGATCGACCAGTGCTCGAGGTAGTAGAAATCGAGGCGCACCAGGTCGTCGAAACTGAGGTTCGAGCGGCCTGAGATCTGCCAGAGGCCGGTGATCCCGGGCAGGACGAGATACCGCTTGCGATGCCAGGGCTGGAGCATTCTGTAGTCGCGGAGCGGCAACGGCCGCGGCCCGACGAGGCTCATCTCGCCACGCAGCACGTTCAGCACCTGGGGCATCTCGTCGACGGACAGGGCTCGCAGCACCCGCCCGACCCGTGTGACCCGCGGGTCGCGGCGAATCTTGAACAGCGCCCCCGAGGCTTCGTTCTGCTCCTCGAGGCCGTCCTGAGCCTGGTCGGCCCCGTCCACCATGGTGCGGAACTTCAGCATCGCGAACTCGTGCTCGCCGATCCCGACCCGCCGGTCACGGTAGAAAACCGGCCCCCGCGAGTCGAGCTTGATCGCCAGCGAGATGAGGATGAGGAACGGGAGGCCGATCACGACCACGAGCAGGCTGACGACGAGGTCGAAGCTCCGTTTGATCGCCCAGTCCGTGCCGGCGAGCACCGGCGGCCGGAGCTCGAAGAGCGGGACGCCCTGGCCCGGGACGTACTCGCCCCGCTGGACGAGGAGCTCCGTCGTCTTCGGCGCGAGCCTCACCTTGACCGCGCAGCGGTGCGCGGACTCGACGATCTCGAGCAGCTCCCGCTCGCCGAAGTCGGCCTCGCTGAGGATCAGCTCGTCGGGGCGCAGCTCCGAAAGGACGCCGGGCAGCGCGTCGAGATCGCCGAGCAGGGGCAGCGACACCTCGGCGGCGCCGATCGTGCCGAGGAAGTCGTACTCGATCCCGGCGCGGTTGGTTCCGAGCGTGTCGTAGAGCCGGCGGAGCCCATCGCCGTCGCCGACGAGCACGACGCGGCGGCGGACACCCGAGCGGCGCAGGAGCTCGAGCGTGACGGAGTCGTAGGCCGATCGGAAGACGCCGATCACGATCGCGCTCAGGGCGACGGCTACCGGGGCGAGGCCGTAGGTCTTGAACTCGTTGCCGACCCCGACCCCGAAAGCGAGCGTGATCGCCGCGACGACGACCAGCGACCCGAGCACCTGGCCGACGCCCGCGCGCAGCTCCCGTGAGGCATACAGCCCGGCCTGCCAGAACACGAGCACGGAGATCAGCGCGACGAACGGCAGCCACTCGGTCTCGGCGTCCCGCCAGAGGATTCCCCAGTAGATGTGGGTGTTGCCGTAGTAGAGCTCGCGCAGGACGAGCGCCGCGTACAGGCCTAGCGCGATTCCGCACACGTCGAGGAAGAGGAGCGTGACGATGCTCGCCAGACGCCGCACGAACGACCGGACCGGACTGCGAGCGAAGAGGTACGGTCGCGACGACCGGATGTCGCCTGGAGGCGTGGGAACCGGCTTGACGACCACAGAGAGCCATATCCTACTGCGGCCATGGGTCAATCCACTCCCCCGCAGCTGATCTCGTTCCTCGTACCGGCGTACAACGAGGCCCCCTCGATCCTCGAGCTGCTCGGCCGTGTCGACGCGCTCGAGCTCGAGAAGCAGATCGTCGTCGTCGACGACGGATCGACGGACGGCACCGGCGACCTCGTCGAGCAGTGGGCCGACGGACGCTCCGACGTCGTGCTCGTCCGGCAGCGAAACGGCGGTAAGGGCGCTGCGCTCCGCGCAGGCATCCCCCATACCGCAGGTGACATCGTCGTCATCCAGGACGCCGATCTCGAGTACGACCCGACCGACGTGCCCGCGCTCGTCGACCCGATCGTCCGGGGGGTCGCCGATGTCGTCTACGGCTCCCGGCTCTCCGGCGGCAAGCCGCAACGGGCCTACTTCTTCTGGCACCTGGTCGGCAACCGCTTCCTGTCGCTCCTGACGGGGATCCTCTTCAACACGACGATCTCCGACATGGAGACGGGCTACAAGGCGTTCCGCGCCGAGGTCCTCAAGTCGCTCGACCTACGCGAGAACCACTTCGGGATCGAGCCGGAGATCACAGGGAAGATCTGCAAGCAGAAGCTGCGTATCTACGAGGTGCCGATCTCGTACTACGGCCGCACCTACGACGAGGGAAAGAAGATCACCTGGCGCGACGGGTTCACGGCGATCTGGGTCTTGGTGCGCGTTCGATTGACGCCCTGATGCGCCGCGTCCTGCCGGTTGTGGCGGTCGCCGTCACGCTCGTCTTCGCGTGGCTAGCGGTCCGCGACGTCGACGCCGCGGATGCCTGGCGTGCCGCCCGCGATTCCGACCCTCGCTGGCTCCCGGCGGCTGTTGCGGTCTTCCTCTTCTCGATCTGGCTCCGGGCCGTCCGCTGGCGCCTTCTGTTCCCGCCTGGCGCACGGCCGCCGCAGCGGATCGTGACTCGGGCGCTACTCGTGGGCTACTTCTTCAACACGATCCTGCCGGCACGAGCCGGCGAGGCGGCGCGCGTCCTGGCGCTGACTCGCGCGACGCGCAGCTCACGCGCGGAGGCGGCGGCCACGGTGATCGTGGAGCGGGCCTTCGACGTCCTTGCCCTGCTCGCGCTTCTCTTCGTCCTCGTCCCCTGGCTTCCGGACGTCACGTGGCTCCGGCCCGCAGCCTGGCTGGCTGCGGCATTGGCTGCCCTGCTTCTGGTGGCGATCGTGGTGCTCGCCCGCTGGGGCGACCGGCCCCTCAGACGCGCGCTCCGCCCACTCGGCGCGCGCGCGGAGGCAGCAGGCGGGAACCTCGGCGTCGGGCTGGCGGCGCTCCGCGATGCCCGGGTGGCCGCGGAGGCGTTTGCTCTCACCGCGATCTCGTGGGTCGTCCTCGGCATCTCCTTCTGGCTCGTCATGCGCGCGTTCGATCTCGGCCTCTCGCCGGTCGCCGGGATGCTCGTCCTCATCGCGACCGGGGTCGGCTCGATCCTGCCGTCCTCGCCGGCGGGTCTCGGCGTCTTCGAGGCCGCCACTGTCCTGGCGCTCCACGCCTACGGGATCTCCGACTCGACTGCGCTCTCCTTCGCGGTCGTGCTCCACGTCGTCAACATCGTTCCGTTCCTCGCCGCGGGCGCCCTCGTGCCCGGCATGCTGCGGACCAGGCCTCCGAGAGGCTGGTAGTTTCAGGCCGTCATGCGTGTCCTCGTCACCGGCGGAGCCGGCTTCATCGGCTCCCACCTCGTGGATGCGCTGCTCGAGCGCGGTGACGAGGTACGCGTCCTCGACTCGCTCGACCCGCAGGTGCATGACGGCGTGCCGGGATACCTGAGCACCGACGCCGAGCTCGTCCAGGGTGACGTGCGTGATCACGACGCGGTGCGCCAGGCGCTCGAGAACGCCGACAGCCTGGTCCACCTCGCCGCCGCCGTCGGTGTCGGCCAGTCGATGTACGAGATCGAGCGCTACACGTCGATCAACGCGATCGGCATGGCGGTCGTGCTCGAAGAGGCGACTGCGGTGCGCGACCGGCTCAAGAAGGTGGTCGTCGCCTCCTCGATGTCGATCTATGGCGAGGGCGCCTACCGCTGTCCCACCGAGGACGTGCTCGTGCTTGCGCAACCCCGGAGCGACGAGCAGCTCGAGGCGCGCCAGTGGGAGCCACGCTGCCCGACCTGCGGCGCCGAGCTCGAGATGCTGCCGACACCCGAGTCGAAGCCGCTCCAGCCCACCTCGATCTATGCGATCAACAAGCGCGACCACGAGGAGATGACCCTCGCCTGGGCGCGCGCCTACCGCGTGCCTGCAACCGCGCTTCGATTCTTCAACGTCTACGGCCCGCGGCAGGCGCTCTCGAACCCCTACACCGGCGTTGGCGCGATCTTCGCCTCACGGCTCCTGAACGACCGGCCACCCGTGATCTTCGAGGACGGCGGCCAGTCGCGCGACTTCATCCATGTCAGCGACATCGCCCGCGGGATCATGCTCGCGCTCGAGCCGGGGAAGGGCGACTCGCTCGCGATCAACCTCGGCGCCGGCCGGCCGGTGTCGGTGCGCGACGTGGCCGACGTGCTCGCCGCGGAGCTCGGCAAGCAGCACCTCGAGCCGGAGATCCGCAACGAGTTCCGAGCGGGCGACATCCGCCACTGCATCTCCGACTCGGCGCTCGCGCGCGAGTCGCTCGGCTTCTCGGCGTCCGTAAGCTTCGAACAGGGGATGAAGGAGCTCGCGGCGTGGCTCGCCGGCCAGGAGGCGACCGACCTCGTCGCCGACGCGACAGCGCAACTCAGCGACCGCGGCCTGACGCGCTAGACCACTAGGCGTGTGGGCCGGGCGCGGTGCGGCCGGACCGCGTGACACGACGCTTGGCCGCCGCGACGACGCGGAGCGAGCGGATCAGCAGATCGGGAGCGATTCCGTGGTGGGCACGGAAGTAGAGCCGCTCACCGTGGCGCCACGCCATCTGTCGTGCGCCGGTCAGCATCGGCGTGCCCTTACCCGGGTGGACGCCGATGACGCTCGGGACGAGCACGACGTCGAACCCGGCCTTACGGAGGCGGAACTGAAGGTCGATCTCCTCCCAGTAGAGGAGGTAGCGCTCGTCGATCCCACCGATCGCGTCCAGCGCCTCGCGGCGGACGAGCATGCAGGCACCGTTCACGAACGGCACGGAGCGCGGGCCGCCGTCGCCGACCGGGATCGGGCCGGGCCGGCGGTTGAGGCGCAGCACACCGACCAGGCCGAGCAGGTCGGCGACCATGAAGCGGACGCTCGGGAAGGCATACGCGCCGTTTCGCGAGTCGACGCCGTGCTCATCCAGCAGCCGCGGCCCCGCGAGAGCGGCCTGCGGGTGCTCCTCGAGCGCGCGCACGAGACCTGCGACAGCGTCGGGGGCCGCCAGGCTCAGGTCGGAGGTCAGCAGCAGGACGTACGGGGCGCTCGTCGCGCGGACTCCCTGCGCCCAGGCCGGCGAGAGCCAGCGGTTCTCCGCGTTCGCGATCAGGACGACGTCCTCCTGGGCCGCGAGGTAGTCGGGCGTGCCGTCGGTCGACGCGTTGTCGACGGCCACCAGCTCGAGCTCGACGCCCGCCTGCGCGCGCAACTCGACGAGCTGGCGCTCCGCCTCGGCGCGGGAGTTCAGATGGACGAGCACCACCGCGACGTCGGCTGCATGAGCCGTGCCGGTCAGTAACGTGTCCTGATCGTGTGCGGCATCTGCGGCATCGTATCGGTG
>JBKJML010000036.1:0-20745 GCA_046596415.1 Gaiellaceae bacterium | reverse complement strand
ACCTCGTCTACCTGACGCGCAATGCCTCGCTGGCCGAGGACTTGACGGCGGAGACGTTCGAGAAGGCGTTTCGGCAATGGAGCCGCTTCGACCCGGCGAGAGGGAATGCCCGCACCTAGCTCTGCCAGATCGCGCGCACGACTGCGCTCGACTGGTTTCGCACCGAGGAACGGCGCCGTCGGCGTGAGCGGGCGGCGGCCTCCCCCGAGGCACAGGACGCTCGTTTCGTCGAAGGGCTCTCGCCGTCGCTGGAACGGGCGCTCGGCGAACTCACGGCCGGCGAGCGCGAGGTGATCGCCCTGAGGATCCTGCTCGAGCTCGACAACGAGAGCACCGCTCGCGTGCTCGGCATCAGCCCGACAGCCTCCTCCACACGGCTCTCGCGCGCACTCAAGCGACTCGAGGAAAAGGTGGGTGGAGATGTCCACGTCTGATCTGCTCCTGAACGAGCTTCGCGCGGCCAAGCCGGTCGCGTCCCCGATGCTCCGGGAGCGCATCCGCGCGATCGCGACGCGTGAACCGGAGCGGCGGCAACCGCTGCTCGAGCGCCTCGATCTGCGCCGGCTGCTGCTCGTCGCGGCTCCGACCGCGGCGGTACTCGCGGTCGCGGTCGGGGTCGGCGTCGGGCTCACGCGTGACACAGGACGCTCAATCGAAGGCTCGGCGGGTGGCACTGTGCCCCAGGCCGACAGCGGTTCAGCCGCAGGCGGCTCGGCCACCGGGATCCAGAATGACGCCCTGCGAAGGGCGGCTCCACCCCAATCGCAGGAGCTCCAGAAGGGCGCCACGCTGCCGCCCTCGAAGAGCCGCCTCCAGGATTACGACGCGACGCTGCGGCTCCAGGTCGACGGGGTGAAGGGCCTCTCCGACGCAACCGTGAAGGCGATGCGCGTCGCACGCTCGCTCGGCGGCTACGTCGGCTCGGTCTCCTACGACGCCGCTTCCGACCGGCGCAGCGCGGCCACGATCGTGCTGCGGGTGCCGACGACGAAGGTCGAAACGGCAATCATGCGCCTCTCGGGGCTGGGCACGATCCTCGCCCAGCAGGTCCGGATCCGCGACGTCCAGAACGAGGTCAACGGCCTTCGCGACACGACGGCGACGCTGCGGAATGAGATCGCCGCCCTCGAGCAGGCGCTCGCCGCGCCCGGCCTGACCCCGGAGCGAAAGGCCGAGCTCGAGCTACGCCTCCAGGACCGGCGGCAGGCGCTCGCCGGAAACCTCCGCGCGACCGAGGCGAAGGTGCGCGACGCACGCCTCGCCCGGATCTCCGTCGCGCTGACGACCGAGGCGCCGAAGCCCGCACGCGAGAGCACGCGGCTCGACGGCGTCGTCGACGTCCTCCGCTGGGAGGGGCTCGGCGCCCTCTACGCGCTGGTCGTGCTCGTGCCGCTGGCGCTGCTCACCGCCGCGGTCCTCGTGCCGCTGCGGCTCCGCCGCCGGCGCGAGGAGGCGCGGCTCCTCGACACGAATTAGAGCTCGACTCATTCTGATTCGAGCTCTTAGCGGTCTCTCACCCGTAGCGAGAGCTCAAGCGCGCCTCCGTCCTGGAGGCGCGCTCTGGCGCTCGCAGTACAGAAGTCGGGGGCTCGCTTCGGCAGCGACACGGCCCGGGTGACGGTCGTCCTCGCGGCGAAGGAGCCGCTCTTCGAGGCGCCAGCTCCGGTGCGCGTGCAGGTGACCGTCCAGGTGACAACCGCGATCTGCCGCGGCGAGGCCCACACGCGCACATGGATCCAGCGGGGCGACTCGACCGAGGCCTGGACGGCGGCTTCGGCTCGTTCCCCGAAGGCCGTCTGGAGGGCGACGGTACGATCGCCGGCGGCGAGCGCGAGAGCCGAGAAGAGGACGGCGAGCATCCCTCGATGATGCGCCCTGCGGCGCCCGCGCGAAAGTGGCCGCTAGGGGCTCGTTCTCGCCGAGCGGGGCCACAACGGCCTCGGCGATCAGCTAGAGCGGGCAGTTACTAAGCCCAGAAAGCGTCGAACTCGGCCTGGTCGAGCGGCTGGGCGCGGATGTCGACCCAGCGGCCGTCCTCGACGCGGATCAGGAGGGCCTGCTCGAGCTCGAGCGAGCGCCCGCCCTCACGCTCGCCCTGCGCACGGTAGACCGCGACGACATGCTTGTCGTCGGCGACGACCCAGAGCAGCTCGACCCGATACGTGCCGCCGGTGAGCTCCGCCGTCCGACGCAGAAAGCTGATGATCTCGTCCCGGCCGTGGTAGTCGCCCGACATCGCGTTGGCGCCGGGCACGTGCCACACGGCGTCGTCGGCGAAGAGATCCAGCAGTCCCGCCACGTTGCCCCGCATGAAGCGTTCGAAGCCGTCCCGGGCGAGGGTCGCATTCGGATGCTCGCTCACGAGCCCGGCCCCAGCGTCGCGACGACGGCCTCGGCGATCACCTTGAGCGGGCGTCCGGAGACCTGGCTCGCGCGGCGGAGGCGGTCGAACGCGTCCTGCTCCGACAGACCTTCCTTCGTCATCAGCAATCCCTTCGCCCGCTCGATCGTCTTGCGGGCAGCGAGCGCCTCGCCGAGCGATTCGGCTTCCGCCCGTAGCGCAGCGAGCTCGTCATGGCGCGCCTGGGCGGTGGCGATCGCAGGCAGCAGGTCGGTCTCGCGGAACGGCTTCACGAGATACCCGAAGACACCCGCCTCGACGGCCCGAGAGACGAGCTCCTGCTCGCCGTAGGCGGTGACCATCTCGATCGGCACCGGCCGCTCGTCGATGATCCGCCGGGCGGCCTCGATCCCGTCGAGCTTCGGCATCTTCACGTCGAGCACGCAGAGATCCGGCCGCTCGCTCCGCGCGAGCGCGACGGCCTCCTCGCCGTCGCGCGCCTCGGCGCACACCTCGAAGCCGGCCGCCTCGAGCAGGGCTCGCAGGTCGAGCCGGATGATCGTCTCGTCCTCGGCGAGCAGGATCCTCATCCGAACGAGACCGTCCCCTTCGGTGTCAACCACGTCATGGCCTGAACGGCCAGCCGTCCGGCCCGCACGGACGGGTCCGATGCGGCGAGCGAACGCGCCTTCTCGAGCGGCACGCCGTACAGGCAGAGCCCGCGATACGTCTCGTCTTCCTGCCCGTCGAAGGGGCCGGCGACGAGGAGCGCGCCCCGCTCCTGCATCGCAGTCAGGTGGTCGAGGTGCGCCCGCTGGAGCCGGTCGAGCTCGGCGCCCTCGAACTCGTCGGCCGCCCGCGGCCCCCGGCGGAGAAGCACGAGCGAAAAGATGTCGAATTGCAGCTCCACAGGGCCAATGTACGGCGTCGGGCCCGGCCTACGCCGGAAACACGACCTCCGCACGGAGCCCTGGCCGGGAGATCAGCGTGAGGCTGCCGCCGAGCTCGTCGCGGACGAGAGCCCGCACGATCGAGAGGCCCGTGCCGTCAACGCCACCGTCCATGCCGCCGCCGTCGTCGGCGATCGTGAGCACGACGTCGTCGTCCCGCCGGGTGAGCTCGATCCGCACCTTCGAGCCGCCGTGCTCGAGCGCGTTCTGGAAGAGCTCCGAGAAGACGAGCGCGAGCGCGGTGGCGCGATGCCCGGCGAGCGACACCGACGCGAGCTCCGCCTCCACTTCCTTCCCGGCCACGAGCCCTTGCACGAGCATCGCCCGCAACCGATCGATCAACTCGGCGAGCTCGACGTCGTCCTCGCGATGCTCGGTCAGGACCTCGTGCACGGCGGCGATCGCCAGGATGCGGTTCACCGAGTCATCGAGCGCCTTCCGGGCGTCGACGCCGGGCGCGCGCGCCTGGAGCCGAAGCAGCGAGGCGACGGTCTGGAGGTTGTTCTTGACCCGATGGTGGATCTCCTGGGCGAGGACGCCGCGCATCACCGCCCGCCCGTGCTCGAGGGCGACGGCGGCGTGGTGGGCGATCGCCTCGAGGAGCGCCCGATCCTCGTCGCTGAACGGTGTGTCGCGGTCGCAGACGAGCTCGCCGATCACGCGGCGCTTCCACCGCAGCGGCAGGCGCACGGCGTGGGTGCCGGAGCGCCCCTCCGGCCACGCAATCCGGCCGTCGTCCAGCACGAGCGCCGCTCCGGTCGCGCCGACCGCTTCCATCGTCGTCTTGACGATTGCCTCGAGCGACTCCTCCAGGTAGAGCGACTCGGACACGGCCTCGGAGATCTGGGCGAGCGCCTCGAGCTCGCCGACGCGCCGCTGCGCCTCCGCGTAGAGACGCGCGTGTTGGATCGAATGCGCCACCTGCGACGCGATCGCGACCAGCAGCTCGATCTCGGCCGTCGTGTACTCGCGCGGCGCGAGCGTCCGGACGTTGAGCGCCCCCGCCAGCTCGTCCCGTGACCCCTCGCGTTCCCGGGGCGTCGCTGAGTGTGACCGGCCGGAGGGGACAGTGCTCTGCGCGGCCCCGGAAGGCCCGGTGCGCTCAGCAGCGCCAGCCGCCTGCGGAGCCGGGCGGCGCCCGGCGGGAGCAGGCGGCGGCCAGGGGCGCGAGGCGAGGATCGGGACGGCGAGGATCGACTCGTACTCGTCCTCGGGCAGGTTCGGGAACTCCTTGAAACGCGGATCGAGATGAGCGAGGCGGGGGATCGCGATCGGCGCCCGCTCGGCGGCGGCGGCACCCGTGATCCCCTCGCCCGGCCGCAGCCGCGGCCGTCTGGTCATCTCCTCGACGTTCGTGCCGTGGGTGGCCCGGAGCACGAGCTCGCCCGCCCGCTCGTCGTAGAGGTAGACGAAACACGCGTCGGCAGCGAGCGCCTCCGCAACCTTGCTCGCGACGAGCGAGAGCACCTCCTCGAGGTCGAGCGTCGAGTTGACGGCAGCGATCGTCTCCGTCAGCAGGCGCAGGTGGCGCTCGGAGGCGTCCACACTCAAAGACGGGCCAGCAAGACGCCGAGCACCGGCACGGCGATCGTGAGCCCGAAGTTCGTCCAGCCGACGGCCACCATCGACGGCCTGGTGCGCTGCGGCAGCCCCTCCCGCATCTCGCGCTGGAGGCGCGGCCCGAGCAGGAGGTTGTGGACTAGCGAACCGGCGATCAGGAGCACGATGAGGCCCGCCTTGACGAGCAGGATCCGGTCGAAGCGTGTGTCGAGGCTCTCCCGGTGGAGCGCACCGGCGTCCTCCGCGAGCAGCAGGCCCGTCAGGATCGCGACCGCCATCGCGCCCCACCCGAGCGGCCGCCAGCGGCGCCCGAGCGCGCGCATCGCGTCAGCACGTGCCGGCCCCTCGGCCCGGCGCAGGACAGGCACGGCGGCGAAGACGAGCGCGACCGTCCCGCCCACCCAGACGCAGGCGGCGAGAACGTGCACGGCGGCGATTGCGGTCTGCATCCCGCCCAGAGTGTCGCATTCCGTCCGATTCCCGCCCTATAGTCGCGCGAGTGAGCAGGGTTGACTGGCTCCTGGGCCTCCATGTGCTGTCGGCGTTCGCAATGGTGGCCGCGGTCGTCTTCTTCACGATCCTGATCGTCGCCATGTGGGGCACCGACAGCCCGCGCCGCGCCGCGACGCTCTTTGCGATCGGCAAGCCGGCCGAGATCCTCGTCGTCGTCGGCTCCGTGCTCGTGCTCGTGTTCGGGATCGCGCTCGCGGTCGACGTCGACGGCTATCACCTCTGGGATGGCTGGATCCTCGGCTCGATCGTCCTCTGGGCGATCGCAGTCGGCCTCGGCATGCACGGCGGCAAGCAGTCCGCGAAGGCGCACGACCTGGCAGACGCGCTCGTCGCCCGCGGCGACGAGTCTCCGAGTGCCGAGCTGCGCGCACTGATCCGCAACCGTTCCGCCCTCCTGATGCACACGCTGGCAGGCATCGCGCTGCTCGCGACCCTCCTGCTCATGATCTACAAGCCGGGAGCCTGACGATGCTGGCGGCGATCCGCCCCGACGACTGGAATCTCCCGCTCCTCGTCCACGTGCTCGGAGCGATGCTGCTCGTCGGTGCGACCATGACGGCGACGATCGCGGCACTCGTCGGCTGGCGCACCGACAACCCGACACTCGCACGACTTGCGTTCCGTACGCTCCTGTTCGGCGCGATCCCGTCCTGGATCATGATGCGGCTCGGCGGCGGCTGGATCGAGTCCCGCGAGGGATTCGGGGACGAGTCGCCCGGCTGGCTCCAGATCGGCTTCATTGTTGCCGAGCCGGGCCTGCTGCTGCTGCTGATCGCGGCGCTCCTGAGCGGGCTCGGGCTCCGCCGCGCCCGCAAGAGCGGCGGTGGAGGCGGCCTCACACGGGCCGCCGGCGTGCTCGCCGCGATCCTCCTCGTCGCCTATCTGGTTGCGGTCTGGGCGATGACCGCGAAGCCCGGCATCTGAGGTAGTGGGCTAGTTTGAGCTCAGAGTGACCCACTACCGCATCTGAAGACTTACGAACTCCTTACAGTTGCAGCGGGAAATTCTTTTCAGACGGGGAATAGGTTCAGCAACGTGAGTACCGTCGAGCTCGATCTCCGCAGCGTCCGTGGCTTCCTGGTCTCGGACGTTCGCGGCCGGATCGTCGGCCGCGTCGAGGGGCCCATGTACGGCCGGGCCCCGGACATGCCCGACGCGCTGTCCGTTCGCTCCGGCTTTCTCTCCCGCCGTCGCCGGCTCGTGCCGGCCGAGGCGATCCAGCAGATCGACGACCAGACCCGCGTGATCGGCCTGCGCGTGCTGCGCGAGTCGATTCGCAAGTTTCTCTAGCCCGTTTCCTCCAGACGTCTGCCCGCCGACATCGCTGCTTCGGCGGTGACTCTGCGAGCCGTGACCGAGGGACTGGCCCTCGGCCACGGCTCTGATAGACGCGTCGCTTAGAGGACGGCCAGGTAGCGGTCGAGCTCCCACTGCGTGAGCTGGATCCGGTAGTCGTCCCACTCCTTGCGCTTCAGCTCGATGTAACGCGTGAAGATGTGGTCGCCGAGCGCCTTCTTCATCAGCTCCGACTCGGCGAGCGCGTCGACCGCCTCGCCGAGCGTCTCCGGCAGCGACACGATCCCCTGCTCGCGCCGCTGCTCCGACGTGAGGTGGTAGAGGTTCGTCTCCATCGGATCCGGCAGCTCGTATCCCTGCTCGATCCCCTCGAGCCCGGCGTGGAGCAGGGCTGCGAAGAGGAGGTAGGGGTTGCAGGCCGGGTCGGGACAGCGGATCTCGGCCCGGGTCGCCTGCTCCGAGCCCGGCTTGTAGAGCGGGATCCGAATCAGGGCCGACCGGTTGCGCTGCGACCAGGCGACGTACACAGGCGCCTCGTAGCCCGGTACGAGCCGCTTGTAGGAGTTGACCCACTGGGCGAAGATCGCCGACAGCTCGCGGGCGTGGTGGAGTAAGCCGGCGATGAACGCCTTCCCGTCGGCTGACAAGTTGTGCTCGTCGTTACCGTCGAAGAACTGGTTGCGCCCGTCCGTGAAGAGCGACATGTGGGTGTGCATCCCCGACCCGTTCTCCCCGAAGAGCGGCTTCGGCATGAACGTCGCGTAGACGCCGTTCTTCGCGGCGACCTCCTTGACGATCAGCCGGTAGGTGATCGTCGCGTCGGCCATGTCGAGCGCAGGTGCGTAGCGCATGTCGATCTCGTGCTGCGACGGGGCCACCTCATGGTGGTGGTACTCGATTGGGATGCCCACCCCTTCGAGCGCCTGGATCGTCTCGTTGCGCAATTCGGTCGCGGCGTCGAGTGCGGTCATCGCGAAGTAGCCGCCCTCGTCGAGCGTCTCCGTGCCCTTGTTGTCCTTGAACAGGAAGTACTCGAGCTCCGGGCCGACGTTGAAGGTGTCGAAGCCCATCGACTTCATCCGTTCGAGCGCGCGGCGCAGCACGAAGCGGGGATCGCCGTCGTAGGGCACGCCGTCCGGCTTCACGACGTCGCAGATCATCCGGCCGACGACCGCCTCGCCCTCACGCCGCGGCATCAGCCGGAAGGTCTCCGGGTCGGGGATCGCGATCATGTCGGACTCCTCGATCGCGTTGAAGCCGGTGATCGACGAGCCGTCGAAGCCCATGCCGTCGTCGAGCGCACCCTTCATCTCGCTCGGGGTGACGGCAAAGCTCTTCAGGTGCCCCTCCAGGTCGGTGAACCAGAGCAGCAGGTACTCGACCTTCTCGCTCTCGATCAGCTTCAGCACCCGCTTGCGGGACTCCGGGTCGGACGTCGCCCGGTCCTTGCTCTCGATCATCGCCATCAAAAAACCTCCCTGGAAATAGAAAAAGACCCCAGGCACCGGACAGTTACTGTCCGCGCCTGAGGCCGCGTCGCCTCGAAAAGACTCCTTGAGTCTACACAGCGCGAGGGACGTCACCAAGCAGGGGGCCGGCGAGGTGGAGCCACTCGACCGTCGGCTTGTAGCCGAGCTGGTCGTTGACCCGGCGCATCGGCTCGTTGGCCAGGTCGTTCTGCGTTCTCAGCAGCTCGATTCCCGCCGCTCGCGCGGCCACGATCTGCGCCTGTTTGAGCGCCTTGGCGATGCCACGCGGCCTCGGCGGTCGCGGCAGACACCCGTCAGCCAGTGAGTAGCGGAGCCCGCGGCTTCCCCCAGGATCGCGTACCCGACCACCTCGCCACCCTCGACGGGAGCGAAGCTCTGTTCGCGCAGCGCCAGCGGGCCGAGGTGGCGCTCCCGCCAATGCTCGAGCGCCGGTCGCAACCGGCTCGGGCGACGGGATATCGGCGTCCGCCTCGAGCGCGACCGCGTGCATCCCGGGCACGAGCTCGTCGGACACCGGGACGATCTCGATCCCGGGCAACGCCGGCGGTCCGAGGCCTGCCTGATCGGGACTGCCACTAGCCGCTCCGCTTCAGCTTCCCGTGCTGCTTCGCGTAGCGCTCGCCGATCGAGAAGATGTAGAGCCCGAGCGGGATCGACACGACTCCGATCACGATCAACGGCCAGACGTCGGCCCAGGCGATCCCGGCACCGTCCAGGATCGAGTCGCGGATTCCGCGTAGCGCGTAGGTCGCCGGCGAGATCTTCGCGATCCACTCCATCCAGGTCGGGAGCACCGAGATCGGGTAGTAGACGCCCGAGACGACGAGCAGCATGCCCTGCGCGACGAACCCGAGCTGCGCGCCCTTCTCGGGCGAGATCAGCGGCAGCACAGCGGTCATCATCCCGATCCCGAAGAACGAGACCGACGCGATCACGAGCACGGCGAGCGCCGCGAAGTAGTTCGCGTCGGGCAGCGCGAGCCCGAAGAAGAGCGCGACCGCGACGAAGAGCAAGCTCGCCCGGACGAGTCCGTAGAGCACGGCGAAGACGCCGCTGCCACCGAGGTGCATGGCTCGGGAGAGCGGAGCCATGAACGTGTATTCGATCGTTCCCTCCCAGCGCTCCCAGGCGACCGTCTCGGTGAGGAACTCGAAGATGATCCCGAGGTAGGCCCAGACGACGGCACCGATCAGGAGCGTCGCGGTCGCGCGGTTTACGTCGAGCGTCGCTCCCGCCGCCGCGAAGCCCTTCGCGATGAAGACGATCGTGAGCGTGTTCGCGACCGTCCAGACGAAGAACGCGACGTCCCACCAGATGTAGCGGCGGGTCAGATAGACGTTGCGCTCGACCACACCGCCGAGCCCGATCAGGTCGTGCCTCACCCTCGCAGCGAGAGCCATCATGCGAACACCTCGCGGTCCTCGTCGTCTTCTTCTGCCGCCTCGTCCTCGAACGTGCGCCCGGTGGCGGCGAAGAACGCCTCCTCCAGGGTCTCGGCGTTGTAGCGCCGCTTCAGATCGTCAGCGGGCTCCAGGGCGAGAAGCTCACCGCGGTCGAGGATCCCGATCCGGTCGGCGAGCGCCTCCGCCTCGTCGAGGTCGTGCGTGCAGAGCAGGATCGTCGCGTCGTGCTCGGCGCGAACCTCGCGGATGAACTCCTGCACCTCCTTCTTCGAGCGCGGGTCGAGGCCGGTCGTCGGCTCGTCGAGCAACAGCAGCACCGGGCTCGTGAGCAGCGCCCGGGCGAGCGCGACCTTCTGCTGCATGCCGCGCGAGAGGTTCTCCATCGGCTCGCCGCGACGCTCGGGCGGGAAGCCGACCTTGCCGAGGATCTCCGGGATCAGGTGGCGCGTGTCGCCCGCCGTCATGCCGTAGAACCGGGCCGCGTAGCCGAGGTTCTCGGCTGCCGACATCTTCTTGAAGAACGACGCCTCGACCGAGACCCGGTTGACGAGCCGCTGTACGGCTCTCGGCTCGGTAAAGACGTCGTGCCCGAACACCTTCGCGCTGCCCCCGTCATGGAGGAGAAGGGTCGAGAGCAGGCGGACGAGGGTCGACTTGCCGGAGCCGTTCTGGCCCAGGATCGCGACGCACTCGCCTCGCTCCATGCGGAAGCTGACCCCACTCAGGGCCGGCACGCGCCGCCTTGCAAAGCGGCCCGCCTTGCGGTTCTTGCGACTGAACTCCTTACGAAGGCCCTCGACCTCGACGGCCGGCTGCCCCTGCTGTTTCACCACGACATGCTCTCCTTGTTGCTCGAAAAAACGACGTCAGGACGTGCGGAAGAGAGGCCTCACTGGTTGGGCCTCGGCAACGGGTGTCCTAAACGTGGCGCAGCATGTCGGGCGGGACAGTAGCAGCCCGACGCTTGACTTTCCAGCCGCCGCTCCCCTACCCTGAGCAGCAGACGGACCGCCGGTGCAGGCGAACCGTCGAGGCGATGGCGTCTCGGAGCTCTCAGAGCTCCGGGCGCTTTTTTTGTGGTCCAAGAAGGGAGCAGGGGATGCTGAAGGTGGAAGCGATCGTCGTGCGCGACCGGGTGGAGACGGTGATGGACGCCGTCGAGGAGCACACCGGGCACGTCGGCGTGACGGTGATCGAAGCGGTCGGGCACGGCCGCCAGCGCGGGATCACGCACGAGTACCGCGGGCGGGTCTTCGAGTCGAGGTTCCTCCCGAAGGCTCAGCTGACCTTCATCGTCCGCGACGAGATCGCGGAGCAGGTCATCGAGGCGATCGTCGACGCGGCGACCACCGGCCACGAATCCGGCGACGGCATCTGCTGGACGAGCTCGATCGCCAATGTCACGCACAACCGGACGGGCAAGAGCCTGGAGGAGGTGGAGGCCGGATGAGCAACAAGGAGCTCGTCATCGCGGCTAGCACGATCTGGGTCATCGTCGCGGCGATCCTCGTCATGTTCATGCAGGCCGGGTTCGCCTTCCTCGAGGCCGGTCTGACGCGGATGAAGAACGTCGGCCACATCGCCGCGAAGAACGTGCTCGTGCTCGGGATCGCCTCGATCGTCTACTACCTCGTCGGCTACGGGATCGCGTTCGGCGACGGCGGTAACGGCCTGTTCGGCGGCGGCGGCTTCGCACCCGACGTCGATACGCTGCTCGCGATCGGCGCGGCTCCGTTCAGCTGGTTTCGGACGATCCCAGCCGGCGCCGGCTACATGTTCCAGGTCGTCTTCGCTGCGGTCTCACTGGCGATCGTCTGGGGCGCGATGGCAGAGCGGACGAGGCTCTGGGTCTACTTCGCCTTCGGCGTCGTCTTCACCCTGATCTACTCCGTCGTCTCGCACTGGATCTGGCATCCGGACGGCTGGCTGTTCGCGAAGGGGATGCAGGACTTCGCCGGTTCGACGGTCGTCCATTACCAGGGCGCGCTCGCGGCGCTGGCGGGCGCGCTTCTGCTCGGGCCGCGCATCGGCAAGTTCGCCGCCGACGGCAAGCCGAACGCGATCCCGGGGCACAACATGGCGTTCACGACGCTCGGCGTGCTGATCCTCTGGTTCGGGTGGTTCGGCTTCAACGCCGGCTCCACGCTCGGGGTGGTCACGGGCGACAGGATCGGCTACTTCGCCTATGTCGCGCTCACCACGAACCTCGGCGCCGCAGCGGGCGCCCTCGGCGGCGTGACCGTCTCCTGGCTCGTGATCAAGAAGCCGGATCTCTCGATGACACTCAACGGCGTGATCGCAGGCCTCGTCGCGATCACCGCCGCTTCGGGCTTCGTCGCCCCCTGGGCGGCGATCGTGATCGGCCTCGTCGCCGGCGGGGTTGCGGTCGTCGGCGTGCTCGCCGTCGAGCGTTCCCGCATCGACGACCCGATCGGGGCGATCGCCGTGCACGGCATGGCGGGCGTCTGGGGCACCCTCGCGACCGGCATCTTCGCTGTCCCGGCGCTGGCGGAGAACCTTGCGACGGGCACGGGCGGGCTCTGGTACACGGGCTCGTTCGATCAGCTAGGGACACAGGCGCTCGGCCTTGCCGCGGTGGGCGTCTTCACCTTCAGCGCGTCCTTCGGGGCGCTCTGGCTGATGAAGGTCACATTCGGGATTCGAGTCGAGCCGGAGGTCGAGTCGGCCGGACTCGACGTCTCGGAGCACGGCATGTGGGGGTATCCCGAGTTCTACATTCCGATCCCGGGCGGCTACGGCACCGAGAGTCACGGGCATCCGGCCCTCGCCCATGCGCAGCGCACGGCGATCGCAACGGCGGCCACGCCTGAGCCAACGGGCTAGACGATCGCGAAGGTGACCGACACCATGGCGCCGATCTCCTGCGTGCCCGGCTCGATCGGGGTGGACGAGTCGGCGCTACCGGCCTTCTGTGCCTCGATCGCGACCGGCTGCGGGCCGGAGCCCGCCTCGTCGACGTTCGTCACCTTGCCGAGGGTCACTCCGGACGCGGAGGCGATCGCCTGGGCTCGCAGTCGGGCGTCGGCGACGGCTGCCTTCAGGGCCTGGCGGTACAGCTCGGCCTGGTTCGAGCGCGTCAGCGACGGGCCGTACACGTGGTTGGCGCCTGCAGCGACGGCGGCGTCGATGACGGGGCCCGCCTTGGCGACATCGGCGACCTTGGCGGAGACGGTGTTCTGGGCGACGTAGCCGTTCGGCTCGCCTTGCTGCGAGTAGTGGGTCGAGAGTGAGATCGACTGCGTCGTGAGCTCGGTCGCGCCGGCTGCTTTCAGCGCCGCGATCACCTTCCGCAGCTCAGCCGCGTTGGCGGCGAGGGCAGCCCTGGCGGTCGGGGCGGGGCTTTCGACACCGAAGCTGATCGCGGCGCGGTCAGGGATGGCGGCCACGACGGCCGTCCCCTGGACGGTGATCCCGTCGGCGGGGTCACCGGCGGCCGCGGGGGCGCCCGAAGTTCCGAACGCGAGGAAGAGCGCGGCGGCGAGAGCGGCCACGGGGACAAGGAGGAGCGTTGGCTTGGTCATACCCCTGATACGCCGCCCGGCCGGGCGCCGTCACAGGCCGGCTCAGCGAAAGCGGCTGCGTGCCTCGACGAGCGCTGCTGCGAAACCCCCCGGGCCTGGTGCGGGCCGCTGCGCGGGCGCCTCAGGTGGCTTGAACGTCCCGGCGCGCACCTGCCCCGCAACCTGCTCGTGCGCGTCGCGAAACGGCATCCCCTCGCGCACGAGCGCTTCGGCAGCGTCGGTGGCGAGCAGCAGCGGGTCGGAGGCGGCGACGGTGAGCCGTTCACGGTCGACCTCGAGCCCGGCGACGAGCACCGTGAGCGCCCGGAGTGCACCGCGCACCTCACGCCGCGCCCCGAAGACGGGCGGCTTGTCCTCCTGGAGATCGCGGTCGTAGGCGAGCGGCAGGCCCTTGACCGTCGCGAGCAGGCCCGTGAGGCGGCCGATCGCGGTGCCGGCCTTGCCGCGGACGAGCTCGGCGACGTCGGGGTTCAGCTTCTGAGGCATCATCGACGAGCCCGTCGCGGCCGACTCCGGCAGCTTCACGAATCCGAACTCGGCCGTCGCCCAGAGCACGATCTCCTCGCCGATCCGCGACAGGTGGGTGAAGAGGACGGCGCTCGCGTAGAGGTAGTCGAGCGCGAAGTCGCGGTCGGCGACCGCGTCGATCGAGTTGGTCATCTGCCGTGGCGGCGGCGGCAGCTCGAGCGTCGTGCCGGCGACGGCCCCCGCGCCGAGCGGGCTCTGCGAAGCAGCCTCCGCGGCCGCCGCGAAGCGGGTGCGGTCCCGGTCGAGCATCTCCACCCAGGCCAGCAGATGGTGGCCGACGGTGACCGGCTGGCCACGCTGCAGGTGGGTATAGCCGGGAAGCGGTGTCTGCGCCTCGGCCTCGGCGAACGAGAGGACGACGAGCGCGAGCGCGTCGATCTCCTCCCGTGCCTCGGCGGCCGCGTCGAGCACATAGAGCCGGAATGCGGCCGCAACCTGGTCGTTGCGCGAGCGGCCCGCGTGGATCTTGCGGCCGACGTCGCCGAGCAGCCGCTCGATCGCCGAGTGCACGTCCTCGTCGCCGACGCCAAGTGGCTCAGAGCCACTTGCGATCTCCGCGAGGCGCGCCTCGGCCTCAGCGAGCTCGGCATCGCTCAGCAGCCCCGCCTGGTTGAGCCGGCGCGCGTGCAACGCGGTCGCTTCGCAGTCGTACGGGAGCAGCTCCGAGTCGTCGGCCCGCAGGAATTCCCACACCGCCGGGTCGAGCGCCCCCTCGACCCGGCCTTGCCAGAGGCTCATGCGCGGGATTGTGCCCGAGCGCGGGCGGCCGCGAGCTCCGTCTCGAGCGACGAGATCTTGATGAACCCCTCGGCGGCCTCGTGCGGGAACGTCTCGCCCGTGCCGTACGAGGCGAGCTGCTCGGCGTAGAGCATGTTCTCGGAGCGGCGGCCGGTGACGACGGAGGCGTTCGGCCGCAGCTCGACGCGTACCTCGCCGGTGACGAGCTCCTGGGTCTTGTCGACGAACGCGTCGATCGCCTCGCGCAGCGGCGAGAACCAGAGACCCTCGTAGACGAGCTCCGTCCAGCGCACCTCGAGCTGGTGCTTCGTGCGCGCCTCACCCTTCGTGAGCACCACGTCCTCGAGCGCCGAATGAGCCTGGATCAGGACGAGCGCAGCGGGAGCCTCGTAGACCTCGCGGCTCTTGATCCCGACCGCACGGTTCTCGATCATGTCGAGCCGCCCGATCCCGTAGGCGCCGGCGAGCTTGTTGAGCTGTGCGATCAGCTCTGGCAGGCCGAACGTGTCGCCGTCGAGCGAGACGGGGACGCCCTGTTCGAAGCCGATCACGACCTCGACGGGGGCGGGGGCGCTCGCGGGGTCGGAGGTGAGCGCATAGGGCTCCTCCGGCGGCGCATTCCACGGGTCCTCGAGCACGCCGGCCTCGATCGCGCGGCCGAGGAGGTTCTCGTCGATCGAGAACGGCGAGGCCGAGGTGTGGGTGATCGGGATCCCGCGCGACTGCGCGTACTCGATCTCCTCGTCGCGGGTCCAGATCTTGTCGCGGAGCGGCGCGATCACGTGCACGCCGGGGTACTTGGCCTTGAACGCGAGCTCGAAACGGAGCTGGTCGTTGCCCTTCCCCGTGCAGCCGTGGACGACCGCCTCGGCGCCGAGCTCGAGCGCGATCTCGGCGACCGCCTCGGCGATCACCGGACGTGAGAGGGCCGAGACGAGCGGGTATTTCCCCTCGTAGAGCGCGTTCGTCTTGATCGCCTGCGCGCACTGCTCGTTCGCGAAGGCGGCCTTGCGGTCGACGAGCAGCACGTCGGTTGCACCCGCCGCCTTACCGCGGACGACCGACTCCTCCAGGTCGAACTCCTGGCCCACGTCGACGAGCACGGCGACGACCTCGTCGAAACCGTAGTCCTCTCGCAGCCACGCGATCGCGCAGCTCGTGTCCAACCCGCCCGAATAGGCGAGCACCGCAATCCTGCTCATACCGCTCCTTCCACGAGGTGATGGTTCAGCTCATCCCGCAGGGACGAGGCAAGCGTGTCCTCCGTCGCGGCGATGAAAATGGTGTTGTCGCCGGCGATCGTGCCGGCGATTGAGGGATGCCCGGCCTCGTCGATCGCCTGCGCCAGCGCGCTCGCATAGCCAGACGGGGTGACAAGCACGATGAGGCCGCTCGACGAGGCGTCGACCGAGAGCGCGTAACGGCGGAGCGCTGCGCCAAGCGCACGCCGCCGGTCGGCGTCGCTCGTGCCCGGAGGCGCGTAGACAAGGCGCCCACTCGGGGCACGCACCTTGACGAGCCCGAGCTCTGCGACGTCGCGCGACACGGTTGTCTGCACGACCTCGTGGCCCTCGTCGCGCAGCGCCTCGGCGAGCTCGGACTGGGTCGAGATCGCCTGTTCGCGGACGATCCGGACGATCGCGCCCTGGCGGTCACGGCGGTTCACGTGAGCGCCTCGGAGAGGGCGGCGAGGGCGGCTGCGACCTCGGGCTCACCGATCGTCAGCGGCGGAGTCAGCCGCAGGACGTTCTCGCCGGCGGAGAGGACGAGCAGCCCGGCGTCGCGCGCGGCCGCTACGACGCCGGCGGCCGGCCGGTCGAGCTCGGCGCCGAGCAACAACCCCCTGCCGCGCACGTCGAGCACGCCGGGAAGCGCCGCGACGCCGGCTGCGAGGGCAGCCGAGGAGGCGCGCACGGAGGCGAGGAGGTCGTCGTCGATCGTGTCGAGGACGGCGCACGCGGCCGCACACGCAACCGGGTTGCCGCCGAAGGTGGAGCCGTGGTCGCCGGGGGTGAACGCGTCGACGCGTGAGAGCAGCGCGCCGATCGGGAGCCCGTTCGCGAGCCCCTTCGCGAGCGTCACGAGATCCGGCTCGATTCCGGACGGCTCGAAGGCGAAGAAGGTCCCGCTGCGGCCGAGGCCGCACTGGATCTCGTCCAGGCAGAGCAGCGCACCCGTGGATCGGGCGGCCTGGAGGAACTCGGGCGTGAGCGGATGAACGCCGCCCTCGCCCTGAACGGTCTCGAGCAGCACGAGGCCGACATCGTCGGAGACGGCCGCGAGTAGCGCGTCGACGTCATTCGCCGGCACAAACGTCACTCCGGGCAGGAGTGGCTCGAACGCCGCCCGTTTCGCCGGCTGACCGGTGACCGAGAGCGCGCCGGCCGTGCGGCCGTGGAAGCCGCCGTCGAGCGCGACGATGCCGGGCTTGCCGGTCGCCTTGCGGGCCAGCTTGAGCGCCGCCTCGATCGCCTCGGCGCCCGAGTTGCAGAAGAAGGCCTTGGAGCCTGGGAAGCGGGCCGCGAGCCGAGTGGCGAGCGCCGTGGCAGGCTCGCTGCCGTAGAGGTTCGAGCAGTGCCACAGAGCTTCGAGTTGCGCGTGCGCCGCAGCAAGCGGCGCGGGATGGCGATGGCCGAGACCGACGACCGCGATGCCGGCGACGAAGTCGAGATAGGCATTACCATCGGCATCCCACACCCAGGCGCCCTCGCCACGGACGATCGTCACGTCCGTAGGCGGGTAGGTCGCGAGGAGCGGCGAGTCGAGAACTGCGCTCATGCCGTCACCGTCGTCTCGCCGATCGTCGCGTGGACGCCGCGCCGGGCAGCGCGAATCGCGGCGGTCAGCTTCGGCACGATCCCGCCTTCGAACGCACCGCCACCGATGAGCGCCTCTGCCTGGTCGGCGGCGAGCGAGTCGATGAGCGCCCCACCGCCGTCATAGACGCCCTGGACGTCGGTGAGGAAGAGGAGCCGGTGGGCGCCGATGCCGACGGCAAGTGCAGCGGCAGCCTCGTCGGCGTTCACGTTCAGCGGCCCGGAACCGAGCGGTGCGACGACAGGAACGAGCCCCTGTGCAAGTGCGTCGAGCACGGCCTGGGGCGCAGTCGGCACAGCGTCGCCGACCAGCCCGAGCTCGGGCACCGGTGTCGCCTGAAGGCCGACCAGGTCGCCCATCAGCCCGAGTGCACGGGGGCCGATCGCGGCGCAGACGGCCGCGTTGACCTCGGCGAGCGAGGCGCGCACCACCTCGAGGGTGGCGGCGTCGGTCACGCGCCTGCCGCCGACGAAGCGCACGGTGAGGCCGAGGCGCTCCATCTCCTGCGAGATCTGCGGGCCGGCACCGTGGACGACGACGACCTCGTGACCGGCGTCGGCCAACGCGATTGCGTCGGCGACGGCGGCCGCAGCCACTGCACCGCCCACCTTGACCACGATCCGGCTCACGAGCGGTACTCCGCGTTCACGCGCACGTACTCATACGAGAGGTCCGAGGCGAGATAGGACGCGCGCCCGTCTCCGAGGCCGAGTGCGACCTCGATCCTGCACAGGCCGCCCTCGAGCACCGGCTCGACGCCGGACGGGGCACCGCCGGAGAAGACGGTCGTCCCGTTGAACGCGACTGACAGCAGCGACGGGTCGAGGCGCGCGAAGCCACCGTTCCACGTCGCGGAGCCGGCGGCCGCCAGCACTCGACCCCAGTTCGCGTCGTGCCCGAACGCGGCCGTCTTGACGAGCGGCGAGGTCGCGATCCGCCGCGCGATCGCCTGCGCCTCGGCCTGGCTCGCGGCCTCGGTGACGTCGATCTCGAGCAACACCGTCGCTCCCTCTCCGTCGGCCACGACCTGCGCGGCGAGGTCGGCGCAGATCTCCCCGAGCGCGGCGGCGAAGCTCGCGTCGGTCGCGAGAGTGCGCTCGACGCCGCTCGCACCGTTCGCGAGCAGCACGACGGCGTCGTTCGTCGAGCACTCGCCGTCGACGGTGATGCAGTTGAAGCTCTCGTCCACGGCCGGCTGGAGGAAGCTGAAGGCCTCACCCGGCTGCAGCGGATAGTCGGTCGTGACGACGGCGAGCATCGTCGCAAGACAGGGGTGGATCATCCCCGCTCCTTTCGCCATCCCCCCGAGCGTGAACCCGTCGCGGGAGACGACCGCCTGCTTCGAGACCGTGTCGGTGGTGAGGATCGCCTCGGCGGCTTCGTTGCCGCCGACGATCGACAGCGCCCGGGCAGCCGTGTCGAGCCCGGCGGCGATCTTGTCCATCGGGAGCGGGGTGCCGATCACACCGGTCGAGAGGACGACCACCTGCTCGGGCACGAGGCCGAGCAGTTCGGCAGCCTGCGCTGCGGTCGCACGGGCGTCGGCGAGGCCCTGCTCGCCCGTCGCAGCATTTGCGACGCCCGAGTTGACGACCACCGCCTGCGGCTCGGTCGCCGCAAGGTGCTGCTTCGAGACGACGACGGGCGCCGCGAGGACGCGGTTCACGGTCCAGAGCGCTGCGCCCACGGCGGGTGTCGTCGAGCGAAGCAGCGCGAGGTCGGGCGCGGAGCGGCGGATGCCGGCGCGGACGCCGCTCGCCTCGAAACCGAGCGGGGCAGTCACACTCATACGAGTACCCCGCTGAGACGCAGCCCGCGTGTCTCCTCGTAGCCGAAGGCGAGGTTCGCGTTTTGGACCGCCTGTCCCGCCGCGCCCTTGCCAAGGTTGTCGATCGCACAGACGACGACCGTCATCCCGGTGGAGCGGTCGTCGAAGACGCCGATCTCGGCGCCGTCGGTGTGCTGAACGCGCGCCAGCTCGGGCACCACTCCCTCGGGCAGGACGGTGACGGTGTGGCTGGCGGCGTACGCCTCATCGAGCAGGCTGCGCAGGTCGTCACCGGTCGAGCGGACGAAGCACGTGGCAAGCAGGCCCCTGCGCACCGGCACCAGGTGCGGCACGAAGCAGACCGGGAAGCCGAGCGCCTGTGCGATCTCCGGCGTGTGCTGGTGGGAGCCAATCCTGTACGGGGAGACGTTCTCGAGCACGAAACCGGCGTGCGAGCTCGCCTTCAACTCGCGGCCGGCACCGGAGACGCCGGACTTCGCATCGACAACGACACTGCCCGGGTCGATGGCATCGCGCAGTGGGCCGAGCGCGAGCAGCACGGCGGTCGCGTAGCACCCGGGGTTCGCGATCAGACGGCCGTGCGGCGGGAAGAGCTCGGGCACGCCATAGCTCCACGCGGGGAGATCGGCCGGGCGCGGATGCTCGAAGCCGTACCACTCGTTGTAGAGGGTGGGGTCGGCGAGCCGGTGCGCGCCGGAGAGATCGATGACAACGCCGCGCTTCGGCGGTTCGAGCGCGGCCGCCTTCTCGTGCGAGAGGCACAGGAAGACGAGGTCTGCGCCGCAGGCGAGCGCGGCCTCGTTCGTGATGAACCGCGGCACGCGGCGGCCGCCGTTTCGGTTCAGGCGCGGGTCGAGGGCACCGGCCGCCTGGCCCGCAAGCGAGTCCGAGCCGACCGCGTGCAGCTCGAGGTCTGGGTGAGAGAGGACGCGGTCGAGGGTTTCCTGCCCTGCGTACCCGGAAGCGCCGATGATCACGGTGGAGGCCATACGTCTGCGTATTATGCATAAATCTTGCATCTATGCGAGAGAGTGGTTGGTTAGAGTTGGCACGGATGCATGCGAGGCTCGTCGACTGTCGGCCCGACCGCGAGGCCTACCTCGCCGGCCACCTTCCCGGTGCCGCGCATCTCGCACCGGAGCGCGACCTGACGGGCACGGAGGGTGGAGGCCGCCACCCGCTGCCGGGAGCCGACGCGTTCGCAGCGAGCGCCGGGCGGGCCGGGATCGGCTCCGGCACCCTCGTCGTCGCCTACGACGACGGCAGCGGCTGGGCAGCACGGCTGTGGTGGCTGCTCCGCCACTACGGCCACGACAACGCCGGCGTGATCGAGCTCGCCGCCTGGCGGGGCCCGCTTGCGACCGGTGAGGAGCGCATCGAGCCGGAGCGCTTCGAGGCGCACCCTCGAACCGACGATCTCGTGTTCGCCGAGGACCTGCTGTCGCGTCTGGACGACCCCTCCCTGCTGCTCGTCGACGCGCGAGCGCCCGAGCGGTGGCGCGGCGAGGTCGAGCCGCTCGACAGGATCGCAGGCCGCATCCCCGGCGCCCGCAATCTCTATTTTCGGGACGCGGAGCCTCCCCCCACCGAGCTGCTCGAAGCGGACGAGCTCGTCGTCTACTGCGGTTCCGGCGTCACCGCGTGCGTCGACGTCCTCGCGCTCGTGCAGGCCGGGCGGCCGGACGCGAAGCTCTACGCCGGCTCGTGGAGCGACTGGTCGAGCCGTGGCCTCCCGGTCGAGACCGGCCCATGAGGATCGAGCTCTGCGAGGTAGGCCC
>JBKJML010000269.1:0-5093 GCA_046596415.1 Gaiellaceae bacterium | reverse complement strand
TCGAGGCGGGTGTGCACGACCCCGCAGGCGTTCGCCGTGCTCTGCCCCAAGCCCGATCCGTTCTCGACGCGAGGCGAGGCGCGGCTGATCGCTCGACTCGCAGCCGAGCGCGGCTGGAGCTCGATCGTCGTGGTCACTTCGCGCTTTCACCTCGTCCGCGCCCGGCTGTTGATCGAGCGCTGCTACGGCGGCCGCGTGGCGATGGTCGGCGCCCCGACCGCATCCTTGTGGCTGCCGTTTCTGATCACGCTCGAGTGGGCGAAGCTCGCCCGGGCCGGGATCATCCGCTCGTGCTGAGCTTCGCCGAGCTCGTCGAGCAGGAGCTGGCGCCGGCGCCAGCCAGGGTGCTGGAGGTCGGCTGCGGAGAGGGCGCGCTGGCTACGCGGCTCGTAGCCGCCGGCCACGACGTGGTCGCGATCGACCCCGCCGCGCCCCCGGGGCCGCTCTTTCGGCGGCTCAAGCTGGAAGAGGTCGATCCGGCGGAGGGGCTGTTCGAGGCGGTCGTCGCGCAATGTTCGCTCCACCACGTCGCCGACCTCGAAGCCGCTGTCGACCGACTCGTGGAACTGCTGCGACCGGGTGGGCTCGTGATCGTCGACGAGCTGGCTTGGGAGCGGCTCGACCGGCCCACGCTCGAATGGCTGTACGGCCAGCAGCGGGCTCTCGCTGCCGCGACAGGGTCCGAGCCGACCGGCACGATCGACGATCTGGCCGCGGCCTGGGAGGCAGACCACGTCGGGCTGCACACCGGCGCCGCCCTCCTCTTCGCCCTCGGCGCCCGCTTCGAGCCGCGGCTGGTGGTGGATGTCGCCGCGCTGCATCGAACGCTCGGCGGCGTCGCGACCGCCGTGCTCGAGCAGGCGCTCGTCGACCAGCAGGCGATCCAGCCGCTCGGTTTCCGATTCGTCGGCGTCCGCAAGTAGGTTTCACGCCGGCATGGCCGACGAGACGAAGGACGAGAAGCTCGACCGGGAGCTGATCGAGCTGCTCAACGAGCTGCGCGTCGTGCTGCCCGGGGTGCAGGTCCTGTTCGCCTTCCTCCTCGCCGTGCCCTTCACGCAGCGCTTCGAGCGGGTGACCGAGCTCCAGCGCGACGTGTTCACCGTGTCGCTCGCCTGCACGGCGCTCGGCACCGCGTTCCTGATCGCGCCGTCGTCGTTTCATCGGCTCCGGTTCCGCAAGCACGACAAGGAGCAGCTGCTCGTGACGGGAAACCGGCTTGCGATTGCGGGCACGGCGTTCCTGGCGCTCGCGATGACGAGCGGGCTGTTCGTCGTGCTCGACATGATCTACCACCACCTCGTGGCGGTTGCCCTCACCGCCGCCGTCGCGGTCGTCTTCGGGTGGCTCTGGTACGGCCTGCCGCTAGCCCGGCGTGTCTCCGCCAAGGATGGCCGCGAGTCGTAAGGCGTCGATGTTGCCGCCCGAGACGATGCAGACGATTTTGCCGGTGCCGGCGCGGCCCGAGAGCGCGGCCGCGACCGCGAGCGCACCGGCGCCCTCCGCAACGACGTTCGCGCGCTCGGCGAGCACGCGGACGGCGCCAGCTGTCTCATCGAGCGTCACGGTGTGCGAGCCCGCCAGGAGAGGCCGTGCGAGCTCCCACATCTTCGGCAGGAGCGAACGGCTCCCGGCGCCGTCGACGAACGACGGCACGTAGTCGATCGCGCGCGGCTCGCCCGCGGCGAGTGAAGCGGCGAGCGGCGCGCCTGTCTCGGGCTCGACCGCGAACACCTCCGTGTCGGGGGCGACAGCCCGGAGCGCACTCGCGATCCCGGTCGTCAGGCCACCCCCGCCCCAAGGGACGAGCACCGTGTCGATCCCCTCGAGCTCGTCGGCGAGCTCGAGGCCGATCGTGCCGTTGCCGGCCATCACCGGCTCGTCCTGGACGGGATGGATGAACAGGCCATCGACGCCCTCGAAGCGGGACTCCTCGATTGCCCGCCACCATCGGTCGTAGGGCACCTTGATCACGGTGCCGCCGAGGCGGGCGATCGCGGCGAGCTTCGTTGCGGGCGCGTGCTCGGGAACGACGATCGTCGCAGCGACCCCGAGCTCGCGGGCGACCCAGGCGACGCCCTGCGCCATGTTGCCGGCGCTTGCGGTGACGACGCCCGCTCGCACGAGCTCGCGTGGCGCCTGCCGGATCGCGTTCGCCGCACCGCGGATCTTGAACGAGCCGATCGGCTGGAGGCACTCGAGCTTCAGCCAGATCTCGGCCGGCGCCTCGGGCACCGACAGCCGCACGAGGGGTGTCCGGATCGCGGCGCCGCGGATCCGTTCGCGCGCCTGCTCGATCGCCGCGATCGGGATCAGAAAGCCACCTCGACACCAAGGCCCTGCTCCCGTGCCTTGCGGACGACGAGCTCCGCCGCAGCGAGGTCCTCGACCCCGAGGCCGAGCGACTTGAAGACGGTCAGCTCGTCCTCACTCGTCCGGCCCGGGTGGGCGCCGACGAGCAGCTCGCCGAGCTCGGCCTTGATGTGGTCCGGGGCGAGACCGGCCTCCCGGGCCGCAGCGAGGAAATCGCCGGACTCGTTCAGGGTCGACTCGCGCCGGTCGACGAAGAGCGACGCGTCGCGGACGGTCGCCGTGTCGAGCTCGCGGGCCGACGCGACGCTCGAGCCGACGGCGTTCACATGGGTGCCGGGTGCGAGCCACTCGCGTCGGAGGATCGGCTCGCTGGCGCTGGTGCACGTGCAGACGACGTCGGCGCCGCGCAGGGCATCCTCGACGCTCTCACCCGAGGCGCGGCTCCAGACGTGGATCTCGGCCTCGGGGAGCACGACGCGGAGCGCCTGCTCGTGTGCCTTTCCCTGGACGCCAGCGCCGAGGATCGCAACGCGCCGCGAGTCCTTGCGTGCGAGCAGTCGAGTCGCGACCGCCGAAACTGCGGCGGTGCGAATCGCGGTGATCGGCGAGGCGTTGAGGATCGCGCGCAGCTCGCCGGTGTCGCCGTCGTGGAGCAGGACGGCGCCCTGGTGCGCATCGAGCCCGCGCTTCGGATTGTCGGGTGCGATCACGATCTCCTTCAGCGACCACGTGGGGCTTGCCCCGCCGCGCCGGGCGGGCATGAAACCCATCAGTCCCGGCGTCCCCTCGGCGCGGGTGAGGAAGCGGAGCGGCTGGTGGAGCCCGCCGCGAGCGAGCTCTGCGAGCACCTCGGCCATCGCCTCGATGCACTCCGCCATCGTGAGTAGGCGCTCGACATCGTGCTCCGAGAGGACAAGGACACTCATGCGAAGAGCTTGCCGATCGCGTCGGCCTCGGCCTGTGAGAGCCGGATCGAGGTCGCCTCGAGCGCGGGCTCGAGCTGTTCGGGGCGCCGTGGGCCGGCGACGACCGCGGTGACCTGCGGTTGCGCGAGGAGCCAGGCGAATGCGAGCGTCGCCATCGACGTCGCTCGCTCGGCCGCGAGGATCCGAAGCCCGTCCAGCGCTTTCCAGACGCTTTCGGTGCGCAGCTCCAGGTAGGGCTCGGGACGGATGGTCATGCGTGAGCCTGCCGGTGGTTCCTCGTCGCGGCGGTACTTGCCGGTGAGCCAGCCCCCCGCGAGCGGGCTGAACGGGGTGTAGCCGAGTCCCTCGCGCGCGCAGAGTGGCAGGACACCCGTCTCGTCCTGGCGGTCGAGCAAGGAGTAGGAGTTCTGTGCCCAGGCCGGGTGCCCGTGGTGGAGCGCTTCCTCGAGCCAGGCGACGCCGACGTTCGAGCCGCCGTAGGCGCCGACCGTCCCCTCGTCGCGAAGCGTTTCGAACGCGCCGATCGTCTCAGCAATCGGCGTCTCCGGGTCGACATCGTGGGCGAGGTACAGGTCGATGCGCTCGACACCGAGCCGCGCGCGGCTGGAGGCGATCTGCCGCCGCACGCGGGCCGGCGCGAGACCGCTGTCGCCGCCCTCCTCCATGGCGTTGAACGTTTTCGTGGTCAGCACGATCCGGTCGCGGACGGTGCTCCCCTTGCCGCGCAGCCAGTCGCCGATGATCGCCTCGCTGCGTCCGCCGCCGTAGGCGTCGGCAGTATCGAACGTTGTGATTCCGGCCTCCCAGGCGGCGTTCATGACCGCGAACGCCTGCTCGCGTGTCTCACCACGGCCGAAGAAGGCCGGAGCGGAGCCGACACCGCCGAAGTTGCCGCAGCCGAGGATGACGCGCGAGACGTCGATGCCGCTTCGGCCGAGAGCGCGATGTTCCACCGCGCCGATCCTAAGGCTCTACTCGATCGGGGTGGGCTGCTGGTGGTGCTGGCGCGCGCCCAGCGCTTGCTTCAGGGCCTGAAGCGCTTCCTCGGTGCGACCCTCTTCCTCCAACACCTTCGCGAGGCGCTCGTACGCGAGCGAGGCATGGGCGCTGCGCCGGTCGCCGAGCAGCTCGGCGCCGAGCTCGTACAGCTCGAGCGCGCGCGCCCGATCGCCGAGGTCGGCGAAGACGTCCCCCATCAGGACGTAACAGCGCGCGGCGTCGTGGGGGTCGGCCTCCTGGAGGATGCCGGCGACCGCCATCGCCTCGGCGGCTGCGCGCTCGTGCTCGCCGAGCTGGGCCAGGGCACGCGCTTGCTCGAGCCGGAACTGCGCCTGCTCGACCGTGCCGGTGCTGTCGCCGACGATCTCGATCGCTTTGCGCACGTGCTCGAGCGCCTCGGCCGGCCGGCCGCGCTCGAGCTCGATGTAGCCGAGCAGGTGGTAGGCCCGGGCGCGGTACTGGGTGTCCTCGGTCAGCTCGAGCAGGTCGAGCGTGCGACGGGCGTATATCGCGGCCATGTCCTGCTCGCCTTTCAACGAGTGCAGGCGGGACTGCGACCAGAGCACGCGAGCGCGGACCGTGGGGTCATCGTCGTCGCCGAGCCGAGCAAGCGAGGAGCCGAGGATCTCCTCGGCGCGTCCGTAGTTGCCGCTGTCGATCAGGGCGTTCGCGAGCAGGACCCCGAAGCGGCGCTCACCAAGCGCGTCGTCGCGTTCGCGGGCATCGTCGAGAGCGCGTTCGAAGATGCCGATCGCCGCCTCGGGCTGACCCGAGGTCGCGTAGGCGCGGCCGAGCGTATCGACCAGGCCGGGTGAGGCCCGCCGCAAGGTCGGGTCGGCCTCGAAGGCTTCTGTG
>JBKJML010000250.1:0-3036 GCA_046596415.1 Gaiellaceae bacterium | reverse complement strand
CGTGACCCCGTACGACTCGCCGATCGCGCGGGCCTCGTCGAGCTCGCGGTTTGCTGCGCGCTCCTCCTCCTCGGGCACGTCCGCGTAGGCAAGCCCGAGCGGGACCTCGATCACGGTCAGGGCGAGAATCGTCGCACCCCGTTCGGCCGAGAGCCGGCAGGCGACGTCGAGCGCGTCGTCGGAGGGTTGCCCGGAGACGACCGGAACGAGGATCCGCCGGTACTCGAGCGCGAGGGCCGGGCCGAACGCGGCCGGAGCTTTCAGCGTCGCCGTCAACGACGCCTGCACGTAGCGGCGGCGGTAGAGCGCGTAGCCGGCGAACCCGACCGCGAGCCAGCCGAGGCCGACCCAGCGGGTGGTCGGATTCTGGACGACGATTACGAGCCACGAGACACCGGTCCCGAGCCCGCCGACGAGCGCGAAGATCGGCCACTGCACGCCGCGGATGTTCAGGTTCGGCCGCGCTGTGAAGCGCCGCTCGCCTTCGTCGCGGTGCAGCGCACGGAGGCGAATGATCGAGGCGTGCGCGACCGTGAACGAGAGCGTGGCGCCGAACGAGTAGAGGGTGCCGATGAAGGTGGTGTCACCCGGAAGCATGACGATGATCGGCGCGATTCCGGCGAAGATGATGATCGCGAGCGCCGGTGTCTTGAAGCGCGGGTGGAGTCGCCGGAAGACCTCCGGCATCTGGCGATAGGTCGCCATCGCGTACGTGATGCGTGAGGCGCCGATCACGCCGGCGTTCGTCGCGATGAAGAGGATCGTGGCGGCGAGAATGCCGACGTAGATCTTCGCGGCGTCGAGCACGATCCCGTGCAGGCCCAGGTTCTCGACGAGACCGAGGACGGGATCGTTCGCGAAGCCCCCCTCCTCCGGCGGCAGGCCGAGGAGCGTCTTGTACTCGCCGTCGACGAGCTTCACCGGCAGGGCAGAGAGAGCGATCAGCGGCAGCGTCAGGTAGATCGCGAACACTGCAGCGGCAACGAGCTTGTAGGCGTTCGGCACGCTGCGAACCGGGTCGCGCACTTCCTCCGCGAGGTTGGACACCGTCTCGACCCCGGTGTAGGCGAGCATCGCGACCGGCACGGCGAGGGCGAGGTTCCCCCAGGTCGGGGCGACACCGAAGTGGATGTTGTCGAGCAGGATCTCGGAGTTGAAGACGAGCACGAACCCGAACCCGACGAGCAGAAGCTGCGTCGCGAAGTCGACGACGGCGAGCACGACGTTCAGCTTCGCCGCCTCCTGGACACCGACGATGTTCAGGAGCACGAGCACGAGAATCACGACGATGCCGACGATCACATCCCAAGGGTTCGTCTTCAGCGGTTCCCAGAAGATCGAGAGGTAATGCGGGACGAAGAACGCGGAGGTCGTGATCGTCGCGACGTAGACGAGCATCTGCGCCCACGCCGCACCGAACGAGAAGAGCTCGTTGAAGGCGTGCCGGGCAAAACTCGAGGAGCCGCCTGCTTCCGGGTACTGCACGGTGCCCTCTGCGTACGTGGCTGCGGTACAGGCGAAGATGAGGCCGGCGACGAGGAAGACGACGGGTGTCAGCCCCAGTGCGAAGACGGCGGTGACGCCGAGCGCGTAGTAGATCGAGGAGCCGACGTTGCCGTAGGCGGTGGCGAAAAGCGCGGGGGTGCCGAGCACCCGCTCGAGCTCTACCTGGCGTCTCCGTCTGCTCGGCACCGCTGGAGTCTAGAGCCCTGAAAACGACGAGGGGCCGGCTGTGCGCCGGCCCCTCGCTTTGTTCCGTTTCGATCTGCCTTACGGCGTTCGAACCGTCAGGAGCGTCCGCCCCACGACGACGAGCCCGTCGTCGTACTCGACGCGCCCGAAGTACCGCGTCGCCGGCGCGAGGCCGGAGAACGTCGCGGTGTGGGTCTGGATGCCGCCGGTCGTGGCGGGGCCGACGCCCGAGAGCGTCGTGTTGCCCGCGGGCGTCGTCCCGACGACCCAGGTGAACAGCGTTCCGCTCGCCGACGGCCCGTTCGTGCTCCAGCCGTGAACGTAGACGCTGTAGGTGATCGGCGAGGGCGTCGCGTTGCGAAGCGTGACCACCTCGTTCGAGTCGCCGTCTGCACTGGAGCCGGCCAACGTGGTGCCCTTGTAGACGAACATGTCGAGATCCGTACCGGCGGGCGTGATCGCATCCTCGTAGATGCCCGCCCGCAGGTAGTTGTTCGCCGGCACGACGACGTTGTACTGGAACGTGCCGGTCGGATCACCGAGAGCGAACGTCTGGTCCGGATCCTGCGCAACCGTCCAGGGCGTCTGCGTCGCTGCGACGAGACCACCCACGGTTGCGTTGAGCGCTCCGGTGTAACCGGTCTTCACCTGCCAGCTGACCGGACCGCCGGTCGAGCTGAGCTCGGCCGCCGTCGCGATCGCGACCGGCTTGATGACGATCGGGCTGCGAACGCTGTGGGTGCCGTCCGACCACGTCAGCTGACCACCGGTGTACGCGTTGAGCGGCGCCGTGGTGCGCGTGAACGCGACCGTGAAGCTCCCGCTCTGCCCGGGGCTGAGCGTCAACGACGACGGGCTGACGACGGTCGTGATGCCGACCATGCCCGTCACCGACGCGTTGTACGTCGCCGCCGAAGCGCCGACGTTCGTCACGGTCCTGCTGACGGTCTGCGCCCCGGCCAGATCGCCGATCGCGATCGACGGGCTGTTGTAGTCGCTCGGGTCGAAGACCGGAGCCGGGGCAGTCCCGAAGCAGAACGTGCACAGCTTCTGGCTGCGGAGGAAGCCCCGCCAGTCGTTCCAGCCCGCGTCGTAGACGAGGCCCGGATCGGCCGCGCTGTTGGGTCGAACATGACCCGCGCCCTGGCGGAAGATCACGAGCGGGTCCGTGTTCGGACCGTCGAGGACGTCATAGGCCGACGTCATCAGCGCCGACTTGATCGCCATCGGCGACCAGTTCGGATGCCGTTGCTTGAGCAGTGCGGCGAGGCCGGCGACGTGCGGGGCCGACATCGACGTGCCGCTGTAGAGGTTGAAGTCACGGCCGGCGTTGCCCGGAGGCGC
>JBKJML010000119.1:0-28408 GCA_046596415.1 Gaiellaceae bacterium | reverse complement strand
CGCTCGCTCGACCGCCGAGGGAGAGCGCATGTCCGACGACATCCGCTGGATCCGCAGCTACGTGCTCGAGGAGGGGAACGGCGTTGGCACCGTCTGCATCTACCAGGCGTCGAGCCCCGAGGCGATCAGAGCCCACGCTGCGGCAGCCGACCTCCCGGTGGACGAGATCATCCGCGTCGCCGACACCGTGCTCGTCCGGCCCGACCCCGTGCCGGCAACCATCGAAAGCTAGGAGGACGACATGCGTCGCACGCTGACCGCATCGCTCATTGCCCTACTCTGCGCTGCCGTCCCGCTCGCTGCGTGGGCGGCCCAGACGGAGAAGCCAGCCGCAGTGTTGCGCGTGCACCCGGCCACACACCAGGGCGGGACACCCAAGGCGCTCGCCCCGATCCTCGCCGAGGCCCGCCTCGCAACGGCGAAGTACGCCACGAGCCTCGCAGCGGCTCGCAAGGCGGGCTACACCGTCAACGTGACGCGGATGATCCCGGACATGGGGTGGCACGTCCTGAACCCGAAGCTCGCCGGTTTCGACGCGAGCAAGCCGCCGATCCTCGTCTACGTGAAGCGTGGGAAGGCCTGGCACCTCGTCGCGTTCGAGTGGGTGTTCCCCGCCAAGCCGGCGAAGCTGCCGCTCCCCGGAGCGACCTACGGGTCTTTCGGCGCGGCCTGCCACTACTCCGACGGGACGTTCGTGCCCGCCGGGGCCGAGGCCGATTGCCCGAAGACGAGCCCGGAGAGCGGCACCGCGTTCGGGTTCTGGCATCCCGACTTCGTGACGCTGCACCTGTGGGCCTGGTACCCGAACCCGGACGGGATCTTCGCGGGCAAGAACCCGCTCGTCCGTCCCTTCAACGGCGACTGATGACGCGTTACGCCGCGGCAGGGGCATCCGCTTCTGCCGCGGCGAGCTGCTCGCCGAAGCGCGCCCGCCTGACGAACTGCCCGATCCCCGGCTCCGCCACGAGCTCGCCGTTCTCGACCAGCACCTGGCCTCGCAGCAGCACGAGCTCCGGCGCGCCGACCACCTCCGTCCCCTCGTAGAGCGAGTAGTCGGCCTTCGAATGGTGGGTCGCCGCCGAGATCGTGACGCGCTGCTCGGGGTCGAAGACGACGATGTCGGCGTCGGTACCGACCGCGATCGTGCCCTTGCGCGGGTAGAGCCCGAACAGCTTCGCCGGGTTCGTCGCCAGCAGCTCGACCATCCGGTTCAGCGAGATCCGGCCTCCGCGGACGCCGAAGTGGTGGATCATCCGGAGTCGATCCTCGAGGCCAGGCCCGCCGTTCGGGATCTTCGAGAAGTCATCCTTGCCAAGCGATTTCTGCCCGTCCCAGAGAAACGCGCAATGGTCGGTCGAGATCACCGAGAGCGCGTCGGTGCGGACCGCGTTCCAGAGCACATCCTGATTCGCCTTCGCCCGCGCCGGCGGCGAGTAGACGTACTTCGCACCCTCGAAGTTCGGCCGCTCGAGGAAGGTCTCGTCGACGAAGAAGTACTGGGTGCAGGTCTCGCCCCAGACGTCCCAGCCCTGCTCGCGCGCTGCGCGGATCGGGTCGACCGCCTCCTTGCAGGTGACGTGGACGACGTAGAGCGGCGCGCCGGCGATGCGCGCCAGCTGGATCGCGCGGTTGGTCGCCTCCCCTTCCAACTCGGGCGGCCGCGTGCGCGCGTGCCAGACCGGATCGGTGTTCCCGGCGGCGAGCGCCTGACGGACGAGGATGTCGATCGCGTCACCGTTCTCCGCGTGCACCATGACGAGCGCGCCCGTTTGGGCGGCGACTTCCATCGTCCGGAAGAGCGTGTCGTCGTCGACCATCAGCGCGCCCTTGTAGGCCATGAAGAGCTTGTAGGAGGTGACTCCCTGGTCGGGCAGCGTCGCGAGCTCCTCGAGCGAGCCGCCTTCGACGAGATCGGTGACCGCAATGTGGAAGCCGCAGTCGATCAGTTGCTTGCCCTCGCGCTTGGCGTGCCAGCCTTCGAGCGCCGCCGCGAAGCTCTGCCCCTTGCCCTGGATGCAGAAGTCGACGTGGCAGGTCGTGCCGCCGAACGCGGCTGACGTCTGCCCGGAGGTGAAGTCGTCGATCGTGACGGTGCCGCCGAACGGCATGTCGAGATGGGTGTGCGGGTCGATGCAGCCCGGCAGCACGTACTTGCCGGTCGCGTCGATCACGCGGTCGGCAGGAACGTCCAGCGACTCGCCGATCACGGAGATCCGCTCGTCCTCGATGTAGACGTCGGCGCGAGTCGTGTCGGCGGCGGTGACGACGAGGCCGCCCTTGATCAGCACGGACATGGGATCTCCTCTCTCGACGGGCGAGGCCCCGGGCCGCCGAAGCGACCCGGGGCTTTGCCCTGACTGCTTACTTGCCGCCGGCCGTGAGCTTCACGGTGGCCTTCGTCCATTTGGCCCCCGTGGTGTCGATGCCCGACTTCTTGAGCGCCGCGATCGCCGCCTTCGCGAGATCGGTGCGGTAGGCGCCGCTCGGCGTCTTCTTGATCACACCGAACTGCTTCGAGATCGACGCCGTACGGTTGAACGCCTTGGCGTTCATGACGCCGACGCCCTGCGACGACGGCCAGATGAGCGCGTTGACCTCGTTCATCTGCCACGTCTGGTGCCCACGCGGCAGGATCGGCGAGTTCTTGAGCACGATGCTCGCGCACTCCGTCAGGTGGTCACGGCAGTACGCCCAGCCCTTGAACGACGCCTCGAGGAACTTCTTCGACGTGGCCTGGTTCTTCGTGCTCTTGATCCAGTCGCCACGGACGAAGATGCCGTCCTCGAGCATGCCGGTGCCGACGTTCTCCATCTTGATCACGTTCAGATCGGAGAGTTGGTACAGCTTGCCGGTCTTCGGATTCTTCGATTCCAGCACCTGGGCGAGCTCGTTGTAGGTCATCGCCGAGGCCGAGTCGAGCTTCCGCTGCAGGAAGAGGTTCATGTCGAACGGCTGCTGGACGATCGTGACGCCCTTGTTCTTCGTCGGGTCCATGCCGTTCTTGACGAGCGCTGCGAACAGCTCGAACTCGTTGCCGAACAGCCAGTTGCCGACCTTCTTGCCCCTCATCTTCGCGATCGTGTTGATCCCCGAGTCCTTCCACGTCAGCTGGGTCATCCCCGAGCGCGTGTAGACCTGGGCGATGTTCACGAGGTCTGAGCCCTTGTCACGGGACGAGAGCAGGCTCGGCAGCCAGTCGATGCCAAACTCGGCCTGACCGGACGCGACGACCTGCTCCGGCGTGATGTCCGGGCCGCCGGGCTTGATGTTCACGTCCAGCCCCGCAGCCGTGTAATAGCCCTTGGCCTTCGCCGCGTAGTAGCCGGCGAACTGCGCCTGGGTCACCCACTTGAGCTGGAGCGTCACCTTCGTCGCCTGGGGGGCGGCCGTCCTGGCCGCACCCATCGAGGCGAACACGAGACCGACGACCGCGACGAGCGCGACCGCCAGCCAGTACCACCGCCGATGCTTCACTGGTTTCTTGCCCTCCTTCTGGGATTTCCGGTCCGTCATGCCTGCGCACCTCGCGCAGACTGGTGCCACCGCATCGCGAGCCGCTCCGCCAAGACGATGGCGAGGTAGAACGCGATCCCGAGAATGCAGGCGACGAGGATCGCCGCCCATGCCGTCTCGAAGTTGAACAGCGCCGCGGCGCTCTTGATCTGGATCCCGAGTGAGGTGAGCGAGCCGCCGAAGTACTCGCCGACGATCGCGCCGATCATCGCCAGCACGCTCGCCACCTTGAGCGCCGAGAAGAGGTACGGCAGCGAGGCGGGGATCCGCACGCGCCGAAAGATCTGGAAGTTGCCGGCCGCGTACGAGCGCATCAGCTCGATCTGGGCCGGCTTCACCGAGGTGAGCCCTTTGAGCGTGTTCACGAGCACCGGGAAGAAGCAGAGGATGCCGGCGATCGCGATCTTCGAGCCCTTGTCGATCCCGAACCAGGCGATCGCGATCGGCGCGAACGCGATGATCGGCACCGCGTTCGCGGCGATGAAGTACGGCATCAGCGCGGTGCCGAGCGGCCGGAAGCGTGCCAGCAGGAGGGCGCAGAGAATCGCCGCCGACGAGCCGGCGAGAAAGCCCCAGAACGCCTCCTGAAAAGTGAACCAGCCGGCAGCCCACAGCGTCTCGCGTTCGGTCCAGAAGCGGGAGGCGATCTCGGTCGGCTTGGGAAGCAGGAAGCGCTGGATGTCGAAGACGACGATCGCGGTCTGCCAGCCGACGAGCACGACGACGAGCACGACCGCGGCCGGAATCCAGTCGCGGACGCCGCGGCCAAATCCCTGCGCGAGCGTGCGTCCCGGCTCCTCGATCACGACGCTGCTCACCGCAGCTCCTCCAGGTGGGAGCCGCGCAACAACTCGCGCACCCCGGTGACGAGCTCGAAGTAGCGCGGCTCCTCACGGGTGTCGATCGTGCGCGGCTGCGGCAGGTCGATCTCGACGATGCCCGCGACCCGGCCCGGCCGTGGACTCATCACGACGACGCGGGTCGAGAGGAAGACCGCCTCCGAGATCGAGTGGGTGACGAAGACGATCGTCGAGCCGCTCGCCTGCCAGATCTGGAGCAGCTCGAGGTTCAGCCGTTCGCGCGTCATCTCGTCCAGGGCCCCGAACGGCTCGTCCATCAGCAGCAGCTTGGGATCGAACGACAACGCACGGGCGATCGCAACCCGCATCTGCATGCCGCCTGAGAGTTGCCACGGGTAGTGACTCTCGAACCCGGTCAGCTCGACGAGCTCGACCATCTCCTTCACCCGGTCGGCCCGCTTGCGCCGCTCCCAGCCGGAGAGCTCGAGCGGCAGCGCAATGTTCTTCGCGACCGTGCGCCAGTCGTAGAGCACCGCCTCCTGGAAGACCATCCCGTAGTCGCGATCGAGCCGCGCCTGGTGCGCCGGCTTACCGCCGACGAGAACGGCGCCGGAGGAGGGCTGGATCAGGTCGCCGATCACGCGCAGGAGCGTCGACTTGCCGCAGCCGGACGGGCCGATCAGCGAGACGAACTCGCCCGGCTGGAGCTCGAGCTGAATGTCGTGGAGGGCGGTCGTGCTCCCCTTGGCGAAGGTCTTGGTCACCCCCTGGATCGAGACTGCGGCCGCGGTGCTCATGCCGCGTTCCTGGCGTGCCGTTCGCGGTGCGCGGCCGGCCCTGGGCGCGGCATCATGCGACGTTCTCCGGGGCGGCGCGTACGACGAGGCGCTCAGTGATGACGACCACGCCGAAGAAGGCGATCCCGAGCGCGGCGGCGACGATGTTCGTCGCCCAAAGCGCCGACGGATCGAGCGAGTAGTACTGGTTGAAGTTGAGAATCGCGCCGCCGAGCCCATCCTGGATCGACGAGGGCAGCTCGCCGATGATCGCGCCGACGACACTCGCGGTGGCGGAGACCTTCAGCGCCGCGAACACGTAGGGCAGCGAGGCAGGGAACTTCACCTTCCAGAGCACCATCCAGGGCGAGGCGGCGTACGAGCGCATCAGCTCGAGCGCGCGCGGCTCGGCCGAGTCGAGCCCCTTGATCGTGTTGATCGTGACGGGGAAGAAGGTGAGGTAGGCGGCGATGACGGCGACCGGCATCCAGATCGGCAGCCCCTGGCCGCCGAGCCAGATCACGACCATGGGGGCGATCGCGAGGATCGGCACGGTCTGCGAGGCGACAACGTAGGGGAGGAAGCCGCGGCGCAGGAGCTTCGAGAGGTGGAGGGCGACGCCGATCGCGAAGCCGATCACGGCGCCGAGCGCGAAGCCCGCCGCCGCTTCGCGGGTCGTGTACGCGGCCTTCTTCAGCAGGTCGTGGATCAGTGCCGGCTGCTCGCTCGCTGCCGGTTGCCAGAGCCGGTGCACGATGTCGTGCAGGTGGGGCATCGTCAGGTCGTCGACGACGAAGGGGTGTGTCCAGCCGGTTCGCATCCACAACCAGCGGTAGCCCTCCCAGAACGCCCAGAGGCCCGCCAGCACGAGCGCTGTCAGCGCGAGCCGCCTGAGGACGCCCGCGCCGGGAGCCTGCTCCCGAGGGGTTGCGAGGGCGGCTGGATCCACCGCGAGTTGCGCGTTTGCCATCGTGCCATTCTCTAACACGCCGCCTCCCGTTTTGAAAGGGGGTTCTTCCGGGGGTAGGCTCGCCCCATGGCGCTCGACCCGCAGCGGACGATCGACGAGCTGCAGGAACTGCGGCGGCTGACGGGCGATGCCGAAGGCGCGCAGCGGGTCGCGTGGACGGAAACGTGGCGCACGGCGAGAAGCTGGCTCTCGAACAAGCTCGCAGGAATCGGCGTCGAGGAAGAGACCGACGAGGCCGGGAACCAGTGGTTCACGCTCCGCGGCCAGTCCGACCAGGCGGTGCTGATCGGTGGTCACATCGACTCGGTGCCAAACGGCGGCTGGCTCGACGGCTGCCTGAACGTGGTCGCAGGCGTCGAGGTCCTGCGCCGGATCGCGGCCGCAGGGACGCCGCCGGTGACCGTGCGCCTGGTCAACTGGGCCGACGAAGAGGGCGCGCGCTTCGGCCGCTCGCTCTTCGGCTCCTCGGCAGCGGCCGGTTCGATGCGCGACCAGGAAGAGCTGCGCCGGCTCCACGACCGAGACGGAGTCTCCTTGCCGGACGCGCTTGCCGAGAACGGCGTCGATCTCGACACAGTGCTCGACGCGCGGCGCCAGCTGGAGGGTGCGGCCGCCTACCTCGAGCTCCACATCGAGCAGGGGCCGGTGCTCGAGTCGCTCGCGCTCCCACTCGGGGTCGTCCTCGGAACCTTCGGCGTCGAACGGAGCCGCTTCACCTGGCGCGGGCAGGCCGCTCACGCGGGCTCGACGCCGATGGACAAGCGCCGCGACGCGCTCGCAGGGGCCGCGAAGCTCGCGCTGGAGATCCGCAACATCGCCCGTGCGACGGGCGGCGGAGCGGTCTGCACGTCGGGCGGAGTCGTCTGCTCACCGGGGATCGTCACTTCGGTCGTCGAGACTGCCGAGCAGCTCCTCGACCAACGCCACCTCGACGCGGGGAAGCTCGCGTCGATGCTCGCTGCAGCGCGCGAGGCAGCCGGCCGCTTCGCAGCCGAGGAGAACATCTCGGTCGAATGGGAGCGGATCTGGCAGATCGAGCCGATCCTCTTCGACGACGGCCTGATCGCACTCGCCGAGGAGGCGATTCTCGAAACCGTCGAGCGCTCGCACCGGTTGCCGAGCGGGCCGCTCCACGACGCGGCCGAGGTCGCCCGGGCCGGCGTTCCGACCGTGATGCTCTTCGTCCAGAGCCTGCGCGGGCTCTCGCACACGAAGCTCGAGGACACGCGCGAGGAGCACCTCGCAGCGTCGGTCGAGGCCCTCGACCGCCTCGCGACCAAGACGATCTCCCGCGTCGCCTCGGCTTGACCGCGCGGACGCGCGCCTACACCAGCGGCATCGCCGTCGGGATGGCGTCCGGCTGGAACATGACGAACGTCGGCGCCGTCGCCGACGAGCTTTCCGGCTCCTACGGAGTCGGGCTTGCGACGATCGGCCTGTTCACGACGGCGCTCTTCGTCGTCCACATGGCGATGCAGATCCCGACGGGGCGGCTGGCCGACCGGTTCGGCGGACGCAGCGTCTGCATCGCCGCCCTGGTGATCCTGATCGCCGCGAACGCGCTGGCCTCGATCGCGCCGAACACAGTCCTCGGGCTCGGCGCGCGGGCGCTCGTCGGGCTAGGCACGGGGCTCGGCTTCATCGCCGGCAGCGACTACATCCGCTCGCTGGGAGGCTCGCCGTTCGTGCAAGGGATCTATGGCGGCAGCTCGCTGGTGGCGCCCGGCCTCGCTCTCGCAGTCGTGCCGGCGCTCGAGACGCAGCTTGGCTTCAGAGCGCCTTTCCTCTCGGCGCTCGCGATCGCGGCGTTCGTCCTCGTCCTGATGATGCTCGCGCCGCCTTCGACCTCGGGAGCAGTGAGACGACAGGGCGGGTTCGGCACCGGCCTGCTGCGAGACCGGCGGCTGCAACGCTTCGCCGCCGTCCACACGGGATCGTTCGGCCTGAGCCTGATCGTCGGTAACTGGGTCGTGACACTGCTGGAGCGCCACGGGCAGAGCCATACGCGAGCAGCCCTCGCCGGATCGTTGACGCTCCTGCTCGGCTTCTTCACCCGCGCCTACGGAGGCTGGCTCCTGCGCTCGCACCCGAACCGGGCACCGGCCGCGGTCGCCACGGCGTTGCTCGTCGGGGCCGCCGGCACCGCCCTGCTCGCCTCGCCGCTGCCCTACACGCTGCTCGTCGCGGCTGCCGCGACCGTCGGCCTGGCCGCCGGAATCCCGTTTGCGATCGCCTTCTCGGGTGCGGCCGCCGCTCGGTCCGATGCACCCGGTGCCGCGGTGGGATTCGTCAATGCGTGGGCCGCGCTGGCGATCCTCGTCGGGACGCCGCTCGCCGGGCTCGCTTTCTCCCTGCCGGGCGAGGGCCGTCTCGGCTTCCTCGTCATCGCCGTGCTCTGGGCCGCCACGGCGCTCGCGACACCACGCCGCGCCGACCTGCCTGGAACTGCGGTTTCGGAGCGTTAGACTCGGCGGGCCAGCGATCGACCGGGAGGCTCAATGCTCAGCTTCGGCGTCACCGTCCTGCCCGACCCGCCCTACCAGCGGCTGATCGGGCTCGTGAAGCTCGCCGAGGCGCAGGGCTTCGAGTACGGCTGGACGTACGACTCGCACGTTCTCTGGCAGGAGTCGATGCCGGTGATGGCGCTCCTCGCCGACCAGACGTCGACGATCAAGCTCGGCCACATGGTCACGAACCCCGCCACGCGCGACCCGACGGTCCTCGCGAGCGCCTACGCGACCCTGCACGACATCTCGAACGGTCGCATGGTGATGGGAGTCGGCCGAGGCGACTCCGCCGTTCGCTACATCGGCCGCAAGCCGATGAAGGTCGCGGACTTCGAAGAGGCACTCGCGATGGTGAAGCCGTTCATGAACGGCGACGAGGTGCGCTGGAACGAGCAGGACCTGCAGCTCAAGTGGGTCCGCCCCGAATTGCCGCCGATCGAGATGCACGTCGCCGGTTACGGCCCGAAGGCGCTCGCCGTCGCGGGTCGCCAGGGCGACGGCGTCATCATCCAGCTCGCTGACCCGGACATCATCCAGTGGATCATGGCGACCGCCCGCGCGGCCGCCGCGGAGGCGGGCCGCGACCCGGCCGCGCTGAAGTGCATCGTCAGCGCGCCGAGCTACATCTCCGACGACCTCGCCGCGGCCCGCGAGCAGGTTCGCTGGTTCCCCGCGATGGTCTCGAACCACGTTCAGGATCTGATCGACCGCTACGGGACCGACGGATCGGTGGTGCCGAAGGTACTCACCGACTACGTCGAGGCGCGCAAGTTCTACGACTACAACGAGCACTCTCGGGTCGGCGCGAAGCACGGCGCATTCGTCACCGACGAGATCTGCGACCGCTTCTGCGTGCTCGGCACGGCCGACCAGGCGACGGCGAAGCTGAAGGAGCTCGAGTCGATCGGGGTCGACCAGTTCAACGTCTACCTGATGACGGAAGGCCAGGAGGAGACGCTGCAGGCGTACGGATCGGAGATCCTGCCCCGGTTCGCCGACGGCGACGCGTGACCGACGCGGAGACGGTCCGGGCCCGCGAGTCCTGGGGTGCGGTAGCCGCCGGCTGGGAGGAGCAACGGGAGCGCTTGTGGGCGGCGTCCGCACCGGTCGGCGAGGCGATCGTCGCCGCGCTCGACCCACAGCCCGGCCAGACCCTGCTCGAGCTCGCCGCCGGGCCTGGCGACACGGGGTTCACCGCAGCGCTCCTGCTCGGTCCCGCCGGCCTGCTGATCTCGAGCGACCTCGCACCCGAGATGGTCGACGCCGCCCGTCGCCGAGGTGGGGAGCTCGGCCTCGAGAACGTCGAGTACCGCGTCCTCGACGCACAGGCGCTCGATCTACCCGCTGCGTCGGTCGACGGCGTCCTCTGCCGCTGGGGCTACATGCTGATGCCGGACCCGCTGCAAGCACTCCGGGAGACGCGCCGCGTGCTCCGGGACGGCGGGCGGCTCTCGTTCGCGGTCTGGGGCCCGCCCGGCCAAAACCGCTGGGCGACCGCGATCGGCCGCTCGCTGCTCGCACTCGGGCTCATGGAGCCACCCGACCCGCTCGCACCGGGCATGTTCGCCCTCGCCGACACCGGCCGGCTCGCCGACCTCGTCGTGACGGCCGGCTTCGAGCCGCCCGCGATCGCCGAGGTCGTGCTCAGCTGGCAGTACGAATCCTTCGACGAGTACGTCGAGGTCCAGACCAGCCTCAGCCGGGATCTGCGGGGCCGACTCGAGGAGCTCGACGCAGCCGCGCGCGCACAGGTGTTGGCGAGAGCCCGGGAACAACTGCAGCCGTACGCCGGCGATGCCGGCTACACGATCGGCGGCGTCTCGCTCGTCGTCTCCGCGAACTGAAACTGGCCGTAAGCAGGGTTTTGGGCCGCTGGTGGCCCCTTCAGGGTCGGTCTTTGCGCCTGAGCTACAAAATCCGCGCGCCGAGCGCGCTGGCGACGAGCTCCACGGCGAGCTTCGCCGTCTGGTTCGCGCGGTCGAGGATCGGGTTCACCTCGACGACCTCCAGCGAGCTCGCGAGGCCTGACTCGGCCACGAGCTCCATCGCGAGATGCGCCTCACGATAGGAGAGGCCACCGCGAACCGGCGTTCCGACGCCGGGGGCGACCTCCGGGTCGAGCGCATCCATGTCGAGCGAGATGTGCACGAAGCCCGGGCCGGCGACGTGGGTCAGCGCTTCGCGCATCGCGCGCTCGATCCCGATCCGGTCGATGTCACTCATGGTGAAGACCCGGATGCCGTGCTCGCGGATCAGACGCCGCTCGCCGTCGTCGAGGGAGCGGACACCGACGAGCGCCACGCGGTCAATCGAGACCATCGGCAGCGGCCAGGCCTCGCTCGCAAAGCGCTCTCCCGCCAGCCCGAGTGCGGCAGCGAGCGGCATGCCGTGCACATTGCCCGTCGGCGAGGTCTCCGGCGTGTTCAGGTCGCCGTGAGCGTCGATCCAGATCGCGCCGCCCGGCCCGTGGGCCTGCGCAAGCCCGCCGAGCGTCCCGAGAGCGATCGAATGGTCACCGCCGAGCACGAGCGGCAGCTCGCCACGGCCCGTCGCGGCCGCAACGAGATGCGCGACGCGGCCGCACGCAGCCGTGATCTCCGGCAGATAACGGGCCGACTCGTCCTGCAACCGCGTGGCCTCCGGCACCGCCGTCTCGACGTTGCCCCAGTCGAGCGGCTCGAACCCGACCGCCCGAACCCGCTCCTCGAGTCCGGCATAGCGGATCGCGGAAGGCCCCATGTCGACGCCGCGGCGTCCCTGCCCCAGGTCGAGTGCGGCCCCGATCACGGCCAGCCCGCGTTGCATCTCGGTGCTCACCCGCAGAAGGCTACTGGCTAGACTGTGACCCGCTCCAGGCGGGGTAGCTCAGCTGGTAGAGCACACGGCTGAAAACCGTGGTGTCGCCGGTTCAAGTCCGGCCCTCGCCATGCTTATTGCAGCTGTTCAGGAATCCGCGGGAGCGGATTCCTGAACAGCTGCAGTAGACCCCTACGCCGCCCGCCAACTGCGAAGACGCTCCGTCGCGCACGGAAGCGGACTCCTAAAAAGCGCGAAGAGGGTCGAGCGCGGGACCTTGGTTGCGGCCCGATGACGCTGTCGCCCGCCGCGAATGCCGCTAGGAGCGGGTTCTTTGGCTGTTGCTGGCATTGCAAACGTCCGGCCGAGTTCTCATTGTCTCCTCGCTGGGTCATATCCATCCTGGGGAGGCAACTGCATGTCCACGTCTGCGGCACGGCTCGAAGCGGGAGTGCTCGCCCGCTTCAAGTTCGCGGAGAACGGCACCACGCTCGCACGAGACACGATGGCCGGCGTGACGACCTTCATCGTCATGTCCTACATCATCTTCCTGAATCCGATCATCCTCAGCTTCGTCGGCGTCGAGGGGCTCGAATCGAAGGGGCTGCCGTTCGACGGCGTCCTCACAGCCACCTGTCTCGTCGCCGGCGTGATGACGATCCTGATGGGGCTGTACACGAACCGCGCCTACGCGCTCGCACCGGGGCTCGGCCTGAACGCGGTCGTCGCTTACGGCCTCGTGGCGACCGAGGGGCTCTCGTTCCCCGCAGCCATGGGCCTGATCGTGCTCGAGGGCGCGCTCGTCACGGTGCTCGTGATGACCGGGTTGCGCGAGCAGATCATGCGGGCGATCCCACTCGAGCTGAAGAAGGCGATCGCGATCGGCATCGGCCTCTTCATCGCGTTCATCGGCCTCGTCGCGTCGGGCATCGTCGTGCGTGGCACCGGCACGCCGGTCACGCTCGGCGAGTTCACCACGTGGCCGATCCTCGTCACCTTCATCGGGCTCGCGCTGACGATCATCCTGAGGGCCCGCGGCTTCCGCGGCGACCTGCTGGTCGGGATCATCGCCACGACGGTGATCGCGACGATCATCAACAAGGCGGTCGACTACGACGCCGGGTTCAGCTCAGGCGCGAAGTGGCCGGGCGAGGTGACGGCGTCGCCGAACTTCGAGCTGCTCGGAAACTTCAACTTCGACGCCTTCTCGAAGCTCGGCGTCATCTCCGCGCTCGTCTGGGTGTTCGCCCTCTTCCTGTCGGACTTCTTCGACACCATGGGCACGCTCGTCGGAGTCGGCAAGCAGGCCAACTACCTCGATGCTGACGGGAACCTGCCGGAGATGCGCAAGCCGCTCCTCGTCGACTCGCTCGCCGCCATGGCGGGCGGCGCGGCCTCCACCTCGTCGGCCACCACCTACATCGAGTCGGGCTCCGGAGTCGCCGCAGGCGGCCGGACCGGCTGGGTCGCGGTCGTGGCGGGCGTCCTCTTCCTGCCCTTCATGTTCCTCTCACCGCTCATCGGCATGGTGCCGCCGCAGGCGACAGCCGCAGCGCTGATCATCGTCGGCTTCCTGATGATCTCCTCGCTGACCGAGGCCGAGGGCGAAGCCGAGCCCGGGCGGAGCGGTTCGAAGCTCGCCGGGATCGACTTCCACGATCTTGCGATCGGGCTCTCGGCAGCGCTGATCATCATGGTGATGCCGTTCACGTACTCGATCACGAACGGGATCGGCTTCGGCTTCATCACCTACACGGTCGTGATGGGCGCGCGTGGCGACGGGAAGAAAGTGCATCCGCTCATGTGGGGCGTGTCCGCCGCGTTCCTCCTCTACTTCCTGGTGCCGCTCCTGCAGGAGAACATCAGCTGGATCTAGGAGCCGCCAGGGCCTGATTGATACGGTCGCCGGGATGGACCTCGCGTTCGTCCCGGCGACCGGGCAGGCCGACCTCGTCCGCAGCGGCGAGGTCACGCCCGTCGAGCTGACGCAGCTCTACCTCGAGCGGATCGCGCGGCTCGACCCGGAACTGAACGCCTTCGTCACGGTGCGCGGCGAGGAGGCGCTCGCCGACGCCCGGGCGGCAGCCTCGGAGCCCGACGCTCCCTTCCGTGGCGTCCCGATCGCGATCAAGGACCTCGACTCGACGGCAGGGATACGCACGACGCTCTCCTCACGTGCCTTTGCCGACTGGATCCCGCAGACCGACAACAACACGGTCGCACGCTTGCGCCGCGCCGGTTTCGTCATCCTCGGCAAGACCAACACACCTGAGTTCGGCACGACCGCATTCACCGAATCGGAGCTGAACGGCACCTGCCGCAACCCCTGGGACACGACCCGAACGGTGGGCGGCTCGAGCGGAGGCGCGGCCGCGGCCGTGGCCGCCGGGCTCTGCGGGATCGCACAGGGCTCCGACGGAGGCGGCTCGATCCGCATTCCCGCCTCGTGCTGCGGCCTCTACGGGCTGAAGGCGACCCGGGGCAGGATCTCGTCGGCACCGTTCGGCCCGGGCATCGGCCTCAGCACCAGCGGCCCCCTCGCGCGCACCGTGACAGACGCCGCCGCGCTCATCGACGTGCTCGCCGGCTACGAGCCCGGCGACCCCTGGTGGGCGCCGCCCTTCGAGCGGCCACTGGCCGACGAGGTGGGCGTCGACCCCGGCCGGCTCCGGATCGCGGTCACGACCACACCGCCGGTCGCGGACGCCGAGGTGCACCCGGACTGCGTCGCCGCGGTGGCGGCCACCGCCGCACTCCTCGCGGAGCTCGGGCACGACGTCGAGGAGGCGACACCGGACTGGTCGAGCGGCGACCTGAACGCAGACTTCGGCGTCATCTGGCAGGTCGCGCCGGCCCTCTACCCGATCCCCGACCCGTCGCTCCTAACGCCCTACAACCAGGGCCTGCTTGCGCGAGCCGAGGCGACCTCGAGCGCTGACTACGTCCGAACCCTGGCCCGGCTCCAGCTCCTCGCCCGCCGGGTGGTCGCCTTCTGGGAGCACTACGACCTGTTGTTGACCCCGACGCTTGCGCTGCCGCCGGTACCGCTCGGCTGGCACCTCGAGGTCGACGACCCCTGGGAGCAACTCCTGCTTGCCGGGCGATTCACGCCGTTCACGCCGGTCGTGAACCTGACCGGCCAGCCAGCCGTCTCGCTGCCGCTCTCATGGAGCCCGGAAGGCCTGCCGGTCGGTGTCCAGCTCGTCGGCCGCCCCGCGGACGAGGTGACGCTCGTGCGCGTCTCGGCTCAGCTCGAAGAGGCGCGCCCGTGGCGTGACCGCCGCCCGCCTGTCTCCTGAAAAGGTGCGCCCTGGAAGGCGCGAATAAAGGGCGTTAGCGACGGTGATACCGCCCGCCAACGCCCTATGCAAACGACCATAACAGGCTTCGGTCAGATCTGCTCGACGACGATCCTTGCGGTCTGCCCCGCGGCCGCGTGCAGCATCTCGGCTGCGTTGCCGCCGCTGACCGCGATCGCGACATTGCCGTAACTGTCCTCGTAGAGAATCAGGTCGCCGGCGCGTGCGTCGCCGAAGGTGCGAGCGGCGACGGCGTAGTACCGGTCTCCGCCGAGATCGAGCTCGACCTGGGTTCCCGGCACGATCCCAGCCTCCTGGATCTGCTCCCGGGTGAGGTTCAGGGCGACGTTCCCGAAGCTGTCGACGTAGAGGACGGTGGCTGCGATCCGGCTCTGGCCGAGCTCTGCGACCGGGAGGTCGAGGCGAACGAGCGCCTCCGGGTCGACGGCGGGGCCGAGCTCCGCGAGCGCCACTCCGTTCGCGAGATGCGCTGCTGCCGGCGCAAAGAGGTCGCGACCGTGGAACGTCCGCGACACGATCTCGAGCGCGTAGGCCGGATTCGCGAGCTCCCGCGCCTCGACGATGCCGGCCCGCTCCGCCGCCGGGACGAGCAGGCCGTTGTCGGGGCCGACGAACAGGCGCCCCTCCGCATCTCGGAGAACCAGCGGGCGCCTGCCTGAACCGACGCCTGGATCGACGACGGCGAGATGAACGCCGACCGGCATGTACGGCAACGTGCTCGCGAGCACGAGCGCCCCCTGGAGCACGGCCTGGCGTGGGATCCCGTGTGTCACGTCGATCACATCCACAGCCGGCGCGATCCGCTTGATCACACCATGGCAGGTGCCGACGAAGTCGTCCTGGAGTCCGAAATCGGTGAGAAACGTGATCACCACGGGCGGAGATTAACCCGTTGCCGCCGCGACGGCGGCGACGAGCCCTTCCAGGTCGTGCGAGTCGGCTTCGCCCAGCACCTTGAGCCCCGCCGCCCAGGCGGCCGCCGTCGTCTCGGGCCCGATCGTCACGACCGGGAGCCCCGGGCGCACGATGCCGAGCGCCCTGGCCGCGCTCGGCGAGGCGACGACACCGAGGTCTCCTTCGGGTGCCACGTCGGGCAGCACCTGCCGTGTGCGGTAGAGAGCCACGAAGTCGGCGTCGAGCGCGTCGGCGAGCAGGCGGCGTGCCCCCTCCGCGCCGGCGAAGAGGACGCGTCCCGCGGGGCGTGGAAGCTCTGCCAACAGCCCTTCCTGCGTCGAGACGCGCGGGACGAGGTCGGCACCACCAAAGGCCTCAGCGGTGGCGGTGCCGATCGCCGCCACGCGAGCGGGCTGGCCACTCATCCGGCGGCGCAGCTCGCGGGCGCCGTTGATGCTCGTCAGGACGACCCAGTCGTACGGGGACACGTCGACCACGTCGTCTCCAAGCGGCTCGATCTCGATCAGCGGGCAGCACACGACCTCGTGCCCGAGCGCGTCGAGCCGAGCGGCGAGCTCCTGCTCGCTGCCGAGCGGCCGGGTCACGATCACCTTCACGGCAGGAGAGCGAGCAGCGTCCGGGCGAGCTCGTCGGGATCCTCGCCGCTGGAGCGCTCGATCCAGGCTCCGTCCTCGTCGGCCACGAGCGCCGTGAGCGTCGTGCCGTCATGGTGGGCGGCAACCGGGGCGAGGCAGCCGCCCCCGATCAGCGCCACGCACCGCCGCTCCGCCTCGACGCAGCGCCGCGTCTCGGCGTCGTCGGTGGCCGAGACCAGGTGCTGCTCGCCGGCGCGTACCTGGAGCGCAAGCGCCCCCTGTCCCGCTTCCGGGAGGAGCTCGCCCGGCTCGAAGCGGTAGCCGATCTCGGCCGAGAGGCCAAGCCGGTCGAGCCCACAGGCCGCCAGGAGGATCGCATCGAGGCCGCGCTCGCCGCGCTTGCGCAGCCGCGTGTCGACGTTCCCGCGCAGCGGCTCGATCGAGAGCGTCGGCTCGAGGGCGAGGAGTTGGGCGCGGCGACGCACCGAGGCGGTGCCGATGCGCATCCCGGGCCGGATCGCGGCCGCGCCGCAAAGGGCGTCGCGGGGATCCTCTCGCGGCGGGTAGGCGCCGACGACAAGGCCCTCGGTGTCCGTCGAGGTCATGTCCTTCGCGGAGTGGATCGCGACGTCGATCCGGTTCTCGAGCAACGCCTCCTCGAGCTCCTTGACGAAGACGCCGCGCTCACCGATCTCGCCGAAGGGTCGGGTGCGATCGCGGTCACCCGCGGTCGTGATGGGCACGAGCGCGATCTCGATCCCAGGCGCACGCAGCCGCCGGGCGGCCTGCTCGGCCTGGGTGAGAGCGAGCCTACTGCCGCGGGAACCGACGCGAACGAGCACAGGTTCGGCGTGCCGGGACGGGCCGTGTCTCGCCGCAGCCACGCGCGCCGCCGGGGCGGATGCGGACGAAGGCGGTGGGGGCCTGGAGGGGGAGCGGCCGGCCGATGAGGGATGGACGCGTCATGCGCGGCGGTCGTCCTCTCCCAGCCCGAAGAGATGCCTCACCACCTCAGCATAGACCACCCCGTCGGCGGCAGCCGCCGCCTCCTTCATGCGGACGGTCGGCAGGTGCAGCAGCTTGTTGACGATCTGCGTCGTCATCGACTCGACCAGCTTGCGGTCGCTGTCGGACAGCTTGCCGAGCCGCCCTTGGGCCTTCGCGACCTCCGCGGCCCTGATCTCCTCTGCACGCGCGCGCAGCGAGGCGATCGCGGGCACCACATCGAGCGCGGCATGCCACTCGCGGAATACCTCTGCCTCCGCTTCGACGATGCGCTCGGCGTGTGCGGCTTCGTGGCGGCGACCGGCGAGGCTCTCGGCGACGACCACCTCGAGATCGTCGACGTCGTAGACGAAACAGCCGTCGAGATCGTTCACCGCGGGGTCGACATCACGGGGCACGGCAAGGTCGACGAACAGGAGCGGCCGGCCCTTCCGGGCCCGGAGCGACCCGGCCACAGTCTCGCGCGTCACGACGAACGACGGCGCGCTGGTCGATGCCACGACGATGTCTGCTTCGACGAGCGCCGCGCCAAGCCCGTCGAGCGGCACTGCCTTGGCGCCGAGCCGCTCCGCAAGCTCCGCGGCGTGCACGGTCGTCCGGTTTGCGACGGCGACGATCTCGGCCCCGCGCGTGCGGAGGTTCCGGGCTGCGAGCTCGCTCGTACGCCCCGCGCCGACGAGCAGCACCCGGCGACCTTCGAGCTCGCCGAAGACCTGTTGGGCGAGCGCGGCTGCCGCGCCGGACACCGACGACGGGTTCTCGCCGATCGCCGTCTCCGAGCGCACCCGGCCGCCGATGTGGAGCGCCTGGCGGAACAGCCGGTCGAGCAGCGGGCCGGGCTTGCCAGCCTCGAAGGCGCCGCGCACCTGGCCGAGGATCTCGCCCTCACCCGGCACGAGCGAGTCGAGACCGGCAGCGACACGGAAGAGATGGAGAGCTGCAGCCTCGCCTCCGAGGCGGTAGCGGACGCCGACGAGGGCGGCATCGTCGAGCCCGGCTGCACCCTCAGCCTCCTCGATCGCGTCACCTGCGACGTAGATCTCGGTGCGGTTGCAGGTCGAGAGGACGATCGCCTCGCCAGAGCGCTCCGCGAGGCGAGCGGCGAGCGCTGCTGCGCCTTCCGAGTCGAGCGCGACACGCTCTCGCAGTTCGACCGGGGCGCGGTGGTGCGAGACGCCCACGAGAGAGAGCTTCATCGTGCGCCGCTCATTGGGCGAAGTGGGTGATCGGGAGGACGATCGCGACGAGCAGGAAGCCGAGCAGGTTGAGCAGAGCGGCGCGGCGGCCCCAGACGCCTCCACGACGCAATGCAAGCTGGGTCGCATAGACGAGCCAGGCGCCGAGTGTTACGGCCATCGCGACGTCGAAGTCACCGCGCTCGAAGCTCGCGGCTCCGACCCCGATGCCGAGCGTGATCAGAGCGAGCGAGACGAGCACGGTGCGAGCGGCCAGGCGGTCGAGCGCGTCGAGCGGCGGCACGCGCACGCGCAGCACGTTGCGGTCGTGGCGCTTGAGCCGACGCTCCTGCCAGAGGTAGAGCGCGGCCATCCCGGCGGCGAGCGTGAAGCCGGCGAAGCCCGCGAGCATCAAGCCGACATGGAAGGCGAGGAGCGCGCCGGGCCGGTCGCCGTCCTCGACGCCCGTGCCGCCGCCGGCCCAGGCGAGCGCGAGCAGGACTGCTGCGACCGGCATCACCGCGAGCCCGAGCAGCCGGTAGCGCGGTGTACAGCCCCAGATCAGATATGCACCGACGACGAGCCACACGAAGAGATTGAGCGAGCCGGCCCACGTCCCCCAGGGGAAGCCGTCCGAGGTGGCGACCTGAGCAACGAGGAGCGCAGTGTGGGCGAGCCAGCCGAGTCGCACGCCCCAGGTGCCAAGCCGGCCGCCGAGCCCCGGGCCACGCAGCTCGCCGGCGTAGCCGAGCGCCGCCTCGATGTACGCGAGGAGCGCGGGAACGACGAGGAGCTCAGCCATCGTCTCGCCGCCCGCGCGCGAGCTCGGCCAGCTCGCCGACCTCCCGTTCGAGGCGCGAGAGCTTCGCCGCGATGATCACCACGTAGACGAGCACGATCAGGAAGACGACGCCGTACGCCGCCGCCACATACTTCTCGCCGCTGCTCATGCGAGCGCCTCGCGAAGGTCGCGCAGGTGCGCGTCGAGCCGCTTGCCGAGCAGCTCCACGCGGTAGAGGGCGTAGGCGAGCGCGGTCATCGCGGCCCAGGAGACGAGGAAGGCCGTGAACATCAGCCCGGTCATCTGCGGGCCCGCGCGGGTGAAGACGGTCGGGTGGATGAAGTCGCTCGCCAGGCGGATCGCCATGAAGCTGACCGGGATCAACAGCACACCGAAGAGCGCGTAGACGGCTGAGATGTTGGCGCGCCGCGGCCCCTCCTCGATCGAGAACCGGAGCATGAAGTAGGCGCAGTAGAAGAGGAAGAGGACGAGGAAGAGAACGAGCTGGTTCGAGCTCCACGCCCACCAGACACCCCACGAGGCCTTGGCCCAGATCGAGCCGGTGAGCAGCGTCAGCGCGCCGAAGATCGTGCCCTGGTGGATACCGACATAGCTCTCGAGGTCGTAGCGCTCCTCCCGCTTCCAGAGGTAGAGCAGCGCCTTCAGCGCTCCCCAGCCGAAACAGGCGTACGCGGTGAGGGCGATCGGCACGTGGAAGTAGAAGATCTTCTGCGAGATCCCCTGGTCGGCGTCCTCGGGCGCGACGAGGAAGACGAGGAAGATCGAGACCCCGACGAGCGCGGCGGCGAGTGCTGCCAGCGCGGGAACGCTATTCCGTGACGACGTACTCAAAAGAGGCCCAGCTCAGTATGGCGAACACCGCGTCGTAGAGGGCCAGGAAACCGAGGTAGCGGATCCCCTCGGGCGAGATCGAAGCGCCGACGCCGCCCACGACGAGCGGGATTGCGAGCGGCAGGAAGAGCAGCGGCAGGATCAGCTCGCGCGTTCGGCTGGCCGCCGCCATTGCCGCGAGCAGCGTTCCGACCGCGCAGATGCCGATGTTCGCGAGCGCCACGCCCGCCACCGCAGTCCAGGTGAGGCCGTCGAAGAAGAGCGCGAAGGCCGGCAGCGCGACAAGCTCGGCCGCGCTCAGGAACACGAAGAGCGCAAGCGACTTGCCAAGCCAGATCGCGCTGCGGTCGCAGGGCGCGAGCACGAGGCCGTCGAGCACCCCCTGCTCGCGCTCCGCGGTCCACGACCGCGCGAGCCCGAGCAGTGCCGTGAAGACGATCGCGATCCAGAGCAACCCCTGCGCTGCGTTGTCGCCGGCACCGGGCGGCAATGCGAAGTGGAAGACGACGAGCGTCGAGAGGACGAAGAGCAGCATCGCCGGGAGGGTGTCGCGCGCCCGCAGCTCGAGTCGCAGGTCCTTCCAGGCCAGCGTTCCGACATCGGCGAGATAGCTCACGCCAACACCAACTGAGCGGAGGCAAAACGCTCCACCCGCTGCGGTTCGTGAGTCGACAGCAGGATCGCGCGGCTGCCTCGAAGCTCGGCGAGCTCGCGGTCGAGGAGTGCCGCGCCCTCCGCGTCGAGCGCCGTGTAGGGCTCGTCGAGAAGCAGGAGGTCGGGCTCGTGCAGGAGCACGCGACAGAGCGCGAGTCGCTGCGTCATCCCGCGCGAGTAGGTGCCCGTGCGCTCGCCGCGCGCCTCCCAGAGCCCGAAGCGCTCGAGGAGCATCCCGATCCGCTCGCGCCGCTCCGGCACGCGATAGAGCCGTCCGTAGAGATCCAGGTTCTCGAACCCCGTCAGCTCCCGGTAGACGAGCGGCTCGTGGGCGAGATAGCCGAGCCGGGAGCGCTCCGTCCGTACCTCGAGCTCGCCCCGAGTCGGCGTCGCCAGCCCAGCCACGAGCCGCAGCAGCGTCGACTTGCCTGATCCGTTGGCTCCTGTGACAACAAGGAAGCCGTCGCGCTCGAGGTCGACGTCGACCCCGGCGAAGACACGCTTGCGGCCGTAGCGCTTCTCGAGACCGCGGCCGTGGATCATGCGCTGTCCACGAGCACAAGGGCGAGGAAGACGATGCTGATCACGCCGTTCGTGGTGAAGAAGGCCGCGTCGAGCCGGTGCAGGTCGCCCGGCCGAACGAGCGAGTGCTCATAGAGGAGGAGCGTCGCCACTGCCGCCACCCCGATCCAGTAGAAGGCTCCCACGCCGAGGCCCGCCCCGGTGAGCGTCAGCAGGGCGACGGTGCCGAGGTGGTGGGCGCGGGCACCGACGAACGTGCCGCGCTCACCGAACCGCACCGCCCACGAGTGGAGCCCTTCGGCCCGGTCGTGCTCGAGGTCGAAGAGCGCGTAGAAGAGATCGAAGCCGGCCACCCAGAGCGCGACCGCACCGCCGAGAGCGAACGCCTCCCACGGCAACTCACCCGTGACGGCCGCCCAGGCGCCGACCGGCGCCAGGCCGAGCGACACGCCGAGCCACTCGTGGCAGAGCCACGTGAACCGCTTCAGGTACGGGTAGACGACGAAGAGCAGCAGCGGCAGCGGCCACAGCAGGCGGACGAGCGGGTCCAGCTGGAAGACGGCGGTGAGGAAGAGGGCGAGCGACACGGCGCAGAGCAGCGCCACCTGGGCCACGCCGAGCGTCCCGGCGGGCAGCTCGCGCGAAGCGGTGCGAGGATTCCGTGCGTCCACCCCTGCGTCGATCAGCCTGTTCAGTCCCATCGCGAGCGTTCGGGCGCCGACCATCGCGACGAGAATCCAGAGCGTCTCGCGGGCCGACGGCAGCCCGTCGGAGGCGAGCAGGGCGCCGACGTAGGCGAACGGCAGCGCGAAAACCGTGTGCTCGAGCTTGACGAGCGAGGCGAAGCGCCTCGGCAGACCCACAGCCGCGTCGGTCACGTCGTCTGCCGGTGGGCGGTCTGTTCGTCGGCGATCAGCGCCAGGGCATGCGCGAGGGCGGGCCGCAGCACCTCGAAGCCATCGCGGCAGCCGCCGGTCGAGCCGGGGAGATTCACAACGAGCGCGCGCCCGTGGATGCCGGCGACGCCCCGCGAGAGCAGGCCGTGCGGCGTCTTCGCGATCGAGTCGGCACGAATCGCCTGGGCGATGCCCGGCGCCTCGCGGTCGATCACCGAACGGGTCGCCTCGGGGGTCACGTCACGCGGTGCGACTCCCGTGCCGCCGGTCGTCAACACGAGCCGGGCGCCCGCTGCGAGCTCGACGATAGCGTCGGCGATCGCGTCGACCTCGTCGGCCACCACCCGTCGCTCGACGGCATAGCCCTCTGCTGCGAGGAGCTCGGCGAGCAGGTCGCCGCTGCGGTCGTCTCGCGCGCCGGCGGCGACGCCGTCGGAGACGGTCAACACGGCGGCGATCACACGGGCTCCTTCGTCTTCTCGACCAGCGTCACGCCGGAAACGACCATCCCCTTGTCGATCGCCTTCGCCATGTCGTAGACGGTCAGAGCGGCAATCGAAACCGCCACGAGCGCCTCCATCTCGACCCCGGTTTGAGCGGTCGTCTCGGCGATCGCCTCGATCTCCACCGCGTCGTCACCGACTACGAGCTCGACGGCGACGAGCGAGAGCGGCAGCGGATGGCACAGTGGAATCAGCTCGCTCGTGCGTTTCGCGGCCATGATTCCGGCGAGCTGGGCTGTCGCGAGCGCGTCACCCTTCGGCAGCGCCCTGAGCCGCCGTGCCGTGTCAGGCGCCATCCGGACGGTGGCCCGTGCGACCGCGCGACGGCGGGACAGCGGCTTCGCGCCCACGTCGACCATCCGCACGGAGCCGGCGTTGTCGACGTGCGAGAGGTCGCGGCTCATGTCCGGATCGTACTGGCGCGATCGAGGTCGGAGAGAACCGCCTCGAGCCACGCACCGAGGTCGTGGGTGCGAACCTGGGCCTCGATCGCGGCCCGCCAAAGGCGCCGCTTCGCCGGCTCGAGCTGAAGTGCGAGCTCAAGTGCGTCCGCCTGGCCCTCGACATCCAGCGGGTCGACCGGCACCACGAACGCGCCGAGTTCGTCGAAGGCCCCCGCCTGACGCGACAGCACGAGCACGCCATCGCGCTCGTTCACGAACGGCGCCTCCTTCGAGACGAGGTTCAGCCCGTCCATCACCGCGTTCACGAGCAGCACGTCGAACTGCTTGTAGGCGGCGACCGAAGCCGCGAAGTCGTCCGCGACCCGTAGATGCAGCGGCTGCCAGTCCGGACGGGCGAAACGCGCCTGCAGCGTCGCCGCGGCGGCCTCGATCCGCCCGAGGTAGTCCGCGTACTCGGGAATCGACTGCCGCGACGGGTCGAGCAGCGCATGCAGCTCGATGCGCCCGTGCAGATCGGGCCGGCGCTCGAGCAGGAGGCCGTAGGCCTCGATCCCACGCACCGCGTTCTTCGAGGGGTCGGTGCGGTCGACGCGCAGGATCAGGAGCTCCGGCCGCGAAGCGAGCAGAGAACGCTCGGCGGCGAGCACCGCCTCGCTCGAACGCAACTCGTCGAACTCGGCCACGTCGACCGAAATCGGGTGAGCCGTGACGAGCGTCTTGCCGACGGCTCCCCGCCCCAGCACGTCGGTGACGCAGTCGAGGAATGCACGCCGCCAGCGCTCGGTGTGGAAGCCGACGACATCGTTGGCGCAGAGCCCCGCGTGCACGGCCTCGACGATCGCGGCGGGCAGCACGCTCCAGGCTGGCGGCGGCACCCACGGAATGTGGACGAAATGCATCGTCAGCGCGTCAGGACAGCGCTTCCGCACGAGCGCCGGCGCCACGTAGAGGTGGTAGTCGTGGAAGAAGACCGCCGCGCCCGGCTCTCGCTCGAGCTCCTCGGCCACGGCGTCGGCGAACGCGGCGTTCACGGGCACGTACCCCTGCTCCCAGGCCCTGATCAGGTCGGCGCCGGGATCCCGCTTCAGATCCCAGAGATCATGCTGGACGAACCAGAGGGCGGGGTTCGCGACCACGTTGTAGAAGAGGTCGTAGGCGACCGGATCGTGGTCGACGAAGCGCAGCCGGTACGCGGAGCCGTCCTTCGCGACCTCGTCGAGTGTGCCTGCGGCGGCGAGACTGCGCTCCTCCGCTGTCGTCGCGCTCGCGATCCAGGTGACGTCGTGACGTGCCAGCAGGCCGCGCAGCGCCGTGACGAGCCCGCCCGAGCCGCGTCGGACGATCCGCTCCCCCGTGCTGTCCCGGTCGTAGCCCACCGGGCCGCGATTCGACACGACGAGCAGCGTGCGGCGCTGCGCGATCACGTCACGCGGGTGCTCAGAGGGTCTTGACGAAGCGCAGCCGTGAGCCGCCGCCGTCCCGCGCACCGATCTCGAGCTCGTCCGCGATCGAGCGGATGATCGCGATCCCGAGCCCGCCCTCCGTGAGATCGTCGCCCACCGAGGGGGCCGAGTGGTCGGACGGCTCGAAGCCCTCGCCGGAGTCGGCGACCTCGACGGACAGGCTCGACTCCGAGAGCTCGAAGGCGATCTCGACCGTCCCGTCGCCGTCCGGGTACGCGTGGCGAACCGAGTTCGAGCAGGCCTCGGTGGTCGCGAGCTTCAGGTCGGCGAGCGTCTCCTCGCCGAGCGGGCGCACGCGCGAGAGCCCTGTCAGGGCAAGCCGCGACAGAGTGATGTACTCCGGCCGGGCCGGGATCGTCAACGTCACCCTGCATGTCTCATCGACCGTATGCGCCATCACCGCAGATTGTCTCCAAAACTCATTGAATCGAAACGTATTACGCCGAAACCTGTGCGAACCGATTACGGGCTTGTGGTTCTCCTCCCGCGCTCCGGCCGAGCTTAAACGGAATCAGGGCGTGGGTGCCTCGCTTCGCTGGCCGAGCTTCACCGAGAGCGAGAGCCGCTTCGTTCCTTTGCGGAGGACGGAGAAGCTCGCCGTCTGCCCTGGCACGAGGCGATCACTGACGATCCTGATCAGGTCCTCCGCGCTCGCAACTGCCTGGCCGTCGATCGCGACGATCACGTCACCGCCGACGGAGACGTTGGCGCCGTTGAAGCTCTCGGTGCGCGTGCTGCCCTGCAGGCCCGCGGCCGCCGCCGGAGTGCCACTCTCGACGCGCGCGACGAGCGCGCCGCGCTCCGCCGAGTAGCCGAAGTGCCGGGCGATCGAAGGCGTCACGTCCTCGGTCGAGACACCGATGAACGCATAGGCGACCTTGCCCCTCGAGATCAGCTGCTCCATCGAACGTTTTGCGGCATTGATCGGGATCGCGAAGCCGACCCCCTCGGCGGTGCCCGACTCGGAGTTGATCTGGGAGTTGATCCCGATCACCCGCCCGCGCGCATCGAACAGCGGCCCGCCCGAGTTGCCCTTGTTGATCGGCGCATCGATCTGGATCGCGTCGGCGACGTCGTAGCGTGACGTGAGCGAGCCGATCGAACGGCCGGTCGCCGCGACGACACCGACGGCGAGCGAGGTCTGGTTCCCGAACGGGGAGCCGATCGCCGCCACCGGCTCACCGACCGCCACCTGGCCGGAGTCCCCGAGCGGCACGGGGACGAGCGCGTGATCCTTCGGATCGACCTGGACGAGGCCGACATCGTCGAAGATGTCCCACCCGACGACCTTCCCCTCGACACGGTCACCGTCTGCGAACTCGACGTAGACCCGCGTCGCGCCCTGCGCAGCCCCATTGCTCTCACCCACGTTCGTGACGACGTGCGAGTTGGTGAGGATGTGGCCGTCGTCGGAGACGACGAAGCCCGACCCTTGCGACGCACTGTTGCGCTCGGAGCCGAAGAAGCTGTAGATCGTCACCACGCCGGCCGACCGGTTCGCGTAGATCGCCGCCGGGTCGAAGCCGTTGCCGGTCAACGGGCGCGCGCTCGACGGTGCCGCGGTGACCGCCGTGGAGCCGCCGCCCACGACCACGGTCGTCGTGGCGGCGCCGTCGCCCACCCAACCCGCCGTGCGCGCGCCGGCAAGCGCCACGACGCCGCCGAGCACGGCGGCGACGAGCGAGACGGTTGCTACGGCTCCGGGACGCACGCCGCCACTGTAGCCGCGGGTTGCCCCACCGCCGTTTTCACGTGAAAACGACTTCAGACCGCGTCGGTCTCTGTGGACGGCGCCAGGTCGAGCCGAAATCGCGTGCGGCCCGGCTGGGACTCGAGCCGCACCGCGCCACCCATCAGCCCGGCGAGCTCGTTCGCGATCGCAAGCCCGAGCCCGCTGCCGGAGGCGACGGTTCTGTCGCCGCGGTAGAACCGGTCGAAGACGTGCGGCGCGTCAGTGGCCGGCACACCCGGGCCCTCGTCCTCGACCGCCAGGAAGACGCGTCCGTTGTCGCGCCCGACGTGGAGCGTCACGGTCGTTCCTGGCGGCGTGTGGACGATCGCGTTGCCGATCAGCGCCCGACCCACCTGGAGCACGCGCTGCTCGTCGGCGCGAGCGTCGGCCCGCTGCTCGATCCGCTGCCGAAGCGGATGCTGGGTCTGCTCGGCGACAGCGCGGAACTCTTCCGCGAGCGCGCTCGCGACGAGCCCGAGATCCACGGTCTCCGCTTCGACGTGTAGGTGCCCCGCGTCGACACGGGAGAGGTCGAGCAGGTCGGTCGCGAGCCTGGTCAGTCGCTCGACCTGTTCGCGCATCGTCGCGAGGAACTCGTCGCGCGTCGCTTCGTCGAGGTCCTCGTCGTCCATGAGCTCGAGAAAACCGCCGAGCGAGAAAAGCGGCGTGCGTAGTTCGTGCGAGGCGTTGGCGATGAACTCGCGCCGGGCGCGGTCGAGCTGTGCCACACGAAGGCGCATCCGTTCGAAGGCTGCTGCGAGCTCGCCGAGCTCGTCGTTGCCGCCGTCGACGACGGGCTCGTCGAATCGCCCGCCGGCGATCCGCTCCGCGGCACGCTCCAGGCGCCGAATCCGGCCGGCGTGCAGCCCCGCGGCGACGAGGCCGAGGGTCAGCGCGACGAGGAGCGCGATCGCGGCAGCGCCGAGCAGTCGCCGCTTGACGAGGTTGACGGTCGCAAGCGGGTCGGAGAGCGAGGAGACGAAGAGGACGACGGGCCCGGCCGACGTGAGCGGGACGGCGACCTCCGCATAGCGCTTCCCGCTGCGGGTCACGAGCCCGCGCTGCGTCTGGCCGGTTGCGGCAGCGATGTCGGCCGTCAGGTCGCGCTCGACGTCGCGCGCACCGGAACTGCGCGCGTCCGCGAACGCAGTCAGTGCCGGCGGATTCGTGGTCAACACGTCGTAGACGACGATCCGCGCGTTGACGAGGAACGTGTTCTCCTCGGCCCAGCGCTGCCAGGAGATGCGGTCGCTCGGGAAGGCTGCGATCGCCGGGACAGCGTCGCGCTCGAGCTGGACGAGCTTGGCCTGGATCAGCCTGTCCTGGAGCGACGGGACGACAACGGCGTACGCGGCACCGAGCGCGCCCGCGACGACGACGAGCAGCGCGAGAGCGAGTCGAACCCGGATCCCGCGCGGCCTGATCAACGGTCGCGGAAGCGGTAGCCGACACCCCGGACGGTCAGGATCAGCTCCGGCTCGCGCGGGTCGCGCTCGATCTTCTCGCGCAGATGGCGCACGTGGACGTCGATCGTGCGTGGCTCACGGTAGTCGGCGCCTCCGCGCAGCCGCTCGAGGAGCTGCCGGCGCGAGAAGACGCGGCCCGGGCTCCGCGCCAGCACGGCCAGCAACTCGAATTCGACGTAGGTGAGCCGCGCCTGGCGGCCCGCGACCTCAACCGTGCGCCGCGGTACGTCGATCCGGACGCCTTCCGCCTCGATCACGTCCTCCTCGTCGCGGTCGCCGGCGCGTGGAGCGGCTGCTCGGCGCAGCAACGCGCGGACCCGACTCCGGAACTCGCGGATCGAGAACGGCTTCGTGATGTAGTCGTCGGCGCCGAGCTCGAGCCCGAGCACCTTGTCGAGTTCGTCGTCGCGGGCGGTGAGCATGATGATCGGCACGTTGCTCTCCGCGCGCAGCCGCTTGCAGACCTCGAGACCATCGAGGCGGGGCAGCATGATGTCGAGCACGACAAGGTCGAAGGGCTGCTCCGAGAAGCGCAGGAGCGCCTCCTCGCCGTCGCGTGCTGCGACCACCCTGAACCCGTCACGCTCGAGCGGGTAGGTCAGGAGCTTCTGGATCGAGTCCTCGTCGTCAACGAGGAGGATGGTGGAGGCGTCAGGCAATGGGCCTTGCGAGGTCGCTGTGGGGGCCTGCCCTGGCCTACTATAGCCGTGCGATGCCGCACCACCGGCCCTTGGCGCCTCGCCGGCGGCCGCGTCGCGGCTCGGTCGAGCGCCCGATCAACGC